>JACMNP010000052.1 GCA_014378495.1 Methylotenera sp. | reverse complement strand
TTCGTTTAAGTTGTGCGGCGGAATATTGGTCGCCATACCCACGGCAATACCAGAACTACCATTAATGAGTAAATTTGGAATACGTGCAGGCATGATAAGCGGCTCATGCTCGCTACCATCATAGTTAGGACCAAAATCTACCGTTTCTTTGTCAATATCAGCCAACAACTCATGTGCGATTTTTGACATACGGATTTCGGTATAACGCATCGCCGCCGCATTGTCACCATCGACAGAACCAAAGTTCCCTTGCCCATCTACCAGCATATAACGCAAACTAAAATCTTGCGCCATCCGAACAATGGTGTCATATACAGCTGTATCGCCATGCGGATGGTATTTACCAATCACATCGCCAACAATACGTGCAGATTTTTTATAGGGCTTGTTGTAGTCGTTGCTTAGCTCATGCATCGCAAACAAAACACGGCGATGTACTGGCTTTAAACCATCGCGTACATCTGGTAATGCGCGGCCGACAATTACGCTCATCGCATAATCAAGATACGATCTACGCATCTCATCTTCTAAACTAATTGGTAGGGTTTCTTTAGCGAATTGATCCATGTGTAGACTGACTTATAATAGTTTTTATGTGTTGCAAATTTTAACATGATTAGCATGCTAAGTAGTAGTTTTAAGCTTGAGTTAACAAGCTAAAGCTAGCTTGTTAAATGCTGATTAAAACCTCAAATCAAATTGCTTAAATTTACTTTTAGCTAGTTAAAAATGCCAAGTCAGCTTTGAGGTCTTCAATATGCTCTAAACCCACCGCGATTCTGATCAAACCATCAGTAATACCAGCTGCTGCTCTCGCTTCAGCCGAAACTCTACTATGTGTAGTACTTGCAGGATGCGTGATGGTGCTTTTAGCATCCCCTAAGTTCGCAGTGATTGAAATCATCTGTGTCGCATCAATTAAAGCCCATGCAGCTTCTTGTTGAGCTTGGCCAGCTTTTGGCTTCACTTCAAAACTAACAATTCCACCACCGTTAGTTTGTTGGCGCATCGCAAGCGCATGTTGAGGATGCGATGCTAAGCCAGGATAATGTACACGAGCCACTTGTGGTTGCGCTTCAAGCCATTTGGCCAAAGCTAATGCATTTTTTGCATGCGCCTCCATACGTACAAAAAGTGTTTCCATGCCCTTTAAAAACACCCAAGCATTAAATGCGCTCATGGTAACGCCAGCGGTACGCAAGAAGGCATACACTGGCTCCATAAGTGCTTTGGTTCCTAACACTGCCCCACCTAAACATCTTCCTTGACCATCGATATACTTGGTGGCTGAGTGAATAATAATATCTGCGCCCAAAGCCAATGGCTTTTGAATGGCAGGTGTGCAAAAACAATTATCTACCACCAAATACGCACCCGCCTGATGTGCAATATCAGCAAGTACTTGAATATCACATATTTCAGTCAGTGGGTTTGATGGCGTTTCTACAAAGAACAATTTAGTTTTTGATGTGACAGCAGCTTGCCACTCTTTTGAATCAGTTAGTGATACGAACGTCACTTCCAAGCCCCAGCGCTTTAGAATATTGCCAAACAATTGCACACTGGTGCCAAAAATACTGCGTGAAGCAACCACATGATCACCCGCGCTACACAAACCCATGACGCAAGCTAAAATTGCTGACATACCGCTTGAAGTTGCCACGCACTGCTCTGCACCTTCTAAAGCGGCCAATTTATTCTGAAACATGGTCACGGTAGGATTAGTGAAGCGCGAATAGATATTACCGGGTTCACTACCACCAAAACGTGCAGCGGCTTGTGCCGCATTTTTGAACCTAAAACTAGAGTTCAAAAATATTGCTTCTGAATTCTCACCATATTCGGTAGCTTCGCTACCAGCACGGACGCTCAGTGTTTCAGGATGATAAATTTGTTTATCTGACAGTTCTTTTTTCATAGCAGTTATCCATTACATTCACAACATAACGTTTAAAAATCAGGCAATAAAAAACCCGTTTAAGCATTTAAGCCAAAACGGGTTCTTTTTTAACTCGCTTTAGCAGTATTTATAATGCGCTCGCAAGCTGAGTAAGACCTTATTTAGTTTAAGTCACTCAAATCAGCGCAACTTCATATTAGTCTTAACAATTAAAGTAGTCAAGGAGCGTGTAATCAAGACAATAGTTTGGAAAAGTAGTCGTCAAAAAAACTGATTAAACAAGCTCAACTACTTCATCTTCCTCATCAGCATTGATTAAATTCAAATCCATTTGCGTACTTGAGTTTGCAGGCTTTTGATTACCATTTAAGTCTCCACGTGCAGACTCTATACGTGAAAGATAAGCATCATCAATATCACCAGTGACATATTTACCGTCAAAACATGAGCAATCAAAATCAATAATCTTAGGATTACTTAATTTAACGTCTCTTACCAGCTCATCTAAGTCTTGATAAATCAGAGCGTCAGCACCAATTTCTTTACATATTTCATCATCAGTACGTCCTGTAGCTAGCAACTCATCGCGACTAGGCATATCAATACCGTAAACATTCGGAAAACGCACTGGTGGCGCAGCAGAAGCAAAATAGACCTTATTAGCACCTGCATCCCGTGCCATTTGTACAATTTGCTGCGAAGTAGTACCACGTACAATTGAGTCATCAACCAATAATACGTTCTTGCCTTTAAACTCTATACCAATAGGATTCAATTTTTGACGCACTGATTTTTTACGTAATGCCTGCCCTGGCATAATAAAAGTACGACCAATATAACGATTTTTAATAAAGCCTTCGCGATAATCTAAGCCCAAACTAATGCCCAGTTGTAATGCGCTAGGACGGCTAGTATCAGGAATTGGAATCACCACATCAATATGCTTATCAGCCCACTCACGTTTGATTTTTTTCGCAAGGCTAGCACCCATATCTAAACGCGTTTGATACACAGATACACCATCTATTACTGAGTCAGGGCGCGCTAAGTAAACGTACTCAAAAATACAAGGATTTAATTTTGCATTTTCAGCACATTGACGTGAAAATAAATTACCTTCCATATCAATAAATACGGCCTCACCAGGCTCGATATCACGTAACATTTTGAAACCTAGTACATCAAGCGCAACACTTTCTGATGCCACAATATACTCAATGCCTTTTTCAGTTTCTGCCATACCAATAACCAATGGACGAATACCGAACGGATCGCGAAATGCCAATAAGCCAAAATTTGCAATCATAGCGACTACTGCATAAGCGCCTTTACAACGCCTGTGCACTCCAGCGACTGCATCAAACACCATGTCGTTATTTAAGATAATATTGTGCGATGTTTTTTCAATTTCATGTGCTAGCACGTTCAACAACACTTCAGAGTCCGAGCTAGTATTGATATGACGCAAGTCTTGTCTAAACATTTCTTGCTTAAGTTGATCTGAATTTGTTAGATTACCGTTGTGACCCAACACAATACCAAATGGAGAATTGACATAAAAAGGCTGCGCTTCAGCCGCACTGGATGAACCTGCTGTTGGATAACGTACATGTGCGATGCCTGCATTACCTATCAAGCTACGCATATGGCGAGTTTGAAAGACATCTTTCACGAGACCATTATTTTTATGCATAAAAAACGTGTTGCCATCGCACGTTACAATACCAGCAGCATCTTGCCCACGATGTTGCAATACTAGCAAACCATCATATAACTGCTGGTTGACTGGTGCTTTGCCTACAATACCTATAATTCCACACATGGATAGAGCCTTAAGTAATTAAATCTGTATTTATTAATGTCTATGGCTACAAGATGCTGACATTAACACTGTTATTCAAGTCTGCACGCGATATTTAATCTAAATCAAGTCATCTAAGTCAAAGTCATCTAAGCAAGTTACATGTTGGTTTAATCATATTTCACATACTTAGCAATACTCACTGGTACCCAAGGCAACATACTTGTTACTAATGCCTCTAGAGGCGCACTAAACATGGCATCACGCCAACGGGCGTCTTTTGGCGCACTCGTAAATCCGGCTAAAAATACCAATACACATACAATAAGCAAACCACGCACCATGCCAAAACTAGCGCCTAATAAACGGTTTAACCAGCCTAAGCCAATTTTCTTAAAAATTGCAGATAATGCAATGGCTAATAGACTAGCGACTAATAAAGTTGCTAAAAATAGTACTAAAAACGCTGCTAGTATGCGTAAAGGCTCTGTAGGAATATTGACTGGCATCATTGGTAAAACCTGATACGTGTAAGTTTTAGCGACATAAAATGCAGCAACCCAACCCAAAATCGCCAATACTTCTCTTAATAAACCACGCATTACACTCAATATAATTGAGAGCGCAATAATCACTAACACCAGATAGTCAAAACTGGTCATGCTATCTAAAACCGACTAATCAACATTAGTCATTGCCAATCACCATGCCCGGCAGGCCAGCTGCTTGTATTTTTGTAAGTGCTGAAGCAGCGTCTTGGCGAGAGGGGAAATTACCAGCCCTTATTCTAAACTTATCACCTTTAGGCGTATTGATTGTTTCAACGTGAGACTTATAACCCGCTTGTTTTAATTTCTCTTGTAATTGTTTTACATTCGCCATATCGGAATATACCCCGACTTGGACAGCAAAACTGGTTGGTGTTTTTACTTGCGTTTTAACTTCGGTAGCTTTTGCTTCAATGGCCTTACTTTCTGAGGCTTTTGCTTGAGATGCTTTTGCTTTAGCTTTCAATTCCGCATCGGCTTTAATTTGCATGCTTGCTTGAGTTTTTTTCTTTTCTTCAGCAATATCAGCTTCAGCGGTAATGTCTGCTGACGCTTTAGGCGTTATATCAGCTTCCGTTTTAACAGAGTCTTCTGGCGTAGACTCAATGGCTGCAGATTTAACTGTTGGCGTCTGAACACTTTCTTCTAAAGCTTGTTGATTAACTACGGGAGCGATTGATGTAGGCATTGTGATTTTAATCGCTTCTTGTGGGGCTAAAGCAGCACGATCTTTCAATATCATTGGCAGTACAATTACCATTAACAACACAAGCGCTACAGCACCAACTAAGCGGCGACGTGCACGTTTTTTGAGGGCTAATTCTTGATCATTAGCTAAGACAGGTGGCATTACTGCTTCCTTTTAGATTGATTTTTTTGAGCGATGCACTTATTTCAAACCATCGCTTAATAACTGCATTACGTTTGAAACCGTAAAGAAAGATCCAAACACTATTATTTTATCATTTTCAGCACTATCAATACAGGCTTCTATGTCGATACACGCCTGCAAATAAGCATCACTTGCACTATCAAATGCCTTATAGCTCGCATTAGGTTTAACACTAGTAAGCACTGATGCCAATTCAACAGCGGAAGCGCCGCGGATATTATCAATGCCCGCAACGTACCATACATCTATCTCTCCTATCAATGCTTCTATAACACCTTTGATATCTTTATCTGCCAACATTGCAAACACCGCAAATGTTTTACCCTTTTGTAGCTTAGAAGCTTTAAGATTTTCAGCTAGCGCAAATGCAGCATGTGGATTATGCGCCACATCTAGAATGACAATATGTGACTTCATCACTGCTTTAACATTACTTTCCGAGTGCATAGCGCTTTTACGAGTTAACGTTTGAAAACGTCCAGCTAAAGTTACTTCATGCATTGCCTTTGTAAGTGCATTGGCATTAACGGGTAAAGTAGATTGCAAAGTCTCGACAGCTGTAATTGCACATGCAGCATTACCTAGCTGATAAGACCCTTGCAGTGCAGGTAATGGCAAAGTATATATAACTTTGCCTTGCCTCTTATATTCCCAAGCATTGCCTAGCGAAAAATATTCAAAATCGCGCTGTATGCATTTAAAGTCTGCTTGTATCTTTTTTGCGTAATCCACTAAAGAGGCTGGGGGATTTGCATCACCGCAAATGGCTGGAATTGATTTTCGATAGACACCCGCTTTTTCAAAACCGATACTTTCGCGGGTATTCCCCAAGAACTCTTGATGATCGATATCAATACTGGTAACAATTGCACAATTAGGTTCAAAAGCATTGACTGCATCTAGCCTGCCACCTAGACCAATTTCTAAAATAGCGATATCAATATCCGCGTGCATAAAATGCCATATCGCGGCTAATGTACCCACTTCAAAATAAGTGAGCTGTATGGCAACACCATTTTCATGCAATGTTGCCGTTTTTAATCTAGCAACTTCCACAGCGGCGAACGCTGCACATAAATCGGCGTCTGTGGCTTCATTGCCATTTACGCGCACGCGTTCGTTGTAACGCAGTAAATGGGGTGAAGTGTAACAACCAACTTGGTAGCCTGCTTGTTTATATATTTGCTCCAATATTGCACAGGTAGAACCTTTACCATTGGTACCCGCAACAGTAATAATCGGAAATGTGGGGTTTGAATTTGACTGAGTATTGGTTAGAGAATTTGACTTGAAATCTAAACATTTGATTACCTGCTTTACACGATCTAAACCCATGGAAATGGACTTAGGGTGTAGGCTTTCAATGTAGCTAAGCCAAGTTGCCAAACTACTTGGCATAGCAACACTAGGCATAGCAAAAGTCTTTAAACATGTTAGTCATTTATATTTCATTCTTGTGTGTTTAGTTGCTCACTAACGACTTTAAGTTCGCCAGTAGTGAATCTGACACTGGTCAAGCAACTGCAGGTAAACGCATTAAATTAGCAAGTAGTGATGCTAATTTATTACGCATTTCACGTCTATCAATAATCATATCAATTGCACCATGCTCAAGCAAAAACTCAGCACGCTGAAAACCATCTGGCAATGTTTCGCGCACGGTTTGTTCAATGACACGTGGGCCTGCAAATCCAATAAGCGCTTGCGGTTCTGCCACAATAAGGTCACCTAACATCGCAAAGCTAGCTGAAACTCCACCCATAGTAGGGTCGGTCAATACGGAAATATAAGGTAAACCAGCTTTACTTAACTGCGTTAACGCAGCACTTGTTTTAGCCATTTGCATCAGCGAAAATAGACCTTCTTGCATACGCGCTCCGCCACTGGCAGCTACACACACAAACGCCATTTTATTATCAATCGCAGTTTGTACACCACGTACAAAACGTTCGCCAACGACTGACCCCATAGAGCCACCCATATATTTGAACTCAAAAGCAGCTACCACTGTGGGTACACCTTTAATGCTACCTTGCATCACAATTAAAGCGTCTTTTTCACCAACAGCTTTTTGTGACTCTTTGATACGATCAGCATAACTTTTACTGTCTTTAAATTTAAGCGGATCTATTGGTTGCACCGATGCGCCAATTTCAAACTGACCTTCGGCATCTAACAAATGTGCCAATCTTGCACGTGCACCAATACGATTGTGATACGCACATTTAGGGCAAACTTCGGCATTATCTTCTAAATCTTTACGATATAAAACAGATTGGCAGGATGGGCATTTACTCCATAAACCTTCAGGTACCGTTTTTTTATCTCCGCCCACTACTCGTTTAATTTTTTGCGGAATCTTATCTAGCCAACTCATACTAACTTCTCCCTGAACATCCGTTTTATCATCTTTTTCGGCGCTCATATTTTATATCACTTGTTTTATATCGCTTAATTTTTAATTAAGCTTGGCAGCATCAACTGCTGTTTTTAACTCAGTCATTAAAGCAGCAACATTACTGAGTAGATTATCTTCATTTGAAGCTTCAATGACTTGAACCATGCGGCTACCAACGACTACTGCATCAGCAATGGCGGCGGTTGCTTTCGCAGTTGTAGCGTCACGAATACCAAAGCCTACACCGACAGGCAAATTAGTTTGCTCACGAATTGCCGCAACACGAGCCGAAACTTCAACAATATCTAAATTAGCTGCCCCTGTTACGCCTTTAAGAGAAACATAATACACAAACCCACTGGCCTGATTCACAATCAATTCAACCCGTTTTGGTTCGGTAGTAGGTGATAATAAAAACACAGGGTCAATGTCGCGCGCGCGTAACTCTCGCACAAAGTCGCCACACTCTTCAGGTGGGTAATCTACCGTAATCACACCATCTACATCTGCGGCCTTAGCGCGGTCAGCAAATGCTATAGCGCCAATCGCTTCAATCGGGTTAGCGTAACCCATCAGTATAATGGGAGTAACTTGGTTAGTTTGTCTAAACGCTTTGACCATTTCCAGCACAGCAGTTAAGCCCACTTTGTGTGCTAACGCGCGTTCGCTAGCGCGCTGAATAATGGGGCCATCTGCCATTGGATCTGAGAATGGCACACCTAGCTCTATCATATCTGCACCATTTTTAACCAATGTATGCATCAAATTAACCGTATGTTTTGGGTGTGGATCACCTGCAGTAATATATGGAATTAGAGCCGTTTTATTATGTTGTTTAAGCGTTGCAAATACAGATTTTATACGTGACATTTTTAATAATTTTTATAGAGTGATATTGGCAAGTTTGGCAACTGTATTGATATCTTTGTCACCACGACCAGATAAATTGACCAGAATAATTTCATCTTTTTTCATAGTCTTCGCCATTTTCTCTGCATAGGCCAAAGCATGGCTAGACTCTAACGCAGGAATAATGCCTTCCGTACGACATAAACTATGAAAAGCTGTCATCGCTTCATCGTCGGTGATCGCTACATATTCAGCACGCTTAATATCTTTTAACCAAGCATGTTCGGGGCCAACACCAGGATAATCTAAACCTGCTGAAACTGAGTGCGTTTCAATAATATTGCCATCGACATCTTGCATTAAATAGGTGCGATTACCGTGCAGTACGCCCACTGGGCTATTAGCTGTTAAAGGTGCGGCATGCATACCTGTTTCCATACCAAGGCCAGCAGCTTCAACACCAATTAAACGCACGTTTGGTACATCAATATAAGGATAGAAAATACCCATCGCATTTGAGCCACCTCCTACACAGGCCACCACAGCGTCAGGCTGACGACCAACTAATTCTTGCATTTGAATTTTAGCTTCAACACCAATGACAGCTTGAAAATCACGCACCATCATTGGATATGGGTGTGGCCCTGCAACAGTACCAATAATGTAAAACGTGTTGTGGACATTCGTCACCCAATCACGCATTGCCTCATTTAGCGCATCTTTAAGGGTTTTAGAGCCGCTTTCCACTGGCACAACAGTTGCGCCTAACAGCTTCATTCTAAATACATTCGGTGCCTGACGTTTAACGTCCTCACTGCCCATATAGACCACACATTCAAGCCCCATACGCGCTGCAATTGTCGCTGTAGCCACACCATGTTGCCCTGCGCCAGTTTCCGCAATGACACGTGGCTTACCCATGCGTTTAGCCAGTAAAGCTTGACCTACCGTATTATTAACTTTATGTGCGCCAGTATGATTAAGGTCTTCACGTTTTAAATAAATCTGCGCCCCACCCACTTTATCTGACCAGCGTTTTGCATGATAAATTGGGCTTGGGCGTCCAACAAAGTACTTCAAATCGTAAGCAAGCTCTGTTAAAAATACAGGATCATGGCGATACTTTTCATACATTAATCGTAATTCATCTAGCGCTTCAACTAGCGTCTCAGCCACAAACGTACCACCAAATTGACCAAAATGCCCACGTGAATCTGGCATATCATAAAGCTGCATGTTTAATTCTCCACTATTACTTAAACTATGTATTACAAATCAATACATATATTATAAATCGCTTCAGCGGTTGTTACTCACACTGAATACTTGTTGCATAAATGCAGCCATTTTTACTGAATCTTTAATTCCTTTGGAAATTTCGACCCCACCGCTAATATCCACTGCATAAGGCTGTACTTTTAAAATAGCTTTTGCAACATTACCTACATTTAAGCCACCGGCTAATATCACTGGTTTAGTCAGCTTTTTTGGAATTAAATTCCAATCAAATATATGGCCTGTTCCACCTGGCAAACCCTCAGTGTAAGTATCAAGCAACAAACCTCTGGCAGCCACAAAATCCTCTGCGTATTGTACCAAATTTGTATCAGGCTTCACGCGGATTGCTTTGATAAAAGGATGGTTAAATTGTGCGCATTCTTCTGGTGTTTCATCACCATGAAATTGTAGAAGATCTAATTTAACCTGAGAAATCACTTCCTTGATGAAAGTTGCATCTGCATCTACAAACAAGCCTACAACACTTACAAATGCTGGAATTTGACTCGCTATTTCTCGCGCTTGCTTAATCGTGACATTGCGTGGACTAGGTTCGTAGAAGACTAAACCTATCGCATCAGCACCTTGCTCCACTGCAATAAGTGCATCCTCTAATCGGGTAATACCACAAATTTTAATTCTAACTCTCAAACACAACCCTTGAAGAATAGCTTGGGCAGCAAGCACCACAAGCTAATTGATTACAAAACGTTATTGTAACGCTTAAATGAGCACTTGCATGCTGTATTGACTAGCGGGCTGATTGTGAGCAAGTTGATTAATAGGTAATCTCCATTTTGGATCATACCCAACCCCTGTTAAATATAATCCACATGGAGAAAAAGTGGGTGGCGATAAAGTGCGATCACCTTTTTGAAGTAACTCTTTGATATAACTAGGCGAATGAGCACCTTTTCCAACATAAACTAATGCACCGATCATATTACGGACTTGGTGTTGTAAAAAAGCATTTGCAGAAAAATCAAATATAAAATATTTACCTGCTACCCTCACTTCAGCCTTTTGCATATGTTTAACTGCAGTTTTGGCTTGGCATTCAGAAGCTCTGAATGCACTAAAATCATGCTCTCCTATTAAATAACTAGCTGCTTCACTCATTGCCTCAAGGTCCAGTGGTAGATGAAACCAGCCTGCTTTTGTGGCCATCAAGGCAGAAGCTACCGGCGCGTTATACAACAAATATTGATAACTACGGCTAAATGCTGAGAATCTTGCATGAAAATCACTATCAACCTCTTGTGCCCACTCCACTCGCACACTATCAGGCAAATGCGCATTCACACCGCGCACCCATGCAGATAAAGGTCGCGGACTGTCAGTATCAAAATGTATCACCTGACTTAAAGCATGCACACCTGTATCAGTTCTACCAGCGGCGTGTACTCTAACTGGGTGTAGTGCAATTAAACTAATTGCAGTTTCTAGCGCATCCTGTACTGAGCACCGCGAAGGTTGACTCTGCCACCCACAATAACCAGCACCATCATAAGATAATCCTAGCGCTACCCTCATACGACTAGCCTGTAAGTGGTTAAGCTCAATACTGCACCAATAAAAATGACCAATAAAAATTTATCTATCCATCTAAAAAACGGCAACACTAAAACAATCTCTTTCTCAATATTGTCGGTTTCTGAAATAGAGTCAATCTTATCTAATTGATGAAAGATGAATTTTTGATTATTTTCAGCAATCAACTCTTCAACATAGTCTAGCGTTAGCATCAATCTCGCAGTAAATCTTTCAATATTTAAACCAAACAATTTAAGTGGTGAAAGTAACATATATAAACCTGCCATTAAGCTCTCTATAGAACTAGTTGCAAACAATAAATTTAGGGCTGCCAGTGCAATTAACAACTTTGCGACTTGTAATAATCCTAAATTGGAACCCTCATATGTAGGCGCAAAGTTAGTTGGGAATTGCTGTATATACTCACCTGGTGTAGTGAATGCATAGATAATTAAAATTGAGATGAGTAGCCATTTAGTGCGTTTAATAACGCGTAAAAACTTTTTGAAATTCAGCTTTACTGCACAGATAACCAGTAAAGCACAAAATATCCATAATAATAAAGGACTCAAAAAACTCACAAGCAGTAAAGTCAAAAGGAAATATAATATTTTTACTACTGGGTGCATAAGCAGGTGAGCATAGTTTTTTGTGTTTTAAATTTTGTATTTTTAAATAAAGTGTTTGTGTGAAATATATACAAAAAAGCCGAGCTTATGGCTCGGCTTTTTTAATGAGCAGGAACTAAGCCAAACTATTAAGCATTTGCTGCGCACGTAGCTGTTGCTTAACACCACCTTCTTTCATTACTTCATCTAGCAATTCCTTAGCACCTTCTTTATCATCCATATCAATATAAGCCGCAACTAAATCTAGCTTAATATCAACATCTGGTGGCTCAATTGTAGTTACAGAGGGCAGCGTTAATCCAGATTTAGAATCCTCAAAGGCAGGGGCCGAGCCAGCTAATATAGGCTCATCAAGTGACTTCTCTGTCACTGAGTCATCTAAATCTAGACTGATTGACGACAAATCAAATGTATTAGCCTCAACCTCATTTTCTACACTGATTAACGGTGTAGACTCTAATGGATAGTCTTCGTCCACAGTGGGATCAAAACTGGGTAAATCAAAAGAGATTTCTGAAACTGTGTTTGCATCTGCAAGTTTGGATGACGTAGCAACTGAATCAACCACTGTTTCAGATGGAAGGTCAAAATCAAACACAATATCATTTGGTGCAGTAGCTGGTAAATTAGACTCAGCAGTTTCAATAACTGGCGCACTGAATGCACTAAAATCCATATCAAAATCTAGTGTATTGCTATCTGCAACTTGAGCACTAATCGTTGGATTTGCTAATGCTTCTTTCTTGGAGAAATCCAAGTCTGGTGAAGAAAATTCATGACTTGTAATTTCTGAACTTGCGAAATCAATATTATCAATGATTAAAGGTTCATCTGGTACTGAAGCGCTTC
>JACMNP010000051.1 GCA_014378495.1 Methylotenera sp. | reverse complement strand
ATTCTGTTTTCAGATATTCTCACCGTGCCAGATGCAATGGGTTTAGGTCTGTATTTTGAAGAAGGAGAAGGTCCGAAATTTGAGCGTACTTTGCGCGAAGAAGCTGATATCCTCAAGTTAACGGTGCCAGACATGGCAAAACTGCAATATGTATTTGATGCTGTGAGCCAAATTCGCAAAACACTTGTTGGGCGCGTGCCATTAATCGGCTTTTCAGGCAGCCCATGGACGCTGGCGACCTATATGGTAGAAGGTAAAGGTGGCACAGATTTCTTAACGATTAAAAAAATGGCCTACGCAAGGCCAGATTTATTGCACCATATTTTAGAAACAACCGCACAAACGGTTATTCAGTACCTTAACGCCCAAATCGCTGCAGGCGCGCAAGCCGTAATGATATTCGACTCATGGGGCGGCGCGCTTTCACACAATGCCTATAAAGAATTTTCGCTTAATTACATGCAAAAGATTGTGGCAGGTTTAACTAAAAATAATGAAGGTCGCAAAGTACCGAGTGTAGTATTCACCAAAGGCGGCGCCTTATGGTTAGAAGCGCAAGCTGAAATAGGTGCGGATGCCTTAGGCTTAGATTGGACAGTAGATGTAGGCGAAGCTAGAAAAAGAGTGGGTAATACAGTTGCACTACAAGGCAATCTTGATCCTGCAATCTTGCTCTCAACCCCAGCAGCGATTGAGAAAGAAGTAGCTAATATATTAGCCAGTTATGGACACGGTAATGGGCATGTATTCAATCTAGGTCACGGTATTACACAGTGGACGCCACCTGAAAATGCGGCAGCGATGTTAGCAGCTGTGCGTGAACATAGCAGACAGTATCATCAGTAATTAAAAAAGCCCGCTAGACCGCAAGGGTCTTCCCCGTGAAATATACAAGCTAAAGCTTGTTATTCACACGTGACGGGCTTTTACTTGGCTAATTAAAGTGATATACGCTTTAGTGTGTCATCTTTATCAATAAACTTATGCTTTAGTGCGCCTGCTACATGAAGGCCAATAACCACTAAAATAATAATGCCAATCACCTCATGCGCCTCTTTGTAAATTTCGCGTAACGGGTTGTTATCTAGCCCTTTAATGAACGGGATGCCAAACCATTTAATACCATACTTACTATACGTTGCCATAATAATACCGCTTACTGGTAGCGCTATCATAAGCAGGTAAAGCAAGTGGTGAGCACCAGTGGCTAATTTTCTCTCCCATGCCTTATATGAGCTTAACAAGGCTGGTGGGCGATGCGTAATGCGCCATAAAATGCGGATGATGATAAGCGCCATAATGGTAATACCTAGCGATTTATGTAAATTGAAATAGAACGATCTTGGTGCAGTTGGCTCACTTAATTGCCATGTGTAAATGCCCCAATCAAATAAATCATAGGCCATTTCTTTAGGTGCTTCTTTAGGTAAGTCACTCATGTACCAACCTAGTGCAAACATGCCAAAAATAAAAATGGCGATAAGCCAATGTAAAATCACTGCAGTTTTGGTGTAACGTGATGTGTTGTGCATCATATAAATTCCTTAGCAAAGTACTTAAGCAAAAAACCTTAATCTCAGTCTTTGTGACAACTGTCACACGTAAACCTCGTTTAAGCTATTATCATGGTAATAATTCATCACTGCAACATTTTCGCCACTGTAATATCCTAACAATCGGCATACTTCCAAAAGGTAGTTAACATGAATACAAACCGGCAGTTTAGATTCAATCATTTAGTATGGATGTGTACATTTTTTACTTTAGTGAGTTGTGCGCATGCGGAAGTGAAGCCGAATAGTTTTGCGATTGAAGATATAGGTGGAGGCATTTATGTGCATCATGGCCAGCATTTAGACATTGATACTGGTTACCAAGGTGATATCTGCAATGATAGTTTTGTGGTGGGTAGCAAAGGCGTGGCAGTGATTGATACCGGCGGTAGTTTTAAAGTGGGTAATGAGTTACGTGATGCAATTAAAAAAGTAACGCAGTTACCCATTTTGTATGTGATTAACACGCATGTTCATCCAGACCATATTTTTGGTAATGCAGCATTTTTAGAAGATAAACCAGTGTTTGTTGGCCACGCTAAATTAGCCGATGCGATGCAGTTACGTAAAGAGGCTTACGATAAGCTCAACATAAAATATTTAGGTGCTGATGCTAAAGGCAGTGAATTAGTAAAGCCGACATTATTGGTGAAAGAACCCATCACATTAGATTTAGGCGATAGAACCTTAACCGTAACACCTTATGTGGTTGCACATACCAATACTGATGTATCAGTGATAGATAGTAAAACTAAGACTTTATTTACTGGGGATTTATTATTTATAGACCGTACGCCAGTAGTTGAGGGTGATATTAAAGGCCTGATTGCAGCAATCGATACATTAAAAACTTATCCTGTGACACAAGTAGTGCCTGGACATGGGCCATTTACTAAAGATTGGCTAACTGCACTAAATAACGAACAACGCTACTTAAATGTTTTGTTAAACGACATCCGCGCAAGTATCAAAAAAGGCATAAGTATGGAAAGCACGATGGATACTGCGGCTACGAGTGAAAAAGACAAGTGGCTACTATTTAATGTTGCTAATAGGCGGAATGTAAACACGATCTATCCTGCACTTGAGTGGGAGTGAAGCGAGTAAACCAACAAAAAGCGGTTCGAAAGATAATTTCAGACCGCTTTTTATTTGCGTTTAGAATATTTATTTTTTAGCGTTATCTAAGCTAAAACTAGTTTGTGGATGTGCTGCTAAAAGTAACATACCACCTGTAATGCCAAAGTATAAAAACATTACTTCTGGTTGAAATCTGCCCAACACAATCGCTAAAAATAATGCGAGACCCGCTAATAGATAAGCAAATAATTTCGTTCTATAGCCAAACAATAAACCTAAGCCAGCAACTAATTGTACTAAAATTAATAGAGGTGCAAAAATGCTGGCAAGCCCTACTGTGCCTAAAGTCACTTGATAGTCAATATAACCATTAGGGTGGTTCATGATAGCGATTAAACGTAAAATTACTAAACCTAAAAATACGAGTGCTAGTAATATGCGTGCAGCGGCTGTTTGATATTTTTGCATGTAAAAACCTTTGGATGACTTAAGTAAACTAACTAAGTAAATTATAAATGGTAATTGACTAAAAGGTGCATGATGCACCGAACTGTTTTAGTCCGCAAGCCAGTCAATACAATAAATTGCATACGGTTCAAAATTAGTCTTTTAATTAAAGTGTGACAAATGCCTTCAAATTTTCAAGCGATAAACTTTCAAGTGATGCAAGTCAGCTGGGTTAACCACGCTGCGCAATTAATGGCGGTGCGGGAGCCAGTATTCATTATAGAACAGCAGGTGGATCCTATTTTTGAGTGGGATGAAATAGATGCTTTAGCTATCCATTTACTGGCTAGTATTGATAATCAGCCTATTGGCTGTGCACGTATTATTGAACATCAAAAAATTGGACGCATGGCAGTATTAAAGAGTTGTCGAGGGTTTGGCGTTGGTCAAGCGCTATTGGCTAAGGCAATTGCAATTTGCCAAGTACATGGCAGTAAGGTTATTAACTTAACAGCGCAAACTCATGCGATTTCTTTTTACAAACAAGCTGGATTTATTGAAACCAGCGGCATATATCAAGATGCGAATATTCCACATGTAGATATGCAGTTGATACTATAAATAGGTAATTTAAATTTTGAAAATTGCTTAAATCTGGGCGATTCTATAAACTTGTACAGTTAAGTTTTATTCACTAATATTCAAGGATTATTCATGTCAAAAATCATTTTTAAAGCAGGCGAAGCGACTATATTTACTGAAGGTAAAGACGTTAGTGCAGCGATGCCAGAAATTTTAATCGGAAGTGTCGATGGCCCAGTAGGTCAAGCGTTTGCTAACATGATGGCGCAAAGCAAAGGTCATACGGCAATGTTTGCAGTGCGTGACATTAATCAATTAGTACGGCCTGCTTGTATGATGGTGCCAAAAGTGACTTTAAAAGACAGCGCGAATATCGAGTTGTTTGGTGGCTTAGTACAAGCGGCAACAGCTGATGCTATTTTAGATTGTGTGATTGAAGGTATTATTCCTAAAGACCAAGTGAATGATTTATGTATTATCAGCTTGGTGTGGATTGATCCAGGGGCGGCTAAAGACGCTAATCTTGATAAAGCTGATATGTACAAAAATAATTATGATGCTACTAAATTAGCGATTAAACGTGCTTTGAATGATGAGCCAACGATTGATGAATTGATCGCAAATCGTCATAAAATTAAACATTGTATGTGGGAAGAGTCTTGGGATCAGAAATAAGTTAAATAAAAAGCGGCCTATGCCGCTTTTTATTTAACTGCTCAGATTGATCTTTTCTTTACCAAATCAAGCATTGGCGAAGCTTTTACTAAGTCATCACGATAAGGATGTGATGACTTATTATAGAGGCCAATTATTTTTTTCACGTACATCTGCGTTTCTGCGTATGGTGGAACACCTTTATATTTGTCCACTGCACGTTCACCTGAATTGTAGGCAGCAGCAACTAACTCAACATCACCTTTGAAATAGGCAAGTAGCCACTGTAAATAGGCAAGCCCGCCTTTAATGTTGTCTTCAGCCTTGTAAGCATTTTTTACACCAAATCGCTCAGCTGTTTCAGGAATAAGCTGCATTAAACCTTGTGCATTTTTTGGCGAGGTTGCTTGCACGTTGAACCCTGACTCTACAGCAATGAATGCCATCGCTAAATTAGTATCAATCAAGTAACGGGGCGCAAGTTTATCTACCAATTTTAAGATGCGGCTTTGAGAATAAAATAATGCAGCCGTTTGATCAGATATCGTTTTCTGATCTGTATTTTTACTATTTGCAACTACCATTTTTGGTGGATCTGGCAGCAAGCAGGCAGGTAATTTTGAGGGTGGAACTGTATTTGCAACTGTAGCAAGTGACTCAATTGCACGCGCATGATTTTGTTCTGCTGCCATAGCGTATAATTGTGCAGCAATACTTTGGTCTATTGAGACGCCTTTACCATTCGCGTACATCCAACCAAGTGCATATTGTGCATCGGCATCACCATCTCTTGCTGCATGACAGTAGCTTGTCGCTGCTTCTGCATAACCGTTTGCAGAGCCAGGTGTATTTTTAAACTTAAATGCCATCTCAACTAACATTGCATTTGGGTTTTTTAAGGACTTTTTAACTTCTTGTGCATTAACCTCAGTGTTAGCTTCACTTGCCATACTGCTAGCGCACACCATTAACCCAGCCAGTATTATCAATGGCTTGCCATACAATGGGTTAAGATTAAAATTCATTATTTTATAATTTCGCTTCAAGTGTCATATTAATTTACAGAGCATACTAACTTCACAATAAAAACCATTGTATCGGTTGTGACGTAAGTATCAATGACCCTTTAGGGCTATAAATATCAACTGAAAACAAGGCGTTAGCACGCTGAATTCTTAGGAATAATGACTAGAATATTAAGCGTGCCGCTATTACTGGCGTGGTCTGTAGTCTGTTTAGACCAAGCGATATTGTTGATTTTCTAGTGATTGTAAAATTTTACGTACAGGTGTTGGAATCCCTGCAGTAATCGCATCATCAATACTAAGCCAGATTTGGTCAGTTTCACAAACCTTGGTATGTCTTTTGATTACGCGTAGTGGTTGAGGTTGAATATGTAGCTTAAAGTGCGTAAAAGCATGACTTAGGGTGGCAAGAGGTTCATCCGCCTCGACAATCATTGCAAAGCGACTAAGCACTACGGCTTCAGTATTATAGTCAGTTTCAACCTCAGGAAAACTCCATAAACCACCCCAAATCCCTGTAGATGGACGTTTCTCTAGTAAGACTTTATTACCATGCAACAATATCAGCATTGTAATATGCCTTTCTGGAATCGCTTTGCGTGGTTTAGGTGTTGGCAACTCACTTACGCGGTGCTGTCGATAAGCCTCGCAGGTGTTATTGAGCGGACATACATTGCATTTTGGTTTGCTTCTGGTACAAAGCGTCGCACCTAAATCCATAAGACCTTGCGTGTACGCAATCATGTCTTGCTTGGGTAATAAATCTTCGGCCAGTGCCCATAATTGTTTTTCAACTTTTGGGCTGCTAGGCCAGCCTTCAACTAAAAAATGTCTGGCAAGTACACGTTTTACGTTGCCGTCTAATATAGTTTGTATTTGATTAAAGGCGAATGATGCGATTGCAGCAGCAGTAGAGCGGCCAATGCCAGAAAGTGTTTGAATGGTAT
>JACMNP010000050.1 GCA_014378495.1 Methylotenera sp. | reverse complement strand
TGGTGAAATATAGCCTAGACCCAAACCGATTCCGCCAATCACACCACTACCTAGCCACATCATCCATAATTGATGACTATAAATACCAAAAGCAGAAATCAATAAACCACCACACCAACATAATGCTGACACTAGGCCAGCTTTACGCGGGCCTGAACGCTCTAACCAACTGCCCCAGACTGCAGCAGAACAACCTAAGAGCACGAAAAATAAGGTATACATCCAGCCTAAATCAAACTGTGTCCAGTTGCAGTCTGTTGCAGTTAAGGCGCGCAGTGTTCCTGCTAGCTTTTCACCAAAAGTAGTTGCTCCCGCTGCACAAGCCGCTAAAGGCTTACCATCTTCACCGAGGAGAGCATTTCCTAGTGGCTTCCAAAAAACACTGAATCCATAAGCCATACCAATTGATAGATGCACGGCCAATGCCGCTGGCGGCACTAACCACCGATTAAAATTAGCGCTTGCGGTAATGTGTTCTTTTGATAAAAAAATTGCCATGCTATCCCCTGAGTTTCATTTTGAGTTTTTGATATGACATTTTCACAACGTTAGTGTTGACTATTCAAAAGTCTAAACTGTTTAACACTTAATCTTAGCGTTTTATTTTACATTTTGTTACAAAAATTCAAAAATGGCAATTTACTTATTGATCAGCTCCAATTCTTATCAGCACTGCTTCTAATATTCTCCTTAATAGGTTTTCAGTAGACTTGTTATTTGTCATGAATATGTCATATTAGGGTCATAAACTGACTAAATTGAACAACAAAAGCTTATTTCGATAAGGAAAAATAATGCCAGCTAATATATTAGTCGTTGAAGATGAACCAGCAATTCAAGAGTTACTTGCCCTGAATATCACGCAGGCAGGCCATAACGCTTTGCGTGCATTAAGTGTGGAGCATGCACAAGATTTAATGCGTGAAACTTTGCCAGATCTAATTTTGTTAGATTGGATGTTGCCAGGGATGAATGGTCTGGAGTTTGCCCGTAAATTAAAATCAGACTCCCTTACAAAATCTATCCCTATCATCATGCTGACTGCACGAGGCGATGAATACGATAAAGTGCGCGGATTAGAAGTAGGCGCAGATGACTATGTAACCAAACCATTTAGCCCACGCGAATTAAATGCACGCATCAAAGCAGTATTGCGCCGTCGTTCACCACAAATGACTGATGACCCTATTGAAGTTAAAGGCTTACGTCTAGATCCAACGACCCATCGCGTCACTGGAAAAGAAAAAACGATTGATTTAGGCCCAACAGAATTTAGACTGTTACATTTTTTCATGACTAATGCTGAGCGTGTGCATACCCGTAGTCAGCTGCTAGACAAAGTATGGGGTGATCGCGTATTTGTTGAGGACCGTACAGTAGACGTGCATATTCGCCGTTTACGCAATGCGCTATCAGTGTCTGGACATGAAGATTTGATTCAAACCGTTCGTGGTGCTGGCTATAGGCTATCTATTCAATAAGCTGGTGTTTATCAAGAAATGGCGAATATCAATCACTCGCAGTCGACTTTAGAAAATTCATAGCAACTTACATGTCTCCTGCGGCAAATGCTCGCTATAATAAAGCAACTTTTTTGAAGAAACCTAAACGTGGAAGATATACGCTGGAATGCCTTTTGGCTGGGCCTAACACTTATTGTTATTTGCTTAGTCACTTGGGCTAGTACTACTGCCACTATTGCGCTAATTATATTTTCGGTAGCAGTATTGACTTACCTAATAGGCCACTTATATTGGTTGCACCAGCTCAATATATGGCTCAAAAAACCTGTACTTAATCTTATACCTAATGGTTCGGGTGTATGGGAAGATGTGTTCGCCGCACTTCACCACGAGCATCGTCGCCATTCGCGCAACCAAACGCAATTAAGCTCAGCACTAGGACGCTTTCGCCACGCGGCCAGTGCACTACCAGATGGTGTAGTGGTACTTAATGCAGCTAATGAAATTGAATGGTGTAATCCACCGGCCGAGGTGCAGTTAGGCTTAGATTTAAAGCAAGATGAAAATCAACCTATCAATTACTTAGTACGTCATGCTGATTTCGTTAATTATTTACAGACTCAAGATTACATAGAGCCTATCAAACTCAAGTCTTGGCGTAATCCAGATGCGACTTTAGAGATTCAACTTGTTCCATTTGGTACTAAACAAAAACTGCTCATTTGTCGTGATGTCACGCAGTTAGAGAAAATTGAAACGATGCGCCGTGATTTTATTGCCAACGT
The DNA here is from genome assembly GCA_014378495.1 of Methylotenera sp. Lineage (GTDB taxonomy): Bacteria > Pseudomonadota > Gammaproteobacteria > Burkholderiales > Methylophilaceae > Methylotenera. Next base: position 1,438 of record JACMNP010000050.1, on the reverse strand, counting down.
ATCGCATGAGCTACGCACGCCACTCACAGTGGTCGGTGGTTTTGTTGAAACTTTATTAGATATGGATGGCGCAGTGCCTGAAAGCACGCGTGGCTATTTCAATATGATGCAAGAGCAAACTACGCGTATGCGACGTTTGATCGAGGATTTGCTCACACTATCGCATATTGAAAGTAACGCTCAAGCCCCAGATGACAATGAGATTGAAATGTCTGGCTTAATGAATATGTTGTTAAATGATGCCAATGCTTTAAGCCAAGGCAAACATAAAATCAGTATCAATACTGAGCCGAACCTTGATTTAAGAGGCGCTCCAGAAGAGCTGCAAAGCGCACTAAGCAACTTAGTAAGCAATGCCATACGCTATACACCCAGAGGTGGCGAAATTGAAATTAGTTGGTCAATGCGTAATTATCAAGCGGTTTTTAGCGTAAAAGATAACGGTATTGGTATTGAGCAAAAACATATTGATCGATTAACCGAACGATTTTATAGAGTAGACCGCAGTCGTAGCCGAGAAACTGGGGGTACTGGACTGGGGCTTTCAATCGTCAAACATATTCTTACCCGACATCAAGCTAAACTTGAGATTAAAAGTGAATTGGATCATGGCAGTACCTTTAGTGCAGTATTTCCTAAAGAGCGTATTGTTCAAAAACAAGTGGTCCTTTTTTAGTTAAATGACCCGCTTAGTTAATATCGCGATTGGCTTAATCCTATCAACGATGTTATCTGCCTGCGCTAATGGAGGCTCCCAAACTACTACAGCAGCGCCCTCCAGCTCACTTCCTGCAACCGCAGTTACTAAAACTTCAAGCGCTCTTAGCTCAAACACATCGGCACTTAAACCAATTCCAGAACAGCAAGATCGTAGTTCCTATCACCAACTCGGTAAAAATGATTTTGACCGTATGACCGATATGGAAATCCGTGAAAACACTGAAAGCTTACGTATATTAATGCTTAAGCTTTATAAACGTAATCCACATGAGTTGCAAAAAAGCACATCTGACCCTGCTGAAAAAATGGTGGATTGGGTGTTTGATGGCGAAACGCAGCATCATTTTAAATTTGATAGTATTAACAATCTACAAGACACAGATGCTATTTTTTTAGCCTTTAAGCCAGAATATACAGGTGACCGCGTTTTGCCTTTTATTGTCGGCATGCAAACCATGTTGCTAAAGGCACATGGTGGTAAAACTGACTTTTATTTAACAGACAGCATAGACCCACAAAACATCTATAACATGGCGAGAAATATAGAAATTTGTGCTTGGAAGCTTGCCAATGCCCGTGATGAAAATGGGGAGCTCTATTTAATCAGCAATCAAATCAATGACCAAGACCGTAATTTATCGTTTGAGCGAGAGTTTGGGAAAATGATAGGTCGTACAGATTTTTACGCAATTGCGTTGGCTGAAAAATCTCAACGGCT
>JACMNP010000049.1 GCA_014378495.1 Methylotenera sp. | reverse complement strand
ATTTTTGGTAGCCCAGACAATAAAGATGAAGTTTTAGCGCGCGAAAAAAAGAATAGTCACCTTACATTGCCCGCATTGTTTTTAGGAGATAGCAAATATGATCATGAGGCATCAACCAATGCGGGCTTAGATTTTATTTTTTTAAGTAATTGGACAGAAGTTGCAGATTGGAAAGCTTACTGTAAGTTAAATCATATTAAAGTGCTTGGTAGTATCAACGACCTTAACGCGCTAACTCAATAGAACCAAAGCCTAAGTGGTAAGCTTAGGTCTTGGTTTGTGAAAGAAAGTCTATGCAAAAAAATATGAGTCAATTAAATCAACGTATTGTAATCAAGTACTTTTTTTTATTTACTACGTTGCACATGCTCACCATTACATGGGGATTTTTTCGCAGCGTGATTGCTAAGTTCGACGTTAATTATGTACTGGTTTTTCATGCATTAACTTGGATTAGCTATAGTGCTATCTATGTGCTTTTTGCCATTATTCCAATTTATTTAATGATTAAGTTGCTGCCCTACTGGCAGAAACTTAATGCCGCGCTAGCCATTGCACTTACGAGCTTGATGATATTGTTTATACAAGCGGATGCGATGATTTACGATTTATACAATTTCCACTTTAATGGGTTTGTATGGAATTTAATGACGACGCAGGGTGGTGTAAGTTCGCTTGGTGGAGGTGCTGATACTTACACTTCCATCACAGTATCGTGTGTGATGATCGTGCTGATTCAAGTAGTATTTTGGTTTTTAAGTCGCTTTTTAGCGACTAAGACTCCGCTTAAGATACATTGGAAATACCTACTAGTTGCAATGTTAATGATGATGGTGACTGAGCGCTTAATGTATGGTGTTAGTGACGTTAAAAATTATGGCCCTATTTTAGACTCTGCGAAGGTGTATCCGTTTTATCAAAAAGTGACATTTAGAAGCGTTGCCGAAAAGTTTGGTGTTAAGTCAGTTAAATCAGATGCTAATAAGTTATCTGTAGATACTTCTAGTGTGCAGTATCCCTTAGTGCCTATTCAATTTAAAGCGGTACAAAATCCGCCTAATATCGTAATTTTGGCTGTTGAGTCTTTACGTTGGGATAGATTAACACCAGAGATTATGCCCAACACATGGAAGCTTGCACAAAAAGGACAATTTTATAAGCAACATTACTCTAGTGGTAATGGCACAAGAGAGGGACTATTCGGACTATTTTATGGTTTGTATGGCTCATATTGGAATAGTTTTCTACATGCTCAAAAATCTCCGATATTGATGGATAGACTTCAGGCGCTTGGTTACCAATTTGATATTAGAACTAGTGCAAAATTTTCGTATCCGGAGTTTAATCAAACACTTTTTTCTAAATTTGACCCAAAACAACTGCATGAGGAACCTGATAGCAAGCAGCCCTGGGAGCGAGATCGAGATAATGCGACTGGCTTAATAGAAGCATTTAAGAATAGAGACCCAGCTAAACCAATGATGAGTTTTTTCTTTTTTGAATCTACCCACGCGCGCTATGATTTCCCTACGACCGATATTATTGCCAAACCTTATTTGCAAGATGTTAACTACTTTCAAATGAGCCGTGCCTCTTTAGCACCTAAAATTGATCAGCTTAAAAATAGATATACCAATGCAGCGCACTGGGTAGATATTCAATTGGGTCGGATTTACGATGACTTAGAACGTCAAGGCCTCTTGGAGAATACAATTGTGATTGTTACTGGTGACCATGGTGAAGAGTTCATGGAAAAAGGTTTTTGGGGACATAACTCTAGCTTTGTAGAAGAGCAGACACACACACCTATGGTAATGTGGGTGCCTAAACTTGCTCATCAGGAAGTCAATCAAGTCACCAGTCATCTAGATGTTGGAACTACATTACTACAAATGGTTGGTGCACCGCAAGATGCAAGTACTTACTCACTTGGCAATAATATGATAACGCCAACGGACCGTAAATTTATTGTAAGCAGTGATTGGCACTCTATTAGTGTGATGACGGATGATATGAAATACAGAATACCGTATGTGAGTAAAGGTTTTGATCATTGGCAACCCAGTGATCAAAAGGATAAAGTGCTATCCAGTACAGAGTCGGCAGAATTGCAAGCAAAGAACCAGTCGTTAATTGTTGAGGCAATAAAGAATTGTAGAAAATTTTTAGCCGGGAAGAAGTAGGTGAATAAATTAATAAACAATTTAAAAGCCTCATTGCCAGTTCAAAATTTATATTTTTGGCATCTAATAACATTATGTGCAGTAGTTTTTAATCATGCATTAGGTTTTGATGCGCTGTATAGAGCTTTTTTATATCTAAATATAGTGCTTGTTGTTTATATTTATATCAAAAAACCAGATGGACTATATTTAAGTGCAATAAAATCTTACTATCCCATCATTTTATTTGTATCTGCCTATTTTATAATACATTCGATTGCCGTAAACAATTTAGAGTTTATAAAAGAGATCAACCACTTAATTTATAGCATATTTTTGTGTTTAGGGATTAAGCTGCAAGCGGAACACAATGCTGATTATGTGAATAATAATATTAAAAAAATTATTATTGCGATGGCATTTTTTTATGTCGCTATACAATTATTTTCACTTTTAATATTGAAGATGAATTATGGCACTGTAAAAAATCCCCATTACTTAGCGCAATATCTGATGTTGCTAATTCCAGTAAGTATTTTTTTATTGGGTACAGCCAAATTAAAATTGAAGCTAGCTATAGTCTTGATGATTGTTTGCTTAATTGGACTGTTGTTGCATACAAACTCAAGGCCGGCTTGGTTGTCACTAATTCTCACAGTTGTGGGCATGAGCTTTTACCATAAACATAAACTAGTGCCTTTTGGCAGCATTGTATTTGCGACTATATTTTTATGGATAACCAATATAGGTAATTTTTCTGGGCAATTAACTAAATTATTTGAGCAAATTACCACGGAAGAGCGCGTGTATATTTGGCATGATGTTTGGAAGTTAATTGAGCAGAGCAACATTAAGCATTGGTTGTTTGGACATGGGCTTCATAGCTACGAAGTCGCTTATAAAGAGCTGGGTCCTATAAAGATGCAAACTGCTATAACTTTTAATAGTCCACATAATTTTTTCTTAGAGCTTTTATACACGACTGGATTAACTGGCTTAATCTGTGCAGTCCTTTTTTATTCAGTACTCTATATTAAATTATTTCAAACACGTAAAAATTCCGATGAATACAAAAATCTGACTTCACTATTAATCACGTTATTAACGATGAATTTACTTTTTGTTTCAATTATCGTGCCTATTTTTTCAAGTTTTCATCTGCTAATTACTGCGCTAGTTTTTGGAATTTTATTGCATATAAATGAGTTAATTAGAGTGAATAGATGAAGACTCCAATCACAGTGGTCATTCCGAACTTTAATGGCGCCAAATTACTAAGAAAAAACCTACCTTCTGTTCAAAAGGCTGCTAGCTTTTATTCTTCAAATACGATCATTATCGTGGTGGATGACGGCTCAAAAGATGAAAGTATTGATGTTTTAAAAACTGAATTTCCTAATATAAAAATTGTTATTCACCCGATTAATAAGGGTTTTGCAGATGCTGTGCATTCTGGCATTGCTGCTGCAGAAACTGAATTAATCATGTTATTAAACTCAGATGTAAATGTTCAAGAAAATTTACTTGAAGGGTTAATGCCATATTTTGATAGTCCGGATACTTTTTCAGTTAATCCGTTGATCAATGATGAAAATGGGCAAGTAAAAAGGCATTCTTGGAATTTACGTCAATTTAAGAGAGGTAGCCTAAAACTATTAGACTGGTCTCTGAATGAAGCTGTGAATATTAAAAACTCAGGCAAGTTGCTACCTACATTGTATGGGCACGGTGGTTCAATGATGTTGCGAAAATCTATGTTTGAAGCGCTAAGTGGCTTTCATCCTATCTATAAACCATTTTATAGTGAGGACTATGATTTAGGTATACGCGCGTGGCGCAGGGGTTGGTGCAGCTATTTTGAGCCTAATATTTCGATTGTGCATCAAAGTGTAGGCTCGATTCGAGAGCATGTAAAAATGCAGCATGTGAAATGCATACGTCGCAGAAATAGATATCTGCTTGAATGGATACACTTAACACCAACCCAAATAATGTTGAGTGCATTCCCATTATCTATTTTTCAGTTGCTTGGGGAATTACTGATTTTTGACAAAACTAATGTAAAAGGTTTCTTACTAGCCCTTAGTAAAATTCCGCAGGTACTAAAAGCAAGAACGGAAATAATTAAAACACAAAAACTTTCATTAAATGAAGTTTTAAATAAGGTTAACAAAGTAAATATTTAGCTCAATAACTTTGATGTGAAATCAAGCGAATTTTGAAAAACTAATTAACTAGTCTCTAGTTTTGATGTAATTAAGAAATTTTGATATATCTTCAGAGCAAATTATATCTACAGTATTTAATATCTCACTTTCTGGCCAATTCCACCAAGCGCTTTCTAAAAGTGCATCTCGAATTTCCTTATCGAAACGCCAACGAATATGTTTTGCAGGATTTCCACCTACAATTGCATATGGTTCAACATCCTTTGTGACTATTGCGCCGTTTGCAATCACTGCACCATGACCAACTGTAATACCTGACAAAATAGTTACATTTTGGCATATCCATACATCACATCCAATGCTCACATCACCATTTGTAACCTCATAATCTTGGATATGATTTGCTTGTTGGAAAAAGTGTGGAAAAGGGTAGTTAGTGACCCAATCAACTCTATGATTACCACCTAAATAAATTTCAACATTACTTGCTATTGAGCAATAGTTGCCAATCGTTAGAATTGCATTGGGATGTGGATGCTTTACTTTAGGAACACCATAACAATTGGTACCTATTTTATAGTTTGGATATTTTTTATTGAACCGTTCAACTGTTCGCTTAGGTTTGTCAAATCGCTTTTGTTGAGCTTTATTGTTTTTTGAGTTTAAGTAATGAGCTTTTAGCTCCAAAATCAGAGTACGAAAAAGTCGCATATTAGTTAAAAATTAATTACTTTAATAACACGGCTTGATTTTATTTTTTTTAAGCATTGTAGTTTTTCACTTTTAATCTTTAATTCACAAGTCCTGTTAAAACAAGGGCTACATTCAAGTCCTAAATATTCAACAACTGCATTACTATTCATCGGTGGTGTATGGTGTGGGTCAGATGAGCCATAAATCGCGACTAATTTTTTATCTAAAGCTGCTGCAACGTGCATAAGACCTGAGTCGTTACTGACTATTGCATCGCAAAGCGACATTAAATCAATCGCTTCACTTAAGTTGGTTTTGCCGCCTAAATCTAAACATTGATTCTGAGTCAGTTGGTTGATAGTTGTGGTGACAGGCATGTCTTTATCTGAACCAAATAGCCATACTTGCCAGCCCTTGTTGAGCGCCTCGTTTGCTACTTCTGCATAATAT
>JACMNP010000048.1 GCA_014378495.1 Methylotenera sp. | reverse complement strand
TCTATTAATTTAATTAATTCTGGATCATTAAACTGCTGCCACCAATTTTTTAATTCGCTCAATTTTCCATCATGCGCCTGGGCAGAAGGCAATGGCTCAATCCAACTTGCAGGAGGTGGAGCAGGCTTAAAAGCCTTCAACACCATTCCACACCCTGAAAGTAATAATAAACTGATGCTTAAGCCGACACATGCCAGTTTGCGCATTAAGAATGGGGGGTTATGGCGCATATTTCTTGTAAATTTGTAATATATTTAGCCGGTTAGAAGGTTGGTTAAAATAATGAATCATGTATTTACAAATGTAGATTCAAGAATTAATGATGCTTAAATTAATCTTCATCACGTTTAGATTTAAATATGAAGCAAAGCTAACACGGCAAAAATTAGCCCACCAAGTGAAGTGCCGTAAACACCTATCATAAGTACTTTTTTTCGTGTGAGCAATGTGATGGCGGCTAATGAAATTGCGATCTGAATGAGTGTCATTGCTAGTGCCCACCTATGATGAACATGCATTTGTGCTTCAGATTTCTCATTAAACTCTTGAGATTCAAATTCTAGTTTTTCAGCCGCTTTTTTAATATCGACTTTTTCAACCCCATAACGTTGAATATCCTGAGTATATTTATCTTGGTTTATATTTGTTATCACGATTGCTAGTTCAGCTAAATTTTGTTTATTACTTTTTGCTTGGTAGAAATTCCATTTATCTGAAGCCTCAGTTTTTTTGATGGCAGCATCGTTTTTAAACATTGCCGCTTCATTTTGAGTTGATCCCGCCTGATAACTAAAAAATGCTCCAGCCGTCGCAAGTACCGCCGTCATTACCGCTATTTTACTAGAGAAAGAATCCCCACCTGTATGCTCCAACTTTTCATCATGTGGCCCTCGCACTTCAAACTCTTCATCTGACATATTATTTTTCCTAGTGTCATATTTAATAATTTTTTGTCAAATCTGAGTGTATTAAATAACACCCAAAATATGCTCAATATATATAAATATTGTTAAAAAACATCACAGTAGATTTAAGCTAAGCTAGCGATGAATATCAAATTAAATATTTATTCTGTTGATTTTAGGTTACAAGAATAGTATAAAAATCCTTAATGCAGTTTTATATAGTTAGCTTGTTGTAATGAAATTGTAAGAATTTTTCAACATGAATAAAATATAAGGTTATATTTTAAAAATCTAGTTTGAATTCAAATGTAGTTAATCGTTGACAGGGATTAATTAAACTAGGTTACTAAATAGGCAACGATTACAAATATTTATCTTGCAACAGCTTGTGGCACATAGGCAAAAAACCACTCTCTATAAGATTTTTGATTCTCAAAATGCTTGTAGCGTGGTCTAAATTTTTTGGTTTTATAGGGTTTGGCGGCAGATAAACTATAGATACCTAACACCCCACCACAAGGCGCCTCTAAAATTCCCCAGCCAGGTTTTTGGGTGGTAGGACCCATATAAATTTTATGAAGATTACGCTTAGGCACAGGAAATCTGTCGTCTTTTAACAACGCTTCTAAATTCGGCGAATATTGCTTCACGACTCCTGACGTTTGATTGTAGGGGTATCCGATTTTTATGATTGATTTGACTAAAAAATAACAGAAAGAAAACTGATCTGATGGTGTTAATTTCGTTTCTGACAGTCTATTTTATGGCAACTAAATTAATACGTTATAAGGCAAAAATCGGCCAAAAACGGTTATAGAGCACAAGGGATTCGTGCGTCAGCAATATGGCGAGTAACGGCCATAAATTAAGAATTGTTAGGTGTGCTTGCGCACAGACATCAACATGAGCGAATGCTTTAATGCAATTTGTGAACTCGTGCTTAATTACCCTCCCAGAGGGTGAGCTATGAGATGGAGGTGAAAAATGTATATTGGCATAGGTACTATAGTGCTCATTATTGTCTTATATCTTGTCTTTTTTCGTTAGAGATTTCCCGAAACGACAATCAGACTGGACGAGACTCAAATCACGCTAAACGCTTTTGTAAGCGCTAATCTCAGAAACAGGCGCTGGTCAGGGATGAGATGAGGCTAAGGTTTAGACAACGTACGGTCTAGTTTGGATAAGAGTGAAGGGCTGCACCATCCCACATTGCAGTCACATGTTACAAATCTACAACTGGCTGCAATGGGCAGAAAGTGTCAATTTGTGATTGTCAGCAAACCGGAAGTGAGAGTATTGAAATTTCTAAATAAATTATACAACTCGTTTTATCATCCAAGTAACGAAATATAAAATCAATCACAAAAGTCGGATACCCATTAATCTTACCAAAACGATCAGCAGAGAATTAAATATTGGCGTTACTGTTATTAGTGCGGTTGAGTCTTATATTTATCGTCTAAAAGCAAAGAGCTCTAATAGTGAATTCATTAGAATAGCAAATATTATTTAATTAAACTTACTCATAGTCTTTACTGCATCAAGGTTGATGAATCGTCATATCGCCAAGCTGTAGAAACTTTGTTATCCGATACTGAGATTGAAGATAGAAGTTTTTGCATTAACTTAGCTAGAGACTTTTATCCATTATGGATCAATGAAAATAAACAGCTAGATAAAAAAAATCACGAAAAAGCCGTTAGACTCAGTTTGCAAAAAGAGGCTTTTTTAAAATTACGGAATAGCATTGAGCAAGAATTTTTTTCTGACGAGGAGAACTGGCCATTAAATATATATGCTCCTTACATTAGGCAAATTGGCGTTTTAGAAAAAGATATAAAGATTAGCCAAAAAGTCGCTAAAGTAATATGTATTGAGTTAAGAAACAATCTTAATTCAGAGGAAAATTACCGAAACGCTATCAACAGAATTCAGCCGCTGTTTACAAGCAAAGATATGAAAGAGTTTTTCTTAATTGTGTCACGCGAGTTTTATCATTTTTGGGCTGGATAAATTTTTAAGCCTTTTCCGTTTAAGCCTTTTCTGTTTTAAAAGAGGTAAATAAAGTTATTTAAAGATAACTTTAGAAGTGTCAGGTTTTATTTCCTTCACATCATTCTCAGCCATCTCCAGCGCAAATAAATCTTTAAGATCTCGACGGCCTTTTTGAGCCATGCTTAACAGAGCGGTCCTATCATGTCTAATCTTCCTGCTGGCTTCAAGTTGTTCTAAGTCATGTCGCTCAAATTGTTTAATGATTTTAGCCGCAGCAGTCGATGTTTCGCCTAAGGCTAATAAAGCTTGTTTAGCAGCCACTAAGGACGAGTAGAAAGTTTCTCGTATTGGATCTAAACTGAGGTCGCGTAAATCGAATGCATCAGTACGACTACGTGCTCTGACAACAACAGCAAGGTCAGGCCACCGCGCTTTCACAAGCTTGGCCATATTCAATGTCGCAACAGGGTCATTGACAGAAATTACAAAAAGTTTAGCTTTTGCAATCCCCGCCTCCTCTAACAAGTCTAATCTAGAGGCATCACCGTAATAACAACGCCAGCCAAACTCACGCATTAAATCGATTTGATTAGGATCGTTATCTATGATGGTAGGTGTCATTCCCTTAGCAACGAGCACTCTACCTACAATTTGCCCAAAACGACCAAAGCCAGCAATAATAACTGAATTGTTTTCCGTGATTGCATCCTTAGGGCGCTCTCCACACTGCAGTGTTAAAAAGCGGTCATAGAGCAAGAGCAATACTGGTGTGATTAGCATTGAAACGGCAACAATCGCATTGAGAATATTGTAAGTCTCACGCGGGATAGTGTTTTGCGTGAGGGCAACGCCAAAAATGACAAAAGCAAATTCACCAATCTGAGAGAGCGCGACGCCAAATAGTAATATGTCACGAAACGAATATTTAAATAAGTGCCCTAGACCCATTAGAATAGCCATTTTGGTAATGACGATGAGTAAAGCAAAGCCAAAAATCATCAACGGTGAATTGGCCAGCAACGACAAATCTACCGACATGCCTACAGCTATAAAGAATAACCCTAATAGCAATCCTTTGACTGGTTCGATATCTAGCCTGAGTTCGTATCGATACTCAGAGTCAGCCAATAATACGCCTGCGAGAAAGGTGCCCAAGGCCATTGATAGCCCAACGGATTGCATGGCCAGTGAGACCCCTATCACTAGCAGCAATGAAAATGCGACAAAAATTTCACGAATTCCAGTTTGCGCCACAATGCGCATCAGTGGTCGCAACAATGTGCGGCTGGCAAATATCAGCGCCGCAATCACTGCAATTGCTTTTGCAACTGCCCATAAATCAAAACCAGTTTTAGCGTTATTAGGCGCTAGCAGCGCCAACAGCATAAATATGGGGATGACGGATAAATCCTGAAATAGCAAAGTAGCGAATGAAGCTTGACCTCCGGGCGTACTTAGTAATTTCTTTTCAGTGAGTGAAGTTAAGCCAATGGCGGTTGAAGACATTGCCACACCCATGCCGATGACTAATGATATTGGCCAAGCAATGCCTATTATGTAGGCAGCCATGGTGACCAACGCAATCGTAACGACTACTTGTAAGCCTCCCAACCCAAACAGTGTTTTACGCAGTTCCCAGACTTTTTGAGACTCGAGCTCTAAGCCCACCAGAAACAACATGAGTACTACCCCAAATTCAGCAAAATGAAGCACTTGTTCAGGATCAGGAATCAGTTTAAGTGCATAGGGGCCTATTAATATGCCTGCAATTAAATAGCCTAATACTGACCCTAAGCCAAACCTTTTAAATAGCGGCACTAAAAATATAGCTGATGAAAGATAGATTGTGGCCTGAACAAGAAAGTCAGATGGGTCCATAAGATGAGTCCAAGAATTGCGTAAAAATTATTATAAATACTATCGTAAAATTGGTGATAATTAACTTGATGAAGTTTACTTGTTTAGATTTTTTAGTATATTGTCAAAACTAGTGTCGCATACTTATTTAAAAACAAATATGAAGACACGTAAGAAAATAATTAAGAGAATAATTAAATGATCCATCTATTAAATATGATTGAGGAATATGGCTTATGGATGGTATTTGGCAATGTATTTTTAGAGCAAATGGGCTTGCCTTTACCTGCCTATCCAACTTTGGTAATTGCGGGCGCATTACTAGCTAATGGACATTACTCCGTGACGACATTGTTACTAACCGCAGTATTGGCTTCAATCATTGCAGATAGCATTTGGTTTTTTGCGGGTAGGCGTTATGGCAAAAAAGTGTTGTCTTTGCTTTGTCGCGTCTCACTATCACCTGATTCATGTGTGCGTCAAACTTCATCAATTTACACCAGATGGGGTGCTCCTTCTTTATTAGTGGCTAAATTTATCCCTGGTTTCGCATCAGTTGCTTCTGCAATGGCGGGTACTTTAGGGACTAAAAAAATTAGTTTTATATTTTTTGATAGCATCGGCGCAGCGCTGTGGGCTGGGTTAGCGATTTATTTAGGGTCACTATTTAGCACCACAGTTGATGACTTACTCAATGTATTGCTCGCACTGGGTAAATGGGGAAGCTTACTCATCCTAGCGGCGTTAACTGCCTATATCGCATCTAAATGGTGGCAACGCCATAGTTTTTTAAAATCGCATCGCATGGCTAGGATTTCAGTTGCTGAGCTTAATCAATTACTGGAAGATAAACAAACGCCTTTAATTGTAGATGTACGCGTTACCTCATCACAACAATCAGGTCGAATTCCTGGCGCTAAGGTGATTACCAATAATGATTTGAGCGCCATTGAACTAGATAATATTGCGCTCGACGGTGAAGTGATTGTGTATTGCGAATGCCCCAATGAAGCATCTGCGGCAAAAGTAGCAAAGCTGTTGATTGCAAAAGGTTACACAAGAGTAAGGCCTTTATCAGGCGGGATTAGTGCATGGATAGCCGCTGGTCATAGCATTGAAACTTAAGCATTGAGACTTAAATATTAGGAAGAATAGCAATGGACGTTAATAAACAAGGCTCATCAATTCAAGCGTTATCCATTGGTGAAAGTCGACGCCTCCAAATATTTCCTACCCTCAATGAAAGTCAATTTAATCTATTGATGCAATATGGTGAATTGCGCCAATACAAAGCGCAAGACGTACTTTTTAGTGAAGGTGAGCGGCACATTGCCATGTATGCCATTATTGCTGGACGCATTGATATTGTGAGGACTGGCTACGATGGTCCGCATGTGATTGCATCGCATAGTGCTGGCGCATTTACTGGTGAGGTAAACACGCTCGCTGGTCGCGCCTCAATAGCAACAGCACTAGTTGTTGAAGATTGCGAAGTGATTGTGATCAATGAAGCTTCACTGAGAACGTTAATCGTTTCAGAGGCTGAGCTGAGCGAAACTATCATGCGGGCTTTTATATTACGCCGTGTTGCATTTATTGCAGATGAAAGTGGTGGCTTGATATTAATTGGTTCTAAAGAGTCAGGTGCCACATTACGACTTCGCGAGTTTCTTTCTCGAAACGCACATCCTGTTGCATATTTTGATATTAATAGTCATCCTGAAGAATCGAAAACCTTGCTTGAGAAATATCATGCTAGTGAAGAGGATATTCCCTTCGTTATCAATGCTCAATCCAAAACATTATCCAATCCATCAAACCGAGAAATCGCAGACCTTGTTGGGCTAAGCCCTGAAAGCTTGGATGGAAAGCAATATGATGTAGTGGTGGTAGGTGCGGGGCCTGCAGGCTTAGCGGCGGCGGTATATGCTGCATCTGAAGGGCTTAATGTGATTGTGCTCGATGCAAAAGCACCAGGTGGTCAGGCTGGTAGTAGCTCGAAGATTGAGAATTATTTTGGCTTTCCTACAGGAATATCAGGGCAAGCATTGGCTGGGCGCGGCATTTCTCAGGCAAGAAAATTTGGTGCAGAAGTTGCCGTGCCAATAGAAGTCAAACAACTGGAATGTAATCATAACAATGCTTTTAATATTCGATTAGATAATCATGAGCACATCACAGCAAAATCAGTCGTTATTGCGACAGGCGCACGTTATCGGAAACCTTCCTTATTAGGCATTGAAAATTTTGAAGGTAGAGGAATCTACTACGGCGCTTCGTTCATGGAGGCGAATCTATGCGCCAAGCAAGATGTCGTCGTCAACGGTGGTGGTAATTCTGCAGGTCAAGCCGCAGTATTTTTAGCGTCACACGTTAATCATGTACATATTATAGTCAGAGGACCAGGTCTGGCAGCGAGCATGTCGCACTACTTGATTCAACGTATTAACGCAGCGCCAAATATTACCTTGCATATCAATACAGAAATCGTAGCGTTAATAGGTGATACGAGTCTAAAAAGTATTAAATGGAAAGAGAGCGATGATCAAGTGAAAGAAATTCCTATCTGCCATGTATTCTTGTTTTTAGGTGCAGAGCCTAATACCGCTTGGCTGGGAGAATGTATCAATCTTGATAAAAATGGATTTGTATTGACTGGTCAGGATGCAAAAGATAATGAGTGGACTTTGGAAAGACCACCCTACTTTCTAGAAACTAATCGTCCAGGTATATTTGCGGTGGGCGATGTCAGAAGTGCATCTGTAAAACGCGTTGCGGCCGCTGTTGGCGAAGGTGCTGCTGCTATACAGTCATTACATGCATACCTTGCCACAGTTTAACTAAGGCCTATTTATTTATTTCGCTTAAACTGTTAACTTTAGCGCTAGCGCTAAATGTGACCGCCGCAATCACAATAATGGCACCAATCATCTGTACTTGATTTGGGGGAACACCTTCAAAAGCGGCAATCACAATAGAAGTAATAGGCACCAGATTCAAAAAGATTGCGGCTTTGGCAGGGCCTAGTTTAGCGATGCCAGCATTCCAAAATAAATAAGACAATACGCCGCCGCAAATCGTCATGATCAATAATGCTGAGCCAGCGTGAACGCTTGGCAGAATAAATCTTTCGCCATTGAGCAATGCAATAGCAGTTAATGCAATTGCCCCAACGGTCATTATTCCTGCAGTACTTGCAATGCCACTCACATCTTTAGGCATTAATTTGCGTACTAATACGTTATAAAATGCCCAACTTACATTGGCTAGCAAAATATAAATATCGCCTAACGACATCCGTATATGAGCACCTGCTCCTAACACGACAATTGCCACACCGATAATGCCGATTGGGAAAGCAAACAACTGCCTATTACTAGGCCGGTCTTTTAATATAAAAAAAGCGATGATTGCCGTAAGCAATGGATTAAGCGCCATAATCAACGCCCCGTTAACTGCAGAAGTGGTTTGCATGCCCAAGAAAAAGAACAAGTTAAAGCCAAATACGCCAACCAGCCCTAGAGTTGCATATGCTCTAATATGACGCATAGACACGCTTTCACCTCTAAACCTAGTGATAAGTAGCATAATTGCAGCCGCTAAAATATAGCGGCTGGCACCTGCAATATAAGGCCCCATCTCAGCGACTACTGGTTTAGCTAAATTAAAATTAGCGCCCCAAAATATAGCTGCCATCGCTGTTAAAAAGTAAGTTTTAAATTGATATGGAGCTATATATTGGTGTGTAGCCATATAAAGTTTTCATTAATTAATAGGAACTGTGCAGTTTAATGCCCTTTATCGTTTCACTACTAAGAAAATTAAAATCTATTTTTTATTTACCCTCTAATGCTGCAGCAGCTTGAGGTGCAGCTACTGAGGCGTGTTTCTTTGCATGTTTACGGTGATGTTTTTTCTGAACATTTGCATGTGTTGCTTTTGTAGATGCTACTGCTGGTTTAACTTCCCCGCTCTTAGTAGGTTCAATTGTTTTAGCAGCATCAGCTGCAAAAGCTGAGGTACCTAATGTGATTAAAAGCGCGCCAGTGAATAATGATGCTAAAAATTTGTTCATTTAAATCTCCAAAATATAAGGTAAAGTTAGCTTTGCAGTAAGCGTACTGGTGAAGATTTATTACCATCTTAATTTGTCACCATGGAGCCTATCTTATAGTCCAAAGCTGACCGTAGCCTGACAGTTTAAGATTTTCTATTGCTGTATTTTGTATCAATAATAATGTGCTACTAATAGTCGAAAAGAATATTTTAATATGCACCCAATAGACCGTACTCGATGTAACTGGGCAGAAAACAATGTGCTCATGCAAACCTATCATGATGATGAATGGGGTATCCCGCAACGTGATTCACGTATGCTTTGGGAAATGCTCATGCTGGAAGGTTTTCAAGCAGGGCTTGCTTGGATTACAGTACTTAGAAAGCGTGAAGCATTTCGCAAAGCTTTTGCTGATTTTGATCCAGTCACAGTAGCCACATTCAATGAAAAAGATATAGCGCGTTTAATGAATAACGAAGGAATTATTCGTGCCCGCGCCAAAATTGAAGCGACAATCAAAGGTGCTAAAATCTATTGTGAAATGCGTGAGCACGGTGAGGAATTTAGTGATTTTTGCTGGTCTTTCACAAAAGGTGAAGTATTGAAAGGAGATGGCTTTAACGTGCCTGTTACAACAGGGCTTTCTGAAGAAATTTCAAAAGAGTTGAAGCGCCGTGGCTTTAAGTTTGTAGGACCAACCATTGTTTATGCATGGATGCAAGCAGTAGGCATCGTAAACGACCACTCATTAAATTGTTTCTGTAGCAAATAGATAACTTGCATTAAACTCTAATCAAATAGGCTTGCTCAAGTGTTACAACTTAATCTTCTCCACCATAAAACTCCTCCAACACAACAATCAAAAAAATATTTCTGATCTTCAGCACTTGTAATTTGCGCTAATAGATGAATATATTACTTGTAATCTTATTCATTCAGCATTTCTGTAATATCCACACAATGAGTAGATACTTTTTACAACCCTATTAATTTCAAAGAAAATACTAGAGATAATTTGATGTATCGTTTCTCCGTTCTTGATCTTTCTCCAATTGCAGAGGGTAGCAACGCTGCGCAATCTTTCAAAAATACCCTAAGTCTGGCACAGCATGCTGAAAGCTGGGGCTTTCATCGCTACTGGCTGGCTGAACATCACGGCATGCCTGGTATTGCTAGTGCTGCTACTTCAGTGCTAATGGGTCATGTAGCAGCAGGCACATCAACTATACGTGTTGGTGCAGGCGGCATCATGTTACCGAATCATTCTCCTCTTGTGATTGCAGAGCAATTCGGCACACTAGAATCTTTGTATCCTGGGCGTATTGATTTAGGGTTAGGACGTGCTCCAGGGTCGGACCAAATCACTGCACATGCTTTGCGTCGAAATCTAGCATCGGATTCAGATGCATTCCCACAAGACGTTATGGAGTTGTTGGACTACTTTTCGCCTCACCCTAAAGGGCTGGTAAAAGCCGTACCTGGCACTGGTCTGAATGTACCTATTTGGATTCTGGGCTCTAGCCTATTTGGCGCCCAGCTTGCCGCAGCGATGGGCCTGCCCTATGCATTTGCCTCTCATTTTGCACCTGCGCAAATGATGCAAGCAATAGAGATTTATCGTGAAACATTTCGTCCATCACAATATTTAGCAGAGCCTCATGTCATGTTAGGCTTCAATGTATTTGCTGCGGATACCGACGAAGAGGCCCATTTACTCGCATCTTCAATGCAGCAGGCATTCATCAATCTGCGTAGTGGAAATCCTTCAAAACTACCGCCGCCGATCACTGATTATTGGAAACAAATTGGTGGCGCAGAACGCGCTTTGCTTAACCAAGTGCTGTCATGCTCAGCGATAGGTTCTGAAGATAAGATATTAGACGAGATTAAGGCCTTTATTGCCAAAACAGAGGCCGATGAACTTATGATTACATCGCAGATATTCGATCATGCTGCACGGCTACATTCTTATGAAATTACGGCTAAAGTCTACAATAGATTATCAATGTCTGATCAAGATCTACAAGAAGTATTGTAGATACGTATCTGTATGTGCGACATCGAACAAAGGAGTTTTAAATAATCGGCCAAAATAATTATTTTGGCTAAGGTTAATCGTGAAAAGTAGAACTGATTTAATACGCGAGGCAGCTGTAAGAAATGGGATTCAAATGGCTCGCACCAAAGGTTGCTTAGCAGCAACTGGCATGATGATGAAAGCAGGCTTACCTTATACTACAATCATAAGAGTTTTATTTAGTAGCAACAAAAGACTTGAAGATTCAGAAACTAGCGAATAGACCAACTTGTATTGAAGACAAAGCGTAATCATGCATCAATATAATTATCTGTGATTTAGACATTTATTCACAAATATCTATTATTTATAGACACCTATAACTTCGCTAATACCCTATTTTAATGCGATGTAAGAGAATACTGGAGCGACCCTCTTACGAATTAT
>JACMNP010000047.1 GCA_014378495.1 Methylotenera sp. | reverse complement strand
AGGTGACGTGGGAAGTGGTAAAACAATTGTAGCCTGCATGGCGGCTTTGCAAAGTATAGAGAACGGCTGGCAAGTGGCGCTGATGGCACCTACTGAAATCTTGGCAGAGCAACATTATCGCAAAATGATGCTTTGGCTAACACCACTCAATATACAAATTGCGTGGTTAACAGGTAGCCAATCAAAAAAAGACCGTGTAGCCGCGCTAGAATCCATGGCGAATGGTACTGCGCAATTAGTAATAGGCACACATGCCTTGTTTCAGGAGGCAGTGCAATTTAAGAAGCTAGGCTTAGCCATTATTGATGAACAACATCGGTTCGGTGTTCAGCAACGATTAGCTTTGAGGCAAAAAGGTCAACCAGAACCGCACCAATTGATGATGACCGCTACGCCGATACCACGGACTTTATCCATGAGTTATTACGCTGATTTAGATGTGTCGGTGATTGATGAGTTGCCACCAGGACGCACGCCGATTGTGACTAAACTCATCTCAGATACGCGACGTGATGAAATTTTGCAGCGTGTGCGTGAAGCCTGCATGCAAGGGAATCAAGCGTATTGGGTTTGCCCGTTGATTGAAGAGTCTGAAGCGCTACAATTGGCAACAGCGAATGATACTTATGCGTTGATGCAAACTGAGTTTCCAGAATTAAAAGTAGGTTTAGTGCATGGGCGAATGAAGCCTGCTGAAAAGCAGGCTGTGATGGCTGCCTTTAGCACCGCCGAGATACAGCTGTTAGTCGCAACGACAGTCATAGAAGTCGGTGTGGATGTCCCCAATGCGAGTTTAATGGTCATTGAGCATGCTGAACGTATGGGCTTGAGCCAACTGCATCAACTTCGTGGTCGCGTGGGCAGGGGCGCTGCAAAAAGCACTTGTATACTGCTTTATCAAAATAAACTTTCTGAAACTGCCAGAGCGCGACTGAAAGTGATTTATGAGAGTAACGATGGTTTCGCCATCGCGCAGGCAGATTTACATTTACGTGGGCCTGGGGAGTTTCTTGGCGTGCGCCAAAGTGGTGTGCCAATGTTGAAAATCGCAGATTTAGAGCGAGATGTAGCGTTGCTTGAAGCCGCTAAATCTTTGGCAGACCAATTACTAAAAAACTATCCAGCAGAAGTTGAGCAGCACCTAAACCGATGGATGGGCAGTGCTGGCGATTTGGTAAAAGTGTGATTGACTGGAATATCAACGAGAATATTAACGAGAATATTGAGTGAAAGCCTATTGTTCAAACCTACATCAGCATGGTCGTTCTCAATGGCTGAAGAAGCCCATACTGAGCGGAAAATATCATCATTGGTTGATAGATAGTCACTCATTAACAATGCGCTTACAACAGCGTTATGCTAACTTTAAAGTAATCCCTTCATTGGTCGCCTATGCAAAACCCTTTTTGGATGAAACTTCACCATTAGCAATCTCATTGCGTAAAAAAGCTTTAATTCGTGAAGTACAACTGATGGGCAACAATCAATTAGTGGTGTTTGCACATAGCGTGTTGCCCCGTAAAAGCTTACGCGGTGCGTGGTTGGGCTTAAGTCGATTGGGTAACAAACCGCTAGGCGCTACATTATTTGCCAATCCTCAAGTAACGCGCGCACCTTTAAGTTATAAAAAACTAAGCCCTCATCATGCGTTATATCAGCATGCAAGTAAAAGCCTAGCTGATAAGCCGCTGTACCTGTGGGCGAGGCGTTCGGTATTTAGCTTGAATTGCGCTAGTATTATGGTTACAGAAGTATTTTTGCCACCAATATTAACAGCATAAACCTATCAATATGAATGCCAAAAAAATCATCCAAAAGTTAGATGCTTATGAACGTTTGATGCGTTTAGATAAGCCTATCGGCATTTTATTATTGCTATGGCCAACGTTATGGGCATTATTGATCGCCGCGCAAGGCAAGCCAGATTGGATAGTAGTGATGATTTTTGTCACTGGCACAGTGCTCATGCGCAGTGCCGGCTGCGTGATGAATGATATTGCCGATATGAACTATGATGGCTTGGTTGAGCGTACTAAAAATCGACCATTAGCCAATGGCGAGGTGAGTAAAAAAGAAGCTTACATTCTGGCTTTGATGCTAAGTTTGGCAGCATTTGGCTTAGTGTGTTTTCTTAATACCCTCACGATTCAATTATCAGTTCTTGCATTGTTATTGGCAGCAAGTTACCCATTTACCAAGCGATTTTTAACAATCCCGCAAGCTTATCTAGGCATTGCGTTCGGATTCGGTATTCCAATGGTATTCGCTGCCATTCTAGGCTATATCGCACCAATAGCTTGGATTTTATTGCTAGCTAACGTGTTTTGGGCGATTGCTTACGATACTGAATATGCAATGGTAGACCGCGACGATGATTTAAAAATCGGCATCAAATCGTCAGCCATCACTTTTGGAAGATTTGATGTTATCGCTGTAATGGCTAGTTATGCCATGACTTTATTGTTGCTAACTTTGGCGGGTAAGTGGCTGTTAATGGGGTATGCCTATTACATGGGTTTGGCAATCGCAACAATGATTGCAGTGCATCATTATTTTTTGATTAAAACTCGTGAAAAAACAAGCTGCTTTAAGGCTTTTTTACAGAACACTTGGTTTGGTTTTGCCATTTTTGCAGGCTTGGGCGGACATTATTTGATTCAATATTTTCATTAATAGTAGAAGTGCAAGTTTGTGAAAATATTAATTAGACTATTCTTTATCTAGCTTGGGTAAATCCCATTCAATAATATTTGATGCAGCTTTTTTACTTGCTTTTGTTTTGGGTTTATCAGCAGTCAAGTTTAATTCAGGCTCAATATCTTTCATCTCATCAATCAAGAAATCAGTATCAAGTGTCAGCTCAGAACTTGCTTCGTTTAAGTAAACGTCACTATCTGGCGTCAAGAAATTAATTTCATCTGCTTGAAATATTTCATCAATTTGATTCAAACTTTTTTCAAGACTTACCGGTGCAACTTTAAGAGACTCAGTTAAATCTAGTGACTCTAAAGGATTTGATAGCGCAGACACATCCTCAGTATCAAACACCATATTAACTTCATATGAAGAGTCTAAATTTCCATATGAAGGCGCAGTTTTAGACGTGCTTTCAAAATTTGCAGGCTGTTGATTTTGGCCATTTCTTAAATCATCATCTGTTGCGGTTTTTAATGACTCTTCAGTAGAAAACGCGGCTTGATTAAAAGCAACTTTTTCCAGATTGGGTTTAATCACATCAGGCTGATAAAAGCTAGATTGTTGATTTAAATCATTAGATGATTCAAGCACTTCAGCGATTTTCTTTAAGAAAAATAAATCATTAAATGTGCCATTTTGAAAACCTTCTTTAGGCTGAGATTGTTGGTGATAGATTAAATCATTCAAGAATCCAACAGTGTATTGCGAGCTCCAAATACCTTCTAAACGCGTCACAATATCGGGGTAGTCTTCAATACTCGAAAGATCTTCTAATCCTGAATCTGCAAAACTAGTCGCCTTGATATTGAAATATTGATTACTTTCAATAACCGCCTCGTCATAATCTGCTTCATTTCCTTCTCTGGCTAAAAGATTTAATAATTTTAACCAAACAGCAGGTGATTCAGCAGGTAGATCACTCAAATGATTTTGTAATAACTGGATTGCTAGTGCAGGACGACCATGCTCAATGAATACGTCTGCATGATCAATAACACTCTCACTGTCATCTTTTTCATGTTCAGTAAATGCTGGCATATTTGCCGAGTTGCTATTTTGGTTGCTGATATCATTAAAATCATCATCAATATAAGATTTTTCGGCAGAAAATGATCTAGCAATAGTAGGAGCGTCAGAATTATTGCTGGTATCTTTATCGAATGTTTCGAGTTCGTCAAAAGAATCTGTCTCTAATCCAGCATCAAACCAAGTTGCATCTTTGTTGTTGCGTGAATTCAAAATTTTTCTGCGCAACCATTCGCCAGAGGCCAGTATTGCCAAAATTATAAATCCAATGAATAATATCTGCGACCAATTGGGTCCTGCATTCTTTGCTTTTTCCACATCAGCAAGTAATTGTGTATTACGGCTTTGCAGGCTAACTATTTGCTTTTCTAAATGAGCCAAGCGATTGCTCATCACCGTCACCTCATCCATGGTATCCGTAGCTGATAAAGCTGCCATAGGCACTTCGGTTCTTGCTAAATCTATTTGAGTTTCAAGGCGTAAAGATAAGCTTGGTTTAGCCGTCTTGTTATTCGGGTCAGTATTGCCACCAGAGATGACTAAAAAAGGTTTATCTGTACTACGATGTTGCTGAGAAGCGCTATCAACTGGTTTAGATTCTGCGCTAGGCTTGGATGAAGCTGCTACGGGAGGCAGTTGTTTGCCTGTGTATGCTTCCGCTAATTTTTGGTTAGTTGAGGTTGAAGTACTATCTGGTTTCTTTAATTTTTTCTTTTTAACAGGTTGTGCTGGTGGCGTATCAGCATCAGCTTGATTTAAACTATTGGCAGTTTTCGTGACGCGCGCTTTACTTTGGCGATGACTGTTCTCTGGTTTGTCGCTACTGATTTGTTTTTCAGCAACATTCTGAGAGATTGGAGTATTTTCTGTCGCGACAGAAGTCACTGGATCTAACAGTAACAAATAATCTCGATTAATTTGCGGATCACATTGAACGGACACACGCAAATTAACAATAGGCTCTGTGATAGCATCTTTAGTGCTGATAGTGAGTAATGAATTACCATTGACTTGCTTTAGCGATACAGCGGCTTTTCTGAATGCTAATGTATCACCAATATCCGATATAGAAAAACATGCTACATCTGGTAGCTTTTCGACATCTGTGACGATTATTTGCGCTAAAAGTGGTTCACCTAAGCTAGATTTAAGTTCAATTTCTCCCAAACCTAATGCAAAACTTAGGTTAGCGTAGACGAACAGTAGTAAGAATGTAAAAAATCTCAATGCGTAATTGATCCCGAATTATTTAGGTAATTCAAAAAAATCTTAGTTGCTACGATAACACTGTGCTAATTATTCAATTTAATTCTAGCATAAACTCTACAAAATCAAACAATTAAGCTGAACTTCTAACCCTTTTGGATTACAATATTGTTTGGATTGTGCTTAAGTAATATTTTAATAATACCTAAGCAACATTTAAGCCAGAGTTAGATACATTGTCCGTATGCATAAAAGTTCGCAAATAAAGCACACATATCGTTTGACAAAACACTCTTCTTCAGCATAAAATCCGCCTCTTAATTTTTTTAGCTCATAGTATTGGTTACATGATGAAAACCTTTTCAGCAAAATCACATGAAGTGAAGCGTGACTGGTTTGTGGTAGATGCCACAGACTTAGTACTAGGCCGTTTGGCTAGTGGCATTGCCCACCGTTTACGTGGTAAACATAAAACTATTTATACACCTCACGTTGATACAGGTGATTATATTGTCGTGATCAATGCCGACAAATTAAAAGTCACAGGTAACAAAGCTGACGGTAAGCTTTACCATAGTCACTCTGGTTATCCAGGTGGTATCAGCACAACAACATTCTCTAAAATGCAAGACAAGTTTCCAGGTCGTGCTTTAGAGAAAGCAGTTAAAGGCATGTTACCTAAAGGTCCTTTAGGCTATGCAATGATCAAAAAAATGAAAGTTTATGCTGGTGGTACGCATGAACATGCGGCACAACAACCGCAAGCATTGAAAATCTAAGGATAATATAAATGATCGGTAAATATAACTACGGTACAGGCCGTCGCAAAAGCTCAGTAGCACGCGTGTTTATGAAAACAGGCAAGGGCAATATCATCGTGAATGATAAACCAGTTGATGAGTATTTTTCACGTGTTACTGCACGTATGATTTTACGTCAACCTTTAGAGTTAACTAACAACCTTGCTAGCTTTGACATTATGGTCAACGTTATCGGTGGTGGTGAGTCTGGTCAAGCAGGTGCGGTTCGTCACGGTATTACACGTGCTTTAATCGACTTTGATGCAAACTTGAAAAGTGCGTTATCACAAGCTGGTTTCGTAACACGTGATGCACGTGAAGTTGAGCGTAAAAAAGTTGGTTTCCGTAAAGCGCGTCGTCGTAAACAATTCTCTAAACGCTAAGCTTATATTTGGCGGTTGGTTTATGAAAAGGTCGCTGATGCGACCTTTTTTGCTTTGGTGATTGCATTTGTACAGATATGTTTTGCTATCATGACATAATGGTTAAGCAAGATTAAGCAGTTTAGAATGAATTCAATAAAAAACTAATTGATTTAAAGTGGTTGATAAAATTGACAAATAAAAAATTAAAAGTAGGCATTGTTGGTGGCACTGGTTACACAGGTGTAGAGTTGTTGCGTTTGTTAAGTATCCACCCAAGTGTGGTGCTCACAGCAATAACTTCACGTGGCGAAGCAGGTTTGCCAGTGGCAGATATGTTCCCAAGCTTGCGTGGCTATGTGGATTTAATGTTTACTGACCCTGCAAAATCTAACCTTGATGAATGTGATGTGGTTTTCTTTGCGACACCGAATGGTATCGCGATGCAGCAAACGCGTGAATTGCTGGCCAAAGGTGTGCGAGTGATTGATTTAGCGGCTGATTTCCGTATTAAAGATATACCTACTTGGGAAAAGTGGTATGGTATGGCGCATGCTTGCCCAGACTTAGTCGCAACTGCCGTGTATGGTTTGCCAGAATTAAATCGTGCAGCGATTAAAACTGCGCAATTGGTGGCTAATCCAGGTTGCTACCCAACGGCAGTGCAATTAGGCTTTATGCCGTTACTAGAAGCTGGCGTGGTAGATACTAGCTATTTGATTGCAGATGCAAAATCGGGTGTGAGTGGTGCTGGACGTAAAGCGGAAGTACATAGTTTATTTGCTGAAGCGGGCGATAACTTTAAAGCCTATGGTGTTGCTGGACATAGGCATTTGCCAGAAATCAGCCAAGGTTTGACAGGTATGGCTAAATCTAAGGTAGGTTTTACTTTTGTGCCACACTTAACACCATTGATTCGT
The DNA here is from genome assembly GCA_014378495.1 of Methylotenera sp. Lineage (GTDB taxonomy): Bacteria > Pseudomonadota > Gammaproteobacteria > Burkholderiales > Methylophilaceae > Methylotenera. Next base: position 12,402 of record JACMNP010000047.1, on the reverse strand, counting down.
GGTATTCACGCGACTTTGTATTGCAAATTAACAAAGTCTACTGATTTACAAGCTTTGTTTGAAGCACGTTACGCAAACGAACGCTTTGTAGATGTTTTGCCAAAAGGCACCCATCCAGAAACGCGTTCTGTTCGCGGCTCTAACATTTGTCGAATTGCAGTGCATCAGCCACAAGATAGTGATGTTGTAGTCGTGCTTTCTGTGATTGATAATCTAGTGAAAGGCGCAGCAGGGCAAGCGGTACAAAATATGAATATTATGTTTGATTTGCCAGAAAACATGGGATTAGAAGTAGTGCCGTTGTTACCATAAACGACACATATAAATTTACATGAAAAAAGTATGAAACCTGTTAGAAGAAGGATACGACGGCATTTTGGCTTAACCGCTAAGCAAGTAGCGGTTCGCTCGCAGCGGCCGTGGTATTTTCAATGGGGCGTTGCTGTGCTTTTTGTTGTGGCAGGATATTTGGTTGCTTATTGGCAGTTTACTGGCGGGGGTGAAAATTTATCTGAAAAATTCAAGCAAGCAACACTTGAAAATCAGAGTATGCAGACCAAGATTATTCAAACAGAGCGTCAATTACAAATTGAGAAAGCCGCGCAAGCCAATCTTGAAAAAGAATTGAATCTTGTTCAAGATGAAAATATAAAGATTAAAGAAGATTTGTTATTTTATAAAAATATGGTGAATAATAAGAAGCTACCAAACAGATAAGTTTTAAAATTATCTGTAAAATCGTATTTCTAGCTTAAGGCTAGCGAATCAAAACAGGAATCAATATGTTTTTTAAGAAAAGTAACCGAATTCAAAATAGTATTGATACTTTGATTGGCGCGGATACGCGTGTAGAGGGTGATATTCATTTCACGGGTGGCTTGCGTGTAGATGGCGCTATTCGCGGCAATTTGATTGAACCAAACTCCAGTCCGAGCACACTAATTTTAAGTGAGCATGGACTAATTGAAGGCGCTATAAGCGCTTCTAAAGTGGTGATTAACGGTAAAGTGATTGGGCCAGTAAAAGCTAGTCAGTTTATTGAATTGCAAGCTAAGGCTCGTGTGACTGGTGATGTGCATTATAAATCGCTTGAGATGCATACAGGCGCAGTGATAGAGGGTAAGTTGGTGTATTTAGGTGATAGCCTAGAAGAGATTGTTAGCAATTAATGCCTTAAGTGGCAGCAAAGCCAAACATACAGAATTAAACAAAGATTGACCTTGCTACTATGCAGTAGCATAATGATTTTATTGAAGAATTTTAGGAGTACAAGATGAATGCAGTAACGGATATATCAAGTGTAGACTTAGAGAGTATGAATATACCAGCACCGTTGGTGTTTACAGATAACGCGGCAAAAAAAGTAAAAGAGCTCATTGAAGAAGAAGGATCACCAGACCTTAAGCTCCGCGTGTTTGTTAGTGGCGGTGGTTGCTCGGGTTTTCAGTATGGATTCACATTTGAAGAAGAAGTAAATGATGATGACACACAAGTGCAAAAGGACACGGTAACTTTGTTGATAGACCCAATGAGTTTACAATATTTGATGGGCGCAGAGATTGACTACCAAGACAGCCTGCAAGGCTCACAATTTGTGATTCGTAACCCACAAGCAACTACGACTTGTGGTTGTGGTTCTTCTTTCTCAGTTTAAGCTAGACTGTAAACCATAAAAAAGCCAAGCTTATGCTTGGCTTTTTTATGGCTGCTACAACCACAATTAACCAAATTTTCCCTTTCATGTACATGAAAGGGAAAATTGGCCTAAGCAATTGAGTCAGGCTTTGCTTTTATCATATTGTAAAACATAGGTAATAATATGAGTGTCAATAAAGTACTGGTGATTAGTCCACCAATCACTACTATCGCCAATGGCTTTTGGATTTCTGAACCTGGCCCTGTTGCAAACAGTAAAGGCACTAAGCCGAATGCTGCGATAGTTGCTGTCATGAGCACAGGGCGTAATCTACGTTTAGCACCTTCCATGACCACATCTTTTAATGCCATGCCTGTTGCTTCAAGCTGATTAAAATAGCTCATCATCACTATGCCATTTAATACCGCAATCCCTAATAGCGCAATAAATCCAACAGACGCAGGTACAGATAAATATTCTCCAGAAATCCAAAGTGCGAATACGCCGCCTATCATCGCAAACGGAATGTTGGCTAAAATGAGTACTGTTTGCTTAATAGAATTAAAAGTAGAAAATAACAGTATAAAAATGAGTAACAAGGCAATTGGAATAACCACAGAGAGTCTTTTTGCCGCACGCTGTTGATTTTCAAACTGACCGCCAAACTGTATGCGATAGCCTGTATCTAGTTGCACTTGTGTGGAAATCTTCTGCCTGGCTTCTTCTACAAAGCTGACTAAATCACGGCCTTTCACATTGGCAGTAATAACAACCATACGGCTTGCACGCTCACGGTCAATTTTTACAGGGCCTTCAACTCTAGTTAATGTGGTGAAGGAAGCCAACGGTACGCTATTGCCATCATTTGTAGTGATGCGAATATTGGCAAAGTCGTTAGGTGACAAACGCAAACTTTCGGCACCCTTGATGATTAAAGGCGTGCGACGCTCCGATTCTTGCACGATGCCTAACTGCAAGCCTTCTACTTGCATTCTTAATGCGTCTTGAATGTGCATAATATCAAAGCCAAACCTACCCGCTTTTTCTCGATCAATTTTGACTTGAAAATACTGCACCCCGCCGTTTTGTGGCGTATAGACATCCTGTGCACCTTTGATGCCCTCTAAAATTGACTTAATTTTTTCTGCTTTTTCGCCTAATACTTTCAAATCTGCACCATAGACTTTAATCGCCAAATCTCCACGTACGCCAAGTATCATTTCATTGACGCGCATATCAATCGGCTGAGTGAAACTGTAATCAATGCCTGCAAAATCAGTCATTACATCACGAATGGCCGTTGCAATATCTTCCTTATTTTGCGTGCGCCAAGTATCACGCGGTTTTAATATCACAAAATTATCAGTTTGATTTAAACCCATAGGATCAAGCCCTAGTTCATCAGAACCAGCACGTGAAACCACTTGTTGTACTTCTGGCACATTTTTTAATATGGCTTTTTGGACTTCAGTATCAATGGCAAGAGATTGCTCTAATGTGATGGAGGGTAATTTTTCAGTGCCCAGAATCATGTCGCCTTCATCCATAGTCGGCATAAAGGTTTTACCAATTTGCAAATAAACCACCACTGTTAATGCTAGTGCGATCAGTGCTAGACCAATCACAAATTTACTTTTTTTAAGTGCTGTTTCAAGTAAAGGGATATATATCTTTAAGGCTATTTTGACCAACCAGGGCTCACCTTGATGCTTTGTACCAAGTAGCATAGCCGCAAACACTGGAATGACCGTGAGCGATAAAAAAAGTGAAGCAGCTAATGCAAATACAATAGTGAGTGCCACTGGCGCAAAAAACTTGCCCTCTAAACCTTGTAAAGTCAGTAAAGGTAAGAACACAATAATAATAATGACAATGCCTGAAATAACTGGGGCACTGACTTCTTTTACCGCATGTAATATCAGCGCTCGCTTGTAGGTGTTATTGGCACCATCTAGCTTCTCTGTGTAACCTGAAAGCTTAGACTCAATATTTTCTACGACCACCACAGCCGCATCCACCAACATACCGATTGCAATAGTTAAGCCGCCTAAGCTCATCAGGTTTGCACTCATATTAAAGTAACGCATGAGCATAAACGTGATCAGTGCAGAAAGTGGCAACACTAAAGCGACTGTGATTGCGGCGCGAATATTTCCTAAAAACAGCACCAATAAAATGAGCACCAATACAATCGCTTCTAGCATAGCTTTTGAAACACCATTAATTGCACGCTCTGCCAGATTGCCGCGATCATAAAAGATATTGAGCTTCACGCCCTTTGGTAAAGTAGGTTCAATTTCTGTGAGTTTTGCACGTACGCCTTCTACTAGTTTTTGAGCATTCGCACCGCGTAGCCCAAGCACCAAACCTTCAACCACTTCACCCTTGCCGTTGTGACTCACAGCACCATTGCGCGTAAGATGGCTTATATTTACGTTGGCAACTTCTCTTACCTTAACTAGACTACCGTTATTAGCTCGAACCACTGTATTTAGAATATCTTCTAGCGAATTGATACGCCCTTCAGAACGCACGATAATAGCTTCTTCGCCTTGGCTTAAGCGTCCTGCACCATCATTACGATTATTATTTTCTAAAGCACTTTTTAAGGTTTCAAGGCTAATACCACGTGCTTGCATCTGATTCAAATTAGGGGTGATTTCAAAACTTTTTGCCATGCCTCCTAATGGGTTAACATCCGCGACACCTTCTAAGCTACGCAATTGTGGGCGAATCACCCAATCAAGCAAACTGCGATGTTCAGTTAAGCTTAATCCACCACCCTCAACAGTAAACATCAGCATTTCACCTAGCGGTGTCGTCATAGCAGCAATACCGCCTGTGGCATCACTAGGTAAATCCCCACGAATATTATTGAGACGCTCGGCTACTTGGTTACGTGCCCAGTAAATATCTGTGCCATCTGTAAAATCAATGGTGATGTCTGTTAAGCCGTATTTTGCGACTGAGCGAAGCATTGCTTGATTCGGCAGGCCTAACATTTCCACTTCAATCGGGGCAGTAATACGCGCTTCTATTTCTTCAGGCGTTAAGCCTGGAGACTTCATAATAATTTTAACTTGTGTGCTCGAAACATCTGGGAATGCGTCAATCGGCAACTCTTTTGCCGCGTAAAGGCCGCCACCGATTAAACAGATGGTAAACACAACAATGAGCAGCGGATTCTTGAGGGAAAATTCAATGAGTTTATTCATCTTCCATACCCCCCATACCAAGCCAGCTAGCTTTGATTGCTGCTGTACCACTCGTTACCACTAACTCATTGCCATTTAATTTGCCTGAAATAGCGCTGGTAGTGCCTTGGGTGAAGATGACTTTTACTTCTAAGGCTTCAAAACCTTGTTGGTTTTGGACAAATATTATAGTTTTACCTTGATAGTTAATTAAGCTACTTGTGGAAACATTAAAACTATTTTTGCTGGAATTGAGTGAAGGTATTACCATGGCATCCACCATCTGGCTTGGGAACAAAGTATCTGAACCTTGCTTGATCTCAGCACGAACGATAGCAGTTTGCTCTTGAGCGCGCATATTGGGTAACAGCGTAATGACTTTGCCTGTGGCATCAACATCTTTAACAGCAATTTTTGCCCCTATTTGGATATTGTTCTTTTTAATATCCGCCAATGGCACATGTATTTCAAGCCACAGTGGATTCAGTTGTGCAATTTTCAATATCGGTGTTGTCGCATCAACACGCTGACCTTGTGATGCCATTTGCTCAAGTACTACACCATCAATAGGGGCAACTAATGTCATACCATTTTGGTAAGTACCACTTGCTGCAAGCTTATTGATTGCACTATCACTAAGCCCAGATAGTTTGAGCAATTGACGGCGTTCGTTTTGTTGAGCGACCATATCTAGCTGATTACTCTGTGTGGTTTGCAATCTTTTCTCAGCAATAATGCCATCTTTGAATAAAGCCTCATCACGATCTAACGATTGTTTGGTTAATCGCTTTTGTGCATTACTTTGCAGATACTCACGTTGCATACTCACTAGCTCAGGACTGATAATATGCCCAATCACTTGTCCCTTTTTTACCGTTTGACCCATGGTCACGTGCAATTGATCTATCAGCCCTGCGTAAGCAGTGCTTACTATACTAATTTTATTCACAGGTACTACGATTTCCGCAGGATAAAACTGGCCCAATGTGCTGGTAGCGGCCTGAAGCTTAACGGTTTTGATATTTAAGTTTTTTTGTTGTTGCGGCGTGATTTTGATTAAATCCGCGGCTGTTGCTTGGTTACTCAAAATAACTAGCAAAGTAAGACTGATAAGCACTTTCATGGTAACTCTCCTACTGCTTGGTTATAACGAGCAATGTTCCAAAGTTGTTGTACCTGTTGATTTTTTAAGGTGCGCTCTGTGTTAAAGGTTTGCGTTTGAATCCGCATTAGATCGCTTAAATCAAGTTCACCTAGTTGAAAGGCTTTACGAGAGATATTCAAATTTTGTTGCGCAATGACGTTTTGTTTGGTCAGTACATCTAGCTGCTTGCTACCGACTTCAAGATTATGCTCAGCTTCATGCATGGCTGCCGTGAGTAGTATGTTGAGCTGACTTAAATGAACTTGGCTTTCTGCGTAATGCATTTCTGCCAAAGCAGTAAGTGGCGCGTTACGGGATTCTGATTGCAGTGGAATACGTAGTGTTAGCCCTATACTATCGTTGTACTGATTATCGAATGCGCCTCTTAAACTGCGAGCGCCCACTGTGAGTGTCGGATTTTCGCGTGATTCAATGTGGGCTAAGTTTCGTAGCTCATTACTCAAGGCTATTTTGCCATTAGCCTCTAGTAGTGCTGGATGTGCCTCGTCTAGATTGTTCTTAGCAGATTTTATTTCAGTAAATTCCTGCGGGATTATTTTCAAGCCTGTGAGACTCATATAGCGAAACTTGGCATGTTGAAACTCGGCTTCAGCATTGATACTTTCAGCCTCTGCCTGCAAAGCCTCGGTTTGTGCGACCAATAAATCTTTCTGCGCTAAATCACCAAGTTGCACACGCTTTTCAACATCGTTTTGCAATTGTGTTAATGACTCAAGCTTTGATTTTGCAATGTGAGCTAAACCTTGCATCAAATGAATATCCCACAGTGCATCACGTACCATGCCAGCAAGCTGTAGCTGAATACTTTGTTTATCATTGTTGATATTGAGTTCAGAAGCAGCAGCAATGGCTTCACGCGCTGTACGCTGCCCACTTAACCAAATGGGAATATCTACGCCAAACTCCCATTCAGATTCACCACGGCGACTGGTCAGCTGGTCATTTTGGTTGCGTAATACTAGGCTTGATGCGCTAGGTAAGAAGCTTTTTGCTTGTATTTGCCGTGCTTCAAGCTCAAGCTTTTTTGCATTCAACAGTTGCGTATTTGGGTAATGCGGTAAAGCTTTTTCGACTAAGCGACGTAATGTGAGCGTGCTATCTATCGCTAATTCATCATCATGCGACTTGTTTTCAGCATGCAATAATGGACTAGTAATGATGAAGGCAAGCAACAATACACACTTAAAATGTGATGGTTGAAACATAAAAACTCCAAATTAAATCGATGGTTAACATTAACCAAATTCAAAAGTAAAAAAATTGAATGATTTAATTAGAGTGGTGGAGCGCGTGAAGCAGGAAGTCTACGTTTGAGAGATTGATGAAAAATTAAGGAAAGTGGAGGATAAAGCGTTGAAGCAGACTGAATTACTATTGAGAAAAATAAATAAACTACAACCGATGTAATTGCATCAATCAATAAAGCGGGGTCGATGTCTTGTTTAATACCTGTAGCAACTAATATGCTATGCGCTGCATGGGGAATGCTGGATACAGAATGATCAGTTAAATCATGCGCAACGTTAGTATTTTCTTCATGCTCTTCACCTACATGAAAACCTAGATGATGTAGTGCATGATTGCTATCTAAATGGGCGTGAATAAACGGCTGCAATACTTGCAAAATCGCAAAGCATATTGCAAGCATTAATGTAACCCATTTAGTTTTGTTTACGACCATGAATCTAATTTATCAAACTTTGATTGTTATTACAAACTATCTTTAAACCGTACTGAACTTATCGCTTTGTATAATTTTGCCTAATTAGCATATAAGCCGCAGGCAGCACAAATAACGATAATAGTGGCGCAGTGAGCATGCCCCCCACCATTGGTGCGGCAATACGGCTCATGGCTTCTGAACCTGTCCCTGTGCCGATTAAAATAGGGATGAGCCCGGCTAATATTACCGCCACGGTCATTGCTTTTGGTCGCACACGTAAAGCCGCGCCTTCAATTAATGCTAAATACAAATCTTCTTTAGAGTTCAGTTTGCCTGCAACACGGTAGCGTTCAATGGCATCATCTAAATACACTAGCATGATAATGCCAAACTCAGCCGCTAAGCCAGATAGTGCAATCATGCCGACTCCGCTTGCAATCGAAAAGTGATAGCCTAAGAAGTACAAAAACCACACAGCACCTACCAAAGCAAAGGGCAAACTGCCAAGTATCAAAATGGCAGGCGTAATGCGTTTGAAGGCTAAAAATAGCAAGATAAAAATAATGCCTAAGGTCATGGGTACTACATAGCTTAACCGTTTTGAAGCGCGCTCAAAGTACTCAAACTGACCAGACCAGTTAAGTGAATAACCTGCAGGTAGCTGTAACTCTTTATCCAGCGTTGCTTTAGCCTCTTTAACAAAGCCGCCTAAATCTCGGTCTTGAATATCGACATAGACCCAAACATTAGGTCGTGCATTTTCACTTTTAATCATTGGTGGGCCTTCGGTCACTTTAATTGTAGCAACCTCTCCAAGAGGAACCGTTACACCTTTTTCAGTAATGATAGGCAGTGACTTAAGCTTTTCTACTGAATCGCGTAACTCTCTTGGAAACCTTACATTGATTGGAAAGCGCGCTAAACCATCGATCTTTTCGCCGATATTATCCCCACCAATTGCAGTAGAAACCAACAATTGGACATCATTAATATTCAAGCCGTAACGTGCAATTTTGAGGCGGTCTATTTTTACATCAATATAACGCCCGCCAGTCACTCGCTCAGCAATCACTGAGCCTACGCCTGGCACGGTTTTCATAATACGCTCGACTTCTTCTCCTAACTTTTCCAGCGTCGCTAAATCAGCACCACCGATTTTAATACCTACCGGGCTTTTGATGCCTGTTGAAAGCATATCAATTCTATTACGAATAGGTTGCACCCAAACATTCGCCATGCCTGGTATTTTGAGCCTTGTATCCAGTTCTTTTACCAATTTTTCTGGCGTCATACCAGCACGCCATTCATCACGTGGTTTGAATTGAATAGTAGTTTCTAGCATCTCTAGTGGCGCAGGGTCGGTGGCTGTTTCAGCTCGACCTGATTTTCCGAAAACCGACTTTACCTCTGGCACTGTTTTGATGAGTCTGTCGCTTAACTGCAAAATTTCGGATGCTTTAGAAACAGATAAACCGGGCAAAGCTGTGGGCATATAAAGCAAATCACCTTCATCCAAAGGCGGCATAAATTCGCTACCAAGTTTGCTTAATGGATAAAGGGTAATTAACACTAATATTAAAGCCACTCCCAATGTGACTTTTGGATAATGCAGTACTTTGCTGAGTAACGGCTTGTAGATTGCAATTAGCCAACGGTTAAGAGGATTGTCATGCTCAGGCCGAATATGTCCGCGAATGAATATAGTCATCAACACGGGAATCAACGTGACCGACAGGCCTGCCGCAGCTGCCATGGCATAAGTTTTTGTAAAAGCTAAAGGTGCAAATAACTTGCCTTCTTGCGCCTCTAAGGTGAAAACAGGAATGAACGATAAAGTGATAATCAGCAAGGAAAAGAATAGCGCTGGGCCAACCTCACTCGCTGCATCAATAATCACTTTAACACGTTGGCTATTGTTCGGCTCACCATATTTGTTTTTGTAACTTTCAAGCTGTCGATGCGCATTTTCAATCATCACAATCGCTGCATCTACCATAGCGCCGATGGCAATTGCAATGCCACCCAGCGACATGATGTTCGCATTGACACCTTGGTAGTACATGACAATGAAACTGACTAACACACCTACTGGTAAGGCCACAATCGCAACCATTGCCGAGCGAAAGTGCCACAAAAATACTGCACAAACCAATGCCACAACAATGAATTCTTCAATGAGTTTATGCGTTAAATTATCCACTGCTCGCTTGATTAATTTAGATCTGTCATAAGTTGTGACAATTTCAACACCTTCAGGCAAACTCTTTTTGAGCGTGGCAAGCTTGGCTTTTACGGCATCAATCGCTTCCAAAGCATTCTGTCCTGCACGCATCACAATCACGCCACCAGTTACTTCACCTTCCCCGTTTAATTCAGCGACACCACGTCGCAATTCAGGGCCAATTTGTATATGGGCGACATCAGACAACAGAATGGGCGTACCACCATCACTGACGCTTAGTGGAATATTGCGGAAATCATTTAATGTTTCCAAATAACCATGCGCCCGCACCATGTACTCAGCTTCAGCTGTTTCTACAACCGCGCCACCCGTTTCTTGGTTAGCCGATTGAATCGCTGAGACTACTTTTGATAATGGAATACGATAATTGCGCAATTTATCAGGGTCAACTTGTACTTGATATTGACGCACCATGCCACCTAGTGTCGCCACTTCAGCCACACCAGGAATGGTTTTTAACTCGAACTTAAGGAACCAGTCTTGTAAGGCGCGTAACTCACCCAAATCATGTTTACCGCTTTTATCAACTAATGCATATTCATATACCCAGCCCACACCAGTTGCATCTGGCCCTAAGCTAGGGTTTGCACCTTTAGGTAGTTTTGAGGATATTTGACTTAAATATTCCAGCACACGAGAACGTGCCCAATATTGATCTGTACCATCGTTAAAAAGAATATAAACAAAAGAGTCACCAAAAAATGAATAGCCACGCACAGTTTTCACACCAGGCACTGAAAGCATGGTTGTCGTCAGCGGATAGGTCAGTTGGTTTTCTACAATTTCAGGTGCTTGTCCTGGCCATTGCGTACGAATGATGACTTGCGTGTCAGATAAGTCAGGAATCGCATCTAGTGGCGTCCTTAGCATGGCAAATACCCCCCAAGCGATGACCATTAGCGTTGCAAGCAGTACCAACAAGCGATTATTAGCTGACCAACGTATGAGCTGAGCAATCATGGTTTTGCTCCGCTCATATCACCTTGTATCGCTTGTGCTTTTTCAACATGCTCAATGATGTATTGTTTGGGCATATCAGCTTTTTCTGGTACCACCGCTTTTAAACCAAAGATAACTAAATCCCCTATTTTTAACATATCTAGCTGTTTGCTATCTTTAACTTTAAAGCCCATGGTCATTGCTGGCCAAGCCAATGCCGCAATTGGCTCGTGACTCAGTATAATCTTGCCTGATTTCGTATCAACTTCAACCACTTTCCCGCGACCTTGGGGCATTTTTTCTAGTGAAGTTGCCTGAGCATTTATTGGCTTACCGCTCATTTCATGCATATTGTGATTCATAGCCTTGTCTTGCTGAGACAATCTAGCCAATACGCCCGATAATGAAGCTTCAGAGTCAATTAAAAACTGGCCTGAAGTGACTACTTCTTCACCTTCATTCAAGCCTTTTAAAATTTCAGTGCGGTTATCATGCTCTTGGCCTGTCTCAATTTCTGCAGGATGATATCCATTGGCTTCTTTCACAATGACGATTTTACGTTTGCCTGTTGCTATGATGCTTTCACTAGAAACAGATAATGCCTCATGTGTTTGCCCTGTAAATGAGATATTGGCGTACATGCCAGGCCTTAAATGGTTTGCTTTGTTAGGTAACTCAATCCGCACTTGCAAGGTTCTTGAAGTGTCATTTAGCATCGGGTAGAGATAACCAACTTTACCTTTAAACACTTCATTAGGCAGGCTTTGCAATTGCACCTCAGCAGCCAAGCCTAGTTTTAATCTAGCGGCATCGCGTTCTGGTATTTCTGCAATGACCCATACTTGTGATAAATCAGAAATTTGCATGAGCGCATTACCAACCATAATTTGCCCGCCTTCACGAACCCCTAACTCCGTAAGCACGCCAGAAGCTGGCGCATAAATGCCAAATCTTGGGCTAACTTTACCAGTTATACTAATTGCAGCAATTTCGTTCTCTGACATGCCTAATAGTCTTAATCGATTACGTGAGGCTAGCTGCAAGGTGTTATCAGCATCAATATTCTTCAGCGTAAGTAGTGCCAAATATTCTTGTTGAGCTGCCAGTATTTCAGGGGCATAGATTTCAGCGATTTTTTGACCTTTAACGACAGGATCTCCCACTGCACGAACGGATAAGCGCTCAACAAAACCAGGTATACGTGTTTGCACTGCATAAAAACGTCGCTCATCTGGTGCAATACGACCCACTGCAGATAATGATTCACCAAAACTTTTAGTTTCAACTTTCTCAAGTCGAATGCCTAAATTTTGAGCAGTTTGCGAAGAGATTACAACGCCAGCGTCTTCAGTAGTAGCGTCTTGCACATTACCAGAGCCTGAATTTGCATATTTTGGTTCTAGTTGCATATCCATGAATGGAGATTTACCTGGTTTATCAAACTTCTGCGCTGGCACCATTGGGTCGTACCAATATTTAACAGTTTTACCGCTTCCATCTTGAACCACACCATTTGCAATAGATTGACTTGGCATTGATCTTGACATGCTTTCTAAAGAGGGT
>JACMNP010000046.1 GCA_014378495.1 Methylotenera sp. | reverse complement strand
CCTTATTACACACGTGCAGATATTGAAATGGATGCTTCACCGATTAAAGGGCGGGAGTTTATTTATATTGATGACATCATCGATGTCTTTTTTCTGCAGATTCAAGGTTCAGGGCTGGTTCAATTGGATAGTGGCGAACAAGTACATGTAGGCTATGCCGATCAAAATGGTCAAACTTACAATTCGATAGGCCGTTTATTAATTGAACGCGGAGAACTTACATTGGCTACTGCCTCTATGCAAGGCATCAAAAATTGGGCGCGCAATAACCCAACCAAGCTTAAAGATTTATTGAATAGTAATCCAAGCTATGTATTTTTTAGAGAGTTGCCAGCAGGTTTACCAGGCCCATTAGGTGCACTGGGAGTGCCAATTCTGGCTGAGCGTACTGTGGCAATTGATGCTAAATTTGTACCATTAGGTGCGCCAGTATTTTTATCTACTACTGAACCCAATAGTGCAAAACCTTTAAAACGACTCATGATGGCGCAAGATACAGGTGGTGCAATTAAAGGTGGAGTTCGTGCAGACTTTTTTTGGGGTTCAGGTTTTGATGCTGGTGCTAAAGCAGGTGCTATGAAGCAATCAGGCAAAATTTGGGTGTTATTACCGAAAAATTTTGTTTTTAAATAATGATTTCCAAATATGCTATATGAACGCGCTTAATTACAAATCTGAGTAATAAAAAAAAGGTGCTAAAAGCACCTTTTTTAACGAACAATTAAACAGTTAAGTTTAAATTATTTGTTCATTACGTACATTGTAACTTCGAAACCGAAACGCATTTCAGTAGCAGCTGGTGTTGTCCACATAATAATTCTCCTGTTAGGTTTGTTCGTATCGCATTTGCTAAAAGCATTTACTTAACGTGTGATTAATAATACGACATATATAAATTAACAACATGACACGTGTCATTAAAACAAGCTAATGAAAATCATTAGAAATTTAAACCAGATAGTTAAATTGATGTGATTTTGCCTAGACTAATTTTTTAATCCATTTAATAAAGCTCGTTAAATATTCAGGTTGCCGTATGCACAGATAAATAGTCACTAATGCGTTCAGTGCGGCTGTTGCCATAAATAGCTGCGGAATGCTAAAGCCCTGCTTGAATAGTAATATGGAGAAGCCAGCAGAAACTACCATGAACATGGCATTAAGAATATTGTTCGCTGCAATCACTCTTGACTGCCGACTTTTTTCAGCATGAGTTTGAATGAATGCATATAAAGGGACGATATAAAAACCGCCAAAAAGACCAATCAACGCAATATCAGCGAGTAGACGCCAACTCGCTGACTGGACTATAAATGTTAGGTAATTTTGTGTATTAGCTTGAGTAAAATAATGTGCACCAGAATATGCAAAGTCGGCACCAAACAGCGTTAGACCAATTGCACCAAACACTACTAAGCCTAATTCGACTGTACCTTTCGATAGCTTTTCACACATTAATGAGCCGATACCGATACCTAGTGAAAATATGGTGAGTAGCAATATAAATATACTTTCGTTGCCATGTAATACTGTTTTTGTAAAACTGGGAAATTGCGCCAGTAAAGTAATACCATAAAACCAAAACCATGAGATAGCAATGAGTGCTAGCCATATAGCTTGTTGATTCCATACGGATTTTAAGTTATAAAATGTTTCTGTAATGGGATTCCAGTTAATTTTTAAATGCGGGTCAGCTGCAGGTGAGTTTGGAACGCCGCGACTGGTAAAATAGCCCAAAATAGCGATAGTGATAATAGCGGTGCTAATCAATAATTCACTATTAGCAAGCGTAGCCAGCCATGCGCCTAACACCTGCCCTAGTAGAATTGCTACAAAACTGCCCATCTCGACCATGCCATTGCCACCTATTAGTTCTTTTTCTTTCAGGTGTTGCGGCAAGTAAGAATATTTTACTGGACCAAACAATGTTGAGTGCATGCCCATCATAAAAAGTGCAGCGGTTAATAGCCATAGGTTGTGTAGAAAAAATCCTAAGCTGGCAAATAGCATGATGCAAACTTCAAATACTTTTACTAAACGGATGATTTTTGATTTCTCAAATTTATCAGCAATTTGTCCAGCAGTGGCTGAAAACAAAAAGAATGGCAAAATAAACAAGCCTGGCAATAAAGTGACTAATGTTGCGCCATCAATATTCGTTAAGCTTGCAGCATGAAAAGCTACGAGTGTTATCAATGCAGTTTTGAATACATTGTCGTTGAAAGCACCCCAAAATTGAGTGTAGAAAAAAGGGCGAAAGCGACGCTCGCGCATCAAGCTAAATTGATTGCTCATGTTTTATTCTCGATTGCTGATTGATCAATCAAATCAGTATCAGCATTTTCAGCCATTTGTTTTAAAGTTAGGTAATCTGTTTTCCCTGTCCCTAACATTGGTAGCTCTGCAATCACAATGATTTTGCGCGCAACAGCAAGTTCTGGGCTACCTGCTATTTTTGCACTAATACTCAATTGTTCGCGTGTTAATGCGTTGTCTGTGGTGTATAGAACGATATTCTCACCACGCTGCGCATCGTTTTGCGTGGTGGCTGCATGTTGATAATCTGGAGAAGCTTGTGTAGCAATGGTTTCTACTGTTTCTAGAGATACCATTTCGCCCGCTACCTTAGCAAAGCGTTTTACACGACCTTTGATGAAAACAAAGCCATCATTATCAATTTCTACAATATCGCCCGTGTTGTACCAGTGAGGCCCTAATTCAGTGTTGGGCGGCTGAATCACGCCAGGGTTGTCAAACAGATAATAGCCTAGCATTACGTTTGGACCACGTACAGAAAGTAGGCTCCCATGATTGATACCAGGTACTCTTTCTAATGAGGCTTCTAAACCGGGCATTAATGTGCCTACAGAGCCAGTTCTATTCGCCATCGGGGTGTTAACGGCTAATACAGGTGCACATTCTGTCGCACCATAACCTTCTAATATGCGGATACCAAATTTATCTGACCAAATTTCGCGCACTTCTTCGCTCAGTCTTTCTGCGCCTGCGACAACATAACGTAATTTGTAAAAATCGTAGGGATTGGCAAATTTGGCATAGTTGCTTAAAAAAGTGCTAGTGCCAAACAATACTGTACAGCCTTTGTCATAAATCACTTCTGGTATCACACGATAATGTAGTGGCGATGGATAGATAAATAATCGAGTACCAGTGACCAGTGGCATGATGGCGCCATTAGTAAAACCGAAGGCATGAAAAAGTGGTAGCACCATCATAAATTTATCTTGTATAGAAAAATCTATCACCGATTCTATTTGTGCGATGTTCGCTAATATGCTGCCGTGGGAGTGCACTACGCCCTTTGGTTTCCCCTCTGAGCCTGAAGTAAACAAGACGACTGCAGGGTCAGTGGTTTTAGATTTTTTAGTAGCGAGTCTTGGTAACCATACGGCATAACCCATTAACCAAATTTTATCTAGCCAAGTAAATTTGGCGCGTAAATCTTCTAAGTAAAAGACTTTAACGTTATTTAGCCCATCTATTACAGTCTCAAGTTTTGCAACTGTAATAAATTCACGTGAGCTAATAATGGTATGAATCTTTGCGACGGTACAAGCATTTTGAATGCCACCACTACCAGCGGTGTAATTAAGCATCGCAGGTACGCGGGTAAACGCACTCATGCCAAAAATCAAACAAATAGTATTAGTTACATTTGGCATCAATACCCCTATATTTTCATGTGGCTTGCTCACTTTGCTGGCAAGTTTGCCGAGCGCTAAACTTTTTTTCAATAATTGGCCATAAGTTTCCTCTACTTGGCGCATGTCTTCAACAAGTGCGGTTTTGCGCCCATACATTGCAATTGCATCTAAAAATGCGCTAAATAGGGTGTTCACAGGTGCAGAGCTAAACATCATATTTTGCATTGTGCGGCGCATGGCATCGCCCGCTAATTTACGTCTAGCCTTTGCTGTAGGCGCATTTGTCATTTCGATGTGGCTGGCAGGTAAAATGGTAATAGTGACTTTGGGGAATAGTTTTTTTGCTTCGTGATTTTGCAAGCGACTAAAGTAAGAAAGTGCAGCACCATCAATACGTACAGGTAAGATTGTGGCGCCTGTTTTAGCCGCTACAAAGCCTGTGCCATCATATACTTTCATCAATGAGCCTGTCAGCGTGATGCGTCCTTCAGGAAAAATCACTACAGGTTTACCAGATTCAAGTAGTTTGATCACTTTTTTCATCGCTAGTGGTGAGCTTGGGTCTACTGCTAAATAAGGCGTCAAACGCAATATTTGCCTAAATATCCAGCGATTCAGTACACTAGTATTCACCACGAATGTAGCGGGGATCGGTAGAAATAATCCCAACAATAAGCCATCTAAAAATGACTCATGATTGGCAATAATCAACAGTTTTTTTTCTTTTGGTACATTGGCTAAACCACTGACTTGCACACGAAAAACTAATCTGCAAATCATTTTTAGTATGGCTGTAATCACGGACTCCCCTTGCCTAGATTTTATATATTTTTCTTATAGTTTATTTTTGAATCTTACTACATTTAAGTTTCGCTTTTAATGTATGTGATCACGCCTTCTATTGTTTCAATGATGGCATTGCTATTAATCCAAAAATAAACTTCTTTACCCGATTTTTCTGAGCTAAGCACGCCTGCATTATGCAGTACTTTTAAATGGTGAGTTACCGCCGTGCGACTGAGTGTAGTTGTGGAAATTATTTGTAATATATTGAGTTTTTCACTTTTTTCAAAGGCAAGCAGAATACGTTGGCGATGCTCATCACCTAGCGCAATAAAAATTGCGGCAGTGTTTTTAAATGCATTGGGAATATCAATAATTAATTTCATCACTATATAATTAGTTATTTAGTGATGTATGTCAATCACACGCTATGGTTAAGCCGTTAATTTTTTTGGTGAATTAAATTGACCAATGATTTTAGGTAATAAAAAAGGGCACTTACGCGCCCTTTTTTATAACTAGCTGAGTTTAATTAAAACTAGCTATGGTAAGCACGCTCACCATGTTCTGTTGTATCTAGACCTTCGCGTTCCACTTCTTCAGAAACACGTAGACCAATCAATACATCAACTACTTTGTAAGCAATGAAAGCAACAACGCCAGACCATACAATCGTTGTACCTACACCCCAAGCTTGAGCTGTCATTTGCGCAACCATGTCATATGGTGCAACTGCGTTAGCAACGTAGTCATATACACCAGTGCCGCCTAATGCTGGATTCACTAAGATACCAGTACTCAAAGCACCGAAGATACCACCGATACAATGTACACCGAATACATCTAGTGAATCATCGTAACCCATCATTGATTTAATTTTAGTGACAAAGAAGAAGCAAAGTGGAGAAACAAGTAGGCCTAACACGATAGCACCCATAGGGCCGATGTAACCACAAGCTGGAGTTACAGCAACCAAACCGGCAATCGCACCAGAAGCAGCACCTAACATTGAAGGCTTACCTTTAAAGAACCACTCAGTAAACATCCATGATGTTGCTGCAGCACAAGTTGCAAGTAAAGTATTTGCAAATACTAGAGTAGCAAAACCAGATGCTTCAAGGTTTGAGCCTACGTTGAAACCGAACCAGCCCACCCACAACAATGCTGCACCAACCATGGTCAGTGTAACGCTGTGAGGTGCCATTGCTTCTTTACCAAAGCCTACACGTTTGCCTAATACTAAAGCACCCACCAAGCCAGCAATACCAGCATTGATATGCACAACAGTACCACCAGCAAAGTCTAACGCACCTTTTTGCCAAATGAAGCCAGCAGTTGCAGATGCCGCTGTAGCCGCGTCAGCAGTAGTGTAAGCGTCAGGACCTGCCCAATACCATACCATGTGTGCAATTGGTAAGTATGAGAACGTGAACCATAACACCATGAAGAACAGAATTGCTGAGAACTTCATACGTTCAGCAAAAGCACCAACAATCAACGCTGGCGTAATAACCGCGAATGTTAATTGGAAACAAATGTAAATGTATTCAGGAATCACTACACCTTTACTAAAGGTAGCAACGTTTGAATCAGGTGTTACACCATGTAAGAATGCACGACCAAAGCCACCGAAGAACCCATTACCTTCTGTGAAAGCAATACTGTAGCCATATAACGCCCATAAAATACCTAATACACTGGTAATCATGAATGTTTGCATTAATACTGAAAGCATATTTTTTTGACGTACCATACCGCCGTAAAATAAGCCCAAGCCTGGCACACACATCATTAACACTAGTACTGTTGCAACAATCATCCAGGCAATATCACCTTTGTTAGGAACTGGTGCTGGAGCCGCTGCCGCTGCAGGTGCTGCTTCAGCCGCCGCTGGAGCTGCTTCTGTGGCTTTTACTGTTTCAGCCGCTGGTGCTGGGACTTCTGGTGCAATTACTGCAGTTGCTGCTTCAGCTGCTGGCGCAGCATCTTCAGCATATGTATTACCTATAGCGCTAAAACCTAAACCTAATGTTGTGACTAAAGCCAGTATCGAGAGTATTTTTTTCATCGTGATCCCCTTATAAAGCTTCAATACCGGTTTCACCGGTACGAATGCGATAAACTTGTTCGAGATTAAAGACGAAAATCTTGCCATCGCCAATTTTGCCTGTAGCTGCTGATTTTTCAATTGCATCTACTACTTGGTCTAGCAAATCATCTTTAATTGCGACTTCTAATTTTACTTT
>JACMNP010000045.1 GCA_014378495.1 Methylotenera sp. | reverse complement strand
CTTAGTTTTTAATTCGCCAGCAGCGGCAATCCAAGGCAATAGCGTTAAATGAATATAACAAGCGTTGGTTTTGCCTTCTTCAAAACCCATTTGGCGGATTGCTTCAAGAAAAGGTAATGATTCAATGTCACCGACTGTACCCCCTACCTCAACAATCGCAACGTCCGCACCTTCGGCACCACGTTTTACGTGCGCTTTAATTTCATCAGTAATGTGAGGAATAACCTGTACCGTTTTGCCTAAATATTCACCACGACGTTCTTTTTTAATGACGGTTTCGTAAATCTGACCTGTGGTGAAATTATTACGCTTAGCCATACGCTGGCTAATAAACCGCTCGTAATGGCCTAAATCTAAATCGGTTTCAGCACCATCATCTGTAACAAACACTTCACCGTGCTGGAATGGCGACATCGTGCCAGGGTCAACGTTAATATAGGGATCAAGTTTTAGCATGGTGACTTTAATGCCACGCGATTCTAGGATTGCGCCTAGACTGGCAGCGGCAATGCCTTTACCAAGAGAGGACACTACACCGCCGGTTACGAATACATATTTGGTCATGGAAAGGCACTTATTATTTGTTGCAGACGGGAAGAGATTTTACCGCAAAACGAATGCCTCTCAAAACGTTATGGGAAAATAAAGTTTAATACTTCAACTTAACCGCCTGTTTTGCCCACGCACCATAACCTTTAAATTTCTCATGCACATCCTGCATTTCTTGCTCACTCAATATATAAGGCACGCCCACTTGCAAAGCACGTAAATACTGCTCGCATAATGTTTCTACTTCTTGCGTGATATTCAAAGCTTTTTCTAGGGTTTCGCCTACGGCAATCATGCCATGGTTAGCCAGTAAGCAAGCTTTGCGGTCTTGTAATGCGATTAGGGCATTATCTGATAACTGCTGGCTGCCGAACAAAGCATAAGGTGCGCAACGAATACTGTCACCGCCAGCTAAAGCAATCATGTAATGGAATGCAGGCATATCAAGGCGAAAAGTGCTTAATGTCGTAGCGAACATGCTGTGCGTGTGAATCACCACATTTACTTCTGGCCTAGATTTCAGGATGTCTAAATGAAATCGCCATTCACTGGATGGTTCTCGGGGTCCTGTCGCATTTCCCGTAAAATCCATCCATACCATATCGGTTGGCGTCATCTTATCTGTCGTCATGCCTGACGGCGTGATTAAAAATCCATCCTGACCCGCTGCATTACTTACGCGTACGCTTGCGTTTCCCGAAGTGCCGCGATTCAACCCTGTGAGACTAAGCTTTTGGCTTACATTTAACAATTGCTCACGAGAATTTTGCATGGCTTATATCTTTGCAGCCTTTAATTGATTAGGAGAAAATACACCATGTTCAGTGATGATACCCGTCACCAAACGTGCTGGTGTTACATCAAACGCGGGATTGGCGACCTTTGTACCCACTGGAAAAATATTGACTTCAGCGATTTCACCATTTGCCAGTCTACCTGTCATATTTGCTAATTCATCAGCACTACGCTCCTCAATTTCAATCTCTTTAATACCGTCTTGAATCATCCAATCTATTGTAGGTGATGGCACAGCCGCATAAAAAGGAACACGATTATCAAAGGCTGCCAATGCCTTTAAATACGTGCCAACTTTATTACAAACGTCTCCTGTGCTGGTCACGCGGTCAGCCCCTACAATAACCATATCAACTTTGCCATGCTGCATTAAATGACCACCAGCGTTATCGCTGATCACAGTATGCGGTACGCCGTGCTGAGCCAATTCCCAAGCGGTTAAGCTTGCGCCTTGGTTACGCGGACGGGTTTCATCTACCCAAACATGTACGGCCAAGCCAGCATCATGCGCCGCATAAATAGGGGCTAAAGCGGTACCATAATCTACCGTAGCTAGCCAACCAGCATTGCAGTGAGTAAGAATATTAATCTGGCTAGATTGCGCATCTTTAATTTGATTGCGAGCTTGAGTTTGCATTAAAGTTGTGATCAAGCCTAACCCATGCTGCCCAATTGCTTTATTTAGCACTACATCTTCATCACAAATAATGGATGCTTCGAACCATGCAGCGGATAAACGACTGGCCGCTGGCAAGGGTAATAATAGGCGCAACATACGCTGTACTGCCCACTTTAAATTCACCGCAGTCGGCCGACTTTGTATGAGCTGCGTGGCGGCATTATGCAAATAGTCATCACAAGTATCTTCAATCATTGCGAGCGCAATACCGTATGCCGCTGCAGCACCAATTAAAGGTGCGCCGCGGACTTGCATCGTTTTAATAGCAACAATCATTTGCGGCAAATTAGTGATACGCGCAATTTCAAAAGTGAAAGGCAACTTCGTTTGGTCGATGATTTCAACAAATTGTGCTTGCACATTTGGCCATATCGTGCGGTAGGATTGCTGGTTAACTATCATAAAAATAAGTGATTCAAAAGTTGACTTTTAAAAAGTTCCCTGAAGTTAAAAATACTCTCCACATTATCTGTGGATAACTCTGTGAATAGTTGTGACTTGAATTTGTAACATACCAATTTTAAAGGGTTTTTTCAAATCGCTTAAATTTTAACCTATTATTTATTCTTTAAAAATCAAATACTTATAGAATGGTCCTTGATTACTAAGGTTTTTTTACAATAGTTAAAGTAATAGATTAGGTGGTGTGCATAAGTCAAGTAGTTTTGGTAATATTTTTAAGGCGTTGGCACTAGTAATTTCAAGCACTTGCGAGACATTTACACCTCTTAAATCTGCTAATACTTGTGCTATTTTTTCAAGCTCTAAAGGTGTATTTCGACCATTTTTACCTATCCACTCAGGTGGTATATCTGGTGAATCCGTCTCTAATACAATAGCTTCAAGTGGCAACTTGGTAGCCAACTCACGAATTCTTAATGCACGGCTAAAAGTCATTGCGCCGCCAAAGCCAAGCTTGAATCCTAACCCAATAAACTGCTCTGCCTGTTGCAAACTGCCATTAAAGGCATGGGCAATGCCACTTTTTATTTCATAACGGCGCACATACTTTAATATGTCGTCTACAGCATGACGCACATGTAAAATCACTGGCAAATCAAATTCTTTAGCAATTTTAAGCTGCTCGGTAAAAAAGTAAGTTTGTTGCTCAATATTGGCTTTAGTCACAAAGTAATCTAAGCCAATTTCACCAATCGCGACTGGGTTATTTTTCTCTATGTAAGATTTTAACGTATCTATATCTGCAGGGATGGCATTATCAACATACATAGGATGAATGCCAAGCGCGTAAGCGCAATGTTTATGTCGATTACATAGCGCAATGACAGTATCAAAGTTATTGCGCGCTACGGCTGGTATTACAATTTTTGAGACTCCATTCAGCATCGCTTGTAGCGCAACATTGTCTCTATCAGCATCAAATTCAGCCGCATCAAGATGACAGTGAGTATCGATGAGCATAATAGTAATTAAGGCGTATTTTTGATAGGCGCAACGATGATAGGTTTCGCCCGTAAACGAAGGTCTTGGCCTATTTGGCGTACATCCAATATATCTAAGTCGGTTGCTTGTTGCATTTCGGTCAATTCAGCAATGGCAAACATGCCTTTGGCATCAGTGCCCATCAACTTTGGGGCGTAGTAAAAAATAAATTCATTGATGAGATTTTGTTGCAAGAATGCCCCATTCAAGCCCTGCCCTGCTTCTAGCAATACTTCATTCACGCCATGTTGCGCTAAATATTTCAGCAAAACCTTTAAATCTACACGCCCGTTTGCATTTGGCATCTGTAGTAATTTAGCTCCTGTCGCACTAAGGGTAGCCACTCTACTGTTTACATCAGTTGCGTAAGCAATGATGACAGGGCTTTGTTGCAACCTATCGGCTGCAAGCATTTTACAATCGACAGGTGTTTGCAGTTGACTATCCACAATCACCCTTATTGGCTGGCGCTTTACATGAGGAAAACGCACATTCATAGTAGGATTATCAACTAACACCGTACCGATGCCAGTGATAATGGCACAAGATTGCGCGCGCCAATGCTGAACATCTAACCTTGCGGGCTCGCCTGTGATCCACAAACTTTTACCATTATTAAGCGCCGTGCGGCCATCTAAGCTTGCCGCGATTTTACTGCGCACATAAGGTAAACCTGTCGTCATACGTGAAATGAAGCCTACATTTAATGCAACTGCGTCATGCTGCATCAAACCTAGTTCAACGGTAATGCCATGTGCCTGCAAGCGTTTTATACCGTTACCAGCCACCAGCGGATTTGGGTCTTGCATAGCAACCACTACACGCTTAACGTTAGCGGCGATTATCGCATCCACACAAGGCGGTGTGCGCCCATGATGATTGCAAGGCTCCAGCGTTACGTAAGCATCGGCACCTGCTGCATCTTCTCCAGCCTCACGCAAAGCGTAAACTTCGGCATGCGGCTCGCCTGCTTTTAAATGCGCGCCTTGGCCGACTATTTGATTGCTTTTCACGATAACACAACCTACCCGTGGATTTGGTTGCGTCGTATATAAGCCCTGCGCTGCTAGCCGTAGCGCGAGAGTCATATAGGTATGGTCTGCCACTGAGAACATTTTTTAATAAGACTTAATGTTGGCGCAAAAAATAATATTATTAAGAAAAAAGCACGATGGACAAATTTAAATTAATGCGATGAGATACGACTATTCGCTAAACGATTATTTTCATCAAAATAGATAAGTAAGCCATGATAAACATGCATACATTTACCTAAATCATACTCAATAGAATGCGCATCTTCATAGCTAGGGCGTCCTAGCAACACGTTTATTGCCTCTCTAGGTGCGCCTTTACCTAGAATATGTTGCTGTAAATCATATGCCATATCACCACGTTTGCACTCTGTTTCAATCGTAGCTGCAGCTTGCATCCATTTGGTTTGGTCAAACTTCTCACTACCAAATACCACGCTATCTTTCATTGCCCACCAAGTAAAAAAAACAATGGTCAATAGCACTGTAAAAGCTGCTAGTGCAATCGAGGCCCAGTTAATTAACTTCATCGCTTATTTCCTTAATTTTTTTAATTATAAATTCAAACAATTACTTAAATAAAGCGCTTAATCAGCATCCGTGAGTCTACGTTTAACCGTGTTGGAAGGCTTATCTAAATCTCGAATAACATCATTAAAATCATCTACATCTGAGAAGCTACGATACACCGATGCGAATCTAATGTAAGCCACTTTATCCATTAGCTTAAGCTCATGCATCACACTTTCACCCAAGGTTCTAGCTGGAATTTCACGCTCGCCCAAACTCAATAGTTTTTGTGAGATCCTATCTAAAGCATGATCTACGTATTCAGTAGGTACAGGCCGCTTATGCAATGCGCGTGAGAATGACAAACGCAATTTATCACGGCTAAACTCCTCACGCGTGCCATTCGTTTTCACCACTTGCGGCATATGCAATTCTGCAGTTTCGTAAGTGGTAAACCGTTTATCACACACTCCGCATTTACGGCGGCGACGAATAGAGTCCCCCTCATCATTGACTCTAGAGTCAATGACTTGAGTATCTGCATCACCACAAAAGGGGCATTTCACAATGAGTCCAATTTCTTAGTTTACTTACGATTTATTAACTTGCGATTAATTTACTAGCGATCCGTTTACTTGCAATTAATTTTGGTACACAGGGAATCGCGAAGTCAGCGCATGCACTTTAGCTTTAGTTGCCGCAATCAACGCCTCATCCGCTGGATTATCTAATACATCGGCAATCAGATTAGCAACAATTTTCGCTTCTTCTTCTTTAAAACCGCGCGTGGTAATCGCTGGCGCACCAATGCGGATTCCTGAAGTCACGAACGGACTTTCTGGATCATTAGGAATCGCATTTTTATTTACAGTAATATGTGCCAAACCTAGCGCAGCATCTGCTGCTTTACCTGTAAGCCCTTTTGGACGTAAATCCACCATGAACATGTGCGACTCTGTTCGGCCAGAAATAATGCGCAAACCGCGCGCAGCTAAAGCCTCTGCCATTGCTTGTGCATTTTTAATCACTTGTGTTTGGTAGGATTTAAATTCAGGTTGTGCAGCTTCTAGGAATGCGGTCGCTTTTGCAGCGATTACATGCATCAGCGGGCCGCCTTGCAAGCTCGGGAACACGTTTGAATTGATTGACTTTTCAAATTCAGCTTTAGCTAAAATAATACCGCCACGTGGGCCGCGCAATGTTTTGTGCGTTGTTGAAGTCACAAAGTCCGCATGTGGCACTGGATTTGGGTACACGCCCGCAGCAATCAAACCTGAATAATGCGCCATATCCACCATGAAATAGGCACCAACTTTTTTAGCGATTTCGCTCATGCGCGCCCAATCGAAACGCAAAGCATAGGCCGAAGCACCGCCAATTAACAGCTTTGGCTTGGCCTCAATTGCGATACGCTCCATTTCATCGTAATCAATTTCTTCTTTATCATTTAAGCCATAAGCCACGATATTAAATAATTTACCTGACAAGTTCGCTGGCGAACCATGTGTTAAATGGCCGCCATGACCAAGATTCATTCCCATGACGGTATCACCTGGCTTTAAAATAGAGAAATACACCGCCTGATTCGCCTGTGAACCAGAATGTGGCTGAACGTTTGCATACTCTGCACCATACAACGCCTTTAATCGGTCAATCGCTAATTGCTCCACTTGGTCTACAAATTCACAGCCGCCATAAAAACGTTTGCCTGGATAACCTTCAGCGTACTTATTAGTGAGCTGAGAACCTTGTGCCTGCATGACTGCTGGGCTAGTGTAATTTTCAGAAGCAATGAGTTCAATATGGTCATGCTGACGCACAACTTCTTGCTCCATCATCCCCCACAAAGTTGGGTCAGCTTGGTTCAAGGTATTAGCGTAATTAAATGGTGCTTTATTCGATGCGACTGACATGGTGTTTAGTTTTTCCAAAGACTTAAAATTAGAATGAGTTAAATTACTTTATACGTGTAACTAATGATAGGTAGTTATATTTTGCTAGCCCTTTATTTTACCACGCTGTGACATGAAGATTAAAGTCAAGTTGCAAGCAGGGAATGTTGCATCAAAATAATTGGTGGCTGAATATAACCAATTTGGTGGTTGTATTAGTTAATTTACACTTGAAATAACATTGTGCTAGATATAAGTATATGAATTAAATAATAAATTAAATTGGCATGCGCTTTGCATATAGTAATGTAGCGTATATCTCCAAAATCACGCCCCTTGACCCACAACGCAGTCATCAGTGTTGTGGGTATTTTTTTGGCTGGTTTATGCCGTTTTTCCTAGTTTATGCCGCTTTTAAAGTTACGATTTTCTTATGGCTAGTTTAAACCATGCGCCGCTAGTCGCGCTATAATCAACTGATTGTATAGCGTTAGGAATCAATAGCATGAAATGGACTGACACTTTAACCATTGCGGAAACGCTTTATGATCAATACCCTGAGATTGATCCAAAAACAATACGCTTTACAGATTTAATGCAGTGGGTATTAGGTTTAGAGGGCTTTAGCGATACGCCAGATAAATGTGGTGAGAAAATTTTAGAAGCTATACAGCTGGCTTGGATTGAAGAAGCTGAGTAAGTTACCGTAATCTACCTAACGTATCTAACGCCAAGGCAACGCAATGTTTGAAGCTTTAGTATGGCTATTTGTGAAGCATTTTGTCTGTGACTTTCCGTTACAGGCTTTTTCATGGATGTATCGCAATAAGGGCGACTACGGACATATTGGCGGCGTAGCACACTCTGTGTTGCATGGCGTTGGCACTTTTATGGTACTGGCATTTTGGCTAGGAATAGATGCATGGATGTTCGCATTGGCAGACGCTGTGATTCATTACCACATTGATTGGGCAAAAATGAATGCCAATAACAAGCTAAACCTTAATGCAGATAACAGTGAATGGTTTTGGATATTGCTAGGTTTTGACCAACTATTACATCACCTCACTTACTTCGCTATCGTTGCGATTGCCTTTAAATATATTACGCTCTAAGCCTGCTATCGCTCAGCAACAGGCTATTGCAATTTAGCCGAAACAGACCAATCTTGATAGCAAGTTTATTCAAACGCTATTATCTATGTCACGAAATACCTTAATCGTCGCTATTATCTGGCTTTCTCTCGCTGGCCTTATTTATTATTTGGCTGACAACATTCAAAATCCAAACAAAATTAATCGATTAGGTGAGGCTAGTACGGTAGTTTTAAAGCGTGGCCTGGATGGTCATTACCGTGCTGAAGCCCTGATTAATGGAAAAAAAATAGAAGTATTAGTCGATACTGGCGCCACAGGTGTAGCGATTTCACAAGGTGTTGCCGATAAACTTAATCTAAAAAGCATTAATGCAATACGCACCAATACGGCTAATGGCGATAGTATTGGTTATATGGTGCGCCTCAACTCAGTCAAAGTAGGTGGCGTTGAGGCACATGATGTTGCTGCGATGATAGCGCCTGGCCTAGATGGGGACGTGTTACTCGGTATGTCATTTTTAGGTCGGATGGATGTTCGGCTTTACAAAGGCCAAATGACTATTAAGCAAGTAGATGATTAACTTCAGGATTAAGCTGATGAATCAATAATGGAAGATTACCTCAGCTTTACATAAAAAATTTAATATCAGATGTCATTGATTACATTAAGAATAAATGACGGACTGACCTCTTGTTGAAAATAAATGTAAGTAAGTGGAGTTGCTCACAGACTAAGGTTTGCAAGTTCATTTCATTTTATTAAACATGTTTTTATGTAATTTAACCTGGAGGTTATCATGAATTTTCAACTTAGAAGTTCTTTATTAATTGCAGCAACATTATTAACAACAGCAGTATTTTCAGCCCCTGCTTTTTCAGCAGAACCAATGTTAACCACAGGTGGCTACGCAACTCAAATGCACAAAATGGCCATGATGAAAATGATCGATGCTGATGGCGACCATAAAGTAACTAAAACAGAATATGACACTTATTACGGTAAACTTTTTGACGAGCTTGACACTAACAAAGATGGCATTGTGGACGCTAAAGAATGGGCAGGTCCTTCAAGTAAATCAAAATTAGATTTGACAACAGGGGGTTACAGCCATGAGTTGCGCTCCATGAAAATGATGAGCATGATGGATAAAGATGGTGACCATACAGTGACTAAAGAAGAGTTCTTGGCTTTCCATGATGCTGTTTTCGCAAAAATGGATACTGCTGGCACTAGTGAAATCACTGCTCAGCAATGGGGCGCAAAAGGCCTGACTAGTAAATAAATACTCACTCGTTATTAAATAATAAGGCCAGCTATGTGCTGGCCTTATTATTTGAGTCTGCTTAGCAGCATTTATCAATTAATTTTAAATTAAGTAATGACCGTTGGTGCCAGCCTACCTGTTCTCTCTTTTAATTGTGATATTTGTAGGGCAATATCAATCATTTTTGCCAAAGCGACTTGTGCATCTAAGTGATGTTTTGTGCTATCTGGTTCAAACGCTTCCAAATAGATGCGCAAAGTAGCACCCTCCGTACCCGTACCTGACAATCTGAAAATGATTCGGGAGCCATCTTCAAACAAAATACGAGTGCCTTGATTGTGACTAATAGAGCCATCGATAGGATCATGATAGCTAAAGTCATCACAAGTTTTGACGATATACGTCCCGAAAGATTGGCCCACTAAGCTAGTGAACTGCGCTTTAATATGTGCAATGACAAGATTAGCTGCTTCCGTAGGAATTGCCTCATAATCATGTCTAGAGTAAACATTACGACCATACTCAAGCCAGTGTGACATCAGTATTTTCTCTACCGATACAATGCCATTTTCAACATTCTTTTGCGCTAGAATGTTTAACCAAAATAACACGGCCCAAAGCCCATCTTTCTCTCTGACATGGCTAGAGCTTGTACCAAAGCTTTCTTCACCGCATAGTGTTACTTTGCCAGCATCCATTAAATTGCCAAAAAACTTCCAGCCTGTAGGCGTTTCATAACATGGAATATTTAATTTAGCCGCCACTCGGTCTGCTGCGCCGCTAGTTGGCATAGAGCGGGCTACGCCGGCAATACCTTGTTTATACGCAGGGACTAATGTGGCATTAGCAGCAAGTACGGCGAGGCTATCAGAAGGTGTGACAAAGAAATTTTTGCCCAAAATCATATTACGGTCGCCATCACCATCTGAAGCTGCGCCAAAATCTAGCGCAGCTTCACCTGCAAACATGATATTCACTAGATCTTCAGCATAAGTTAAATTTGGATCAGGATGACCGCCGCCAAAATCTTCAGATGGG
The DNA here is from genome assembly GCA_014378495.1 of Methylotenera sp. Taxonomy (GTDB): domain Bacteria; phylum Pseudomonadota; class Gammaproteobacteria; order Burkholderiales; family Methylophilaceae; genus Methylotenera. Next base: position 900 of record JACMNP010000045.1, on the reverse strand, counting down.
ATACAGTTCATTAAGCTATTAGCAGGTGCACCAAGTCGATTAACAAAAATTTCCTGCGCATATGGACCAGTAACGGCATGCATCGCATCAAACTTCATTTTAAATCCACTCGCTAATAACGATTTAATCGCTGGAAAATCAAATAACGTTTGCATTAAATCTGCGTAATCATCTACTGCATTAATTACTTGTACTACGAATTTAGTATTTTGAATGACGCCATCAAAAGCTATTTCGCCCACCGTATCTATATCAATCTTAGGCAATTCTGCAATCTTGTATATTGCGATCACTTTGCTTTTAGCGAATATGGTATCGGTTATTTTTTCAGGTGCAGGGCCGCCATTGCTAATATTATATTTAATACCAAAATCACCGTTAACACCGCCTTGATTATGACTTGCCGACAAAACCATGCCGCCAAATGTTTTATATTTCCTAATTAAATGCGAAACGGCGGGTGTTGATAAAATACCAGCTTGTCCAACTAGCACACGTGTAAAACCATTCGCTGCCGCCATTTTAATAATAGTTTGAATGGCGTCACGGTTATGATAGCGGCCATCGCCACCTATCGTAAGAACGGCGCCTGATGGCAATCCGTCATCGTCTAACAAAGTATCAAAAATACTTTGCACAAAATTTTCTAAATAATGAGGCTGCTGAAAGACTTTTACTTTTTTACGCAACCCTGAAGTACCAGGTTTTTGGTCATCAAATGGAGTGGTTTGTATCGTTTGAATTTTCATAGGCTTCGTTATTAAGTTTGGCTAAATAGTGTTTAGGTTAACATTATTATAGCGGGCATTTAATGTCTTTAGCATGACATCTGCTTTAAGTTATTTAAGGCTAACTAACACATCCAGCTAATCTATGATTTGAAAGGTATTTAGATAGTTT
>JACMNP010000044.1 GCA_014378495.1 Methylotenera sp. | reverse complement strand
TGATGATCAATCAACTAGTAGAACCATACTTTCACATGTGGTGAAAAGTATTAACCCTAAAACTAAAGTATTTGAAAGAACCAATCCAGAAGAGGCATTGGAATGGGCGACTGAACATACGGCAGATTTAGTACTGGTAGATTATGTAATGCCAGAAATGAACGGTGTTGAGTTTGTACGTTTGCTTAAAACGCTACCACAATACAAATTTGTGCCTGTAATTATGATTACGATTAAAAAAGATGCTGAAACGCGTTATGCAGCATTAGATGCAGGTGTGGCAGATTTTTTGAGTAAACCTGTAGATGTGTATGAATGTACAGCGCGTAGTAAAAACTTACTTACGATGCGCCAACAGCATATTGCATTACAGACTAAAAGTAATCTGCTTGAAAGTTTAGTGAAAGCAGCGACTGTTGAAATTAAGGCCCGTGAGAAAGAAACATTGATGCGCCTCGCACGAGCAGGTGAACATAAAGATTACGATACTGCGATGCATTTACAACGTATGTCACTATATAGCAGAGCGATTGCAGAGGCGATAGGCTTTAATGAAGAGGATGCTGAAATTATTGAACTTGCTTCACCATTACATGATATTGGCAAAATTGGCATTCCTGACAGTATCCTGCTTAAAAAAGGGCCGCTTGACGCTGACGAATTGAAGAATATGCGTAAACATCCATTGATTGGATATGAAATATTACAGGATAGCCCTTCTAAATATTTACAAAAAGGCGGCGAAATCGCGCTGGCGCATCATGAGCGATTTGATGGTACTGGCTATCCTAACGGTTTGAAAGGTGAAGATATTCCACTTTCAGCAAGAATAGTTGCGGTTGCAGACGTATTCGATGCTTTAACAAGCGTACGTCCATACAAAGAAGCTTGGAGCATTGATAAAGCGTTGGAATATATTAGTAATGAAAGTGGTAAACATTTTGACCCAGAATTAGTAGTGGTGATGTTATCGATGCGCAGTGTTATTGAAAAAATTTATACCGAACATTCAGCAACACATTAAATGATGATGAAAGTGAGTGATATTCGTAGTGCAGCAAAATTTAGACAAACGGCTTTATTAATTGATGATCAGCCTACAGTGCTAGATATTCATGCTGCAATTTTGAAATCACTAAAAATGAATCTGAAAATTGTGAAGATGACTGACCCAATTGAGGCCCTAGACTGGATGCAAAATAAACAGGTAGACTTAATAATCACAGATTTCCGCATGCACCGAATGGACGGTATGCAATTTGTTTTAGCGATTAAAAAAGCATGCAATATTTTATTGAGCTCTATTATTGTAGTCACAGCAATTAAGGATAAAACCATACAACAAGAATTACTTGCAGCAGGCGCGGCAGCATGCTTAACCAAACCAGCTCAAACACAAGAACTAGCAACAGTTGCTAAAACCTTGCTTGAACAGAGCAAACAACATTACAGCCTAGGGCTGACTGATTAGCGAGTAGACATGCTGACATTATTTAAAAATTGGTATAAAGAGGCCGCTAGCCATTGCGACCCGTTAGAGCTTGAACAAGCTGCCATAAGGATAGTTGTTGGTATTGCAATATTGGGCTTGGTCACTTATAGCTATTTAAGCAATTCATTGAGTCATCAGGAGTATGTTGCCTTTAAAATTGATTTTATTTTTGAAATGCTTGCAATTGTACTCATGTATGCCATTGTAAAAAATAAGTTCAACCCTATCCATCGCAGGCTAGCAGGTGCTTGGTTAGACATAGGGGCAGCCTCTACCTTTATGGCATTAACCGCCGATATTGGCGTGATGCTAGTTGCTGTTTACCTGTGGGTGATTTTTGGTAATGGTTTTAGATTTGGTAAGAAGTATCTTTATCACGCTCAGATTCTTGCTGTAGGCGGCTTTATGATTGCCACTAACTTTAGTCCGTATTGGCAAACGCATCAAACAATTGGCTACAGTCTTATCGTGATGTTAATTGCGTTGCCTCTTTATGTGGCAAAACTTATCACTCGATTACATGAAGCTAAAGATAAAGTTGAAATAGAACGACAAAAGGCCGCTGAAGCTAGTCTTGCCAAAACTCGCTTTGTAGCTAATATGAGCCATGAAATTCGCACACCACTTAACGGTATTATTGGTATCAGTACATTATTTAGAACTACGCCACTGAATGCAGACCAGCAAGACTTACTTAAGACTTTAGAAGGTTCTTCTAAATTACTACTTTCTCTATTAAATAACGTGTTAGATTTCACCAAAATTGAAGAACGAAAATTTACCATTGAAAATGTTGTATTTTCTCCTAAAGATGCCGTACACGATACACTTGAAATTTTCCGGACTCAATCAAACGCTAAGGGCATTCATATTGGTGCAAGCATCTCCGATTCATTAAGCAATCTAAAAGGTGATGCATTTGTATTACGCCAAGTATTAGCTAATCTCATGGGTAACGCAGTTAAATTTACCCAATATGGTAGCGTAACTATTTCAGCTACGGTTTTATATGATGATGATGATAGATCTACAGTTAGCTTTGAAGTTGCTGATACTGGTGAGGGCATACCTGCTAGTAAACAAAGTACTATCTTTGATAGCTTCACGCAGGCAGATTCATCTACCACTAGAAAGTTTGGTGGCAGTGGTTTAGGGCTTACCATTGCAAAACATATGGTTGAGGCGATGGGTGGTACGCTGAACTTTCAAAGTACTGAAGGCGTAGGTAGTCGTTTTTGGTTTGTGCTTACCTTAGAAAAAAATATTGCCATCGAACCTGTAATCGAAGTGCCTGCTTATGCATCAATAGTGCCACTAGCTAGAGTAAGAGCGAACACTAATATTGATGCACTTCACATTTTGGTATGTGAAGATGACAGTACCAACCAAAAAATACTTACACGTTTATTAGCTTTACCAGGTCATCAAATTGAACTTGCCTCAAATGGTGATGAAATGTTGGATGCACTAGAGCAAAGGAAATTTGATTTAGTCATTACCGATTTAAACATGGCTAAAATGAGTGGCACTGATGCATTAAAACTTTACAGATTTACAGAGCCAAACGATAAAGATACCAGATTTATCTTATTTACTGCTGATGCCACATTATCTGCACGAGAAGCCGCTACAGAAGCTGGATTTGACGCATTTTTAGCTAAACCAGTAGATGCGGCAACTTTGTTCAGTACGATTGAAAATATTCTCAATCTTCCCGCTGGTACTGCTACAAAATGGATGAATGGTGCACTGAACAACCCTGTAAATTTAGTCACTTCTTTAAAAGCTAGTAACAAATCATTAGACTTAAATACGCTAAAAGAGCTTGAAAAAATTGGTGCAGGTGATGATCTATTTATGCATCGTCTACTTAGAAACTACTTAGCAGATTGCGTCAAATTAATTGATAAAATCGAATTGAATCTTAAACAAAAACGTTTTGGTGAGTTGCATGATTATTGCCACGCACTTAAAGGGAATAGTTTGAGTGTAGGCGCGCTACAGCTTGCGAAAACAACTGAGACAATTGGGCATTTAACTGCTTCAACCTCATCAAATGATGCGACTGAATTACTTAATAGTTTAAATGTTGAATTTTCTAAAGTGACAGTTTCAGTTGAAGACTATCTCAGGCGGCCTGAGGCAGTCCTCAACAAATAATTTCATATTATGCGGACTGCTTTTGATTGATATGTGAAACATCAGTATTGACTTTTGAATTTTGCGCACGCACCAATCTTTCCATCACTTTTAAATTACGTTCATCTAAGCGAAGTGCTGCATCTACCCAAATTTCGGTAATCTCATTTAACTCATTAATCGTGAGAGGGTTTACGCGTTGTTTTGCTCGGTTAATCGCTTGAAAAGAATTAAGAGAACGATGATTCTTTTTCACCCAGTTATTCAATGCATATTCACCTTGACCGTCTTCTGCCAACACATCTACAACGCCCATTTTATAAAGCTCTTCACCTGTATAAATCTTTCCTGAACGTACCATTTGTTCAGCAGTATGCATACCAACTTTACGAGATAAGAAACTTAAAGCACCCATACCAGGAAATAGATTGAATAAAACTTCAGGTAATCCCATCATTGCGCTTTTCTCAGCAATCAGAATATGTGCTGATAAGGCAGATTCGAAACCACCACCCATTGCCTGGCCTTGCACCAAAGCAATAGTAGTAATTGGCGCTTGCATGCTATAAAAAGTCCACAAATTTTCTGTACAAAGCTTAGCATAGGCAAGTAAGTGCTCTCTATCCTGCGCCAGAATCAGTTCTTTAAATACTGACAAATCTCCACCTAAGTTAAATACTCCATCCATACTTGAGGCTAATATCAAGTAATTAACTTGTGCTGACTTGCCTTGTGAAATGATTTGACCCTGTACATTTTGCAAATAAGTATGGTGTTGCAATAAATCATTCAAGCAAATTTTATTAAAGCAAGGCCTAGGCTCTGGTTGCATGATTGACCACATCACGCCAAATTCATTATCAAAACGTGTGGTGATTTGTTGGAATTTTAATGTACTTAACTGATGAAAATCTACGACTGCATTCATGCTATTTCTCCTAGTTGGATTGATTAATCACAATTGAAACTTAGTTTATGCGAACAACTATAGCCTCAACATCAAATCATCTCAAGATAAATGCAGTCAGGATTTAAAAAAAATAAAAAAACTTTTACAAGTTTAAATTTGGAGTGAACCTAAAAGTTTATTTTTTAGGTTCACTAGAGACGAGATTAGTTATATATCACTAGTTTATTCATTTTTGTGTTTTCTTCTAACTTACTCACTTTGCCATCAAAATCTAGCCATTGCTGATTTTCATAATCATATAATTTGCAATGTCTTTTCACTTGCTGGAGCCACGCGAATGTAAACGGCTCAGAAATAGCGTTTTCTCCGATCAACATATTGAGCTTTACTTGTGCTTCAGGTAGTTTGTAACATGGAATACCAATATGCGCATGATGTGCTGCATGATCATAGACATGGTGCATGAGTAACGATAAAAATTTAGGAAATTTTAGTTGCACAGAAATATAGTCTTGGCGTCCCTCCTCATTACGATTTGGCTTGTTCTTGAACCAAATAACTCTTGGATGTGTATGTTGTACAAAAACAGTAAACGCAAATAAAGACTGAAATATATAAAATGGAATAATAAACCCACAAACGATAGCTGTCAGTGCAGTAGTTTTAGAATACAAAGGTGCACTAATTAATAGAGTTATAAACGCTAAAAAGTATACGATCAAATATAGACTATGTGGCCATGCTGCCTTTTGTACATGTTTGGGCATATTGCTACGTGGAAAACATTTTACTTGCGACCATCGCTCAAAAATATAATAAACACCAAATGACCACAATGATGTTGATCGGTAAAACCGATATTTAAATTGTTGCCACTTACTCAAATTTTTATATTCCAGTACTGAGAGTGGAGTGTACGAATCAGGATGTAGTTCGTTAGTATTATGATGGTGCAAATTATGATGATCATAAATCCATAGCCTGTAATTGAACAAACCTGGAGTAAACGAAGCAATTGCAATCCATTTATTTAATTGCCGTGATTTTGTCAGAATATTGTGCGCTGAATCATGCCCTATAGTAGCTAAATTTGCCATTTTGGCACCTGCAAAAATGCCAGCAATTATTTTCAATATAAGCCAAGGCGCAAATAAAACTAAAGCTATTGCAGCAATATAACTTGCAATATCGACTAAAAAAATTACAACGCCTGCGCTTGTTGCAGGAGTAGCATATTCAGATAGTGCTTTTCGTACTTCTTTTGCTGAAGGTGTAGCAATCAATTTTCTAATCCTAAAAATTTAAAATAAATGACTTAATTACTAATAGATTAATTAAAAAGAGTAAGTGTATTGAGCACTTAAAATATTTGCATAATTATCATAACTACCTTTTAGATTATCTTTCAACGCATTCAATGTACTTTCAGTTGCTCTATTTAACTTACTACCTTCAAAAAATATATGGGTATAAGCAATATCGACCGTACTAGTGGGCGATAGTTTATAACCACCCCCTAATGACAACCAAATACGATCACTATCAGGAATTCGAGGCGTCCTAAAATCATCAGGTATCGGGCTTTCATCATAAGCAATGCCTGTACGTAGCTTGAGACGATCGTTATATTTGTAACTTGTACCAACAGCAACTCTAACTGCATTTTTCCAATTTTCTGGAATGCTAGCTACTTGGTCACCGGAGCTTCTTACTACTGTCAAATCTTTAAAACTACTCCAACGCGTCCAAACTACATCGCCAGCAATATCCCATTGTTCATTTATTTTATGAAATATGGCAGCGGATAAACTATCTGGTGTCACTAACTTAGCCGTGATATTGCCTTTCGCAAAAGTTTTTGACAACGCAGGACTTGCAGCAAACTGTGAAGGTACGTTACTGAATGAAACTGTACCATCTAACTTTTCATGAACTTGGGATCGATAGGACAAACCTAAACGAGTCGCATCAGATACTTGGAATATCGCGCCCATATTCCATCCAAAGCCCCAATCGTCCCCTTTGATGGTAGCAATACCATCACGTTTTTGGATTAATGCTGGATTGGGAGCTGGAAAAGCCAATAAAATTGTTCCAAAATCTACTGCATTTGTAAGTTCTGCACTTGCACGCATTGCAGAGACACCGAAACCTAGAGAAATCTGGTCATTTACTTTAAATGCTATAGAAGGGTTGATATTAATTGTTTTAAGGTCAGACTTTATACCCTGATAGCGTCCTACCCAATCTTTGTCATATTCAGTTTTTAAACCGAACAATGGGCTGATTGCAATACCTAGTTTAATATCTGGTGTTAATGATTTCGCGTAGTAAATATAGGGAATGAAAGCCCAACTACCGCCATCCCCTCCATCGCCTCCAGGCGTTGAAACACCACCAGTAGCTGCTGACCTAGTTGAACCATCATTACTGAAGTTTGCTGAAGGTCGTGCTGCATGCAGCCCCATCACCAGTTGATTATCTGGCAGATAAGTCATCCCTGCAGGATTAAAATAAACGGTACTTGCATCTTCTGCAGCGGCAGCTCCCCCAGCAAAAGCATTACCCATTGTCGCGCCCTGCTCTACAAGACCAAAACCAGCAGCTGTGGCTGGTTGAGATAGACTAAAGAATGTTGCAGCTAATATTGACGTAAAATAAATAGGTTTAGTCATCATCTATCCTGAATTTGTGCGTAAAAATTACTATTAAAATAGTCTCTTATATGCTCGAAGCTCGAACTATTTAATCATAACATCTTTGCACAAACTAGCATTACAAGCTTCTATACTTAACGGTATATACAACTAATTAAATATTAAATACACACAATTCATAAAATATTTTAGCGCAATGATGAATATATTGTTCGATAACTATCCTAACCAAACTAAGTTTTTGCTTTTGGTCAGTTTTTAGTTTACAAATTAAAACCCGCAGTCGCGACAACGCGAATTGCGGGTTTAACTTACAAAGTAGCTAAATTTTAATTAGCACACTGATGATTAGAAACTAGATGATTAGCAAACTACGCTTTGAGTGTTGCCATATCAATCACAAAGCGATATTTTACGTCACCTTTCAACATGCGTTCGTAAGCTTCATTGACATCTTTCATCGCAATCACTTCAATGTCAGAAGTAATATTGTGTTTGGCGCAAAAATCCAACATTTCTTGTGTTTCTTTAATTCCACCAATCAACGAACCAGCAATTTGTCTGCGTTTAAAAATTAGATTGAATATGCTTGGTGACGGATGCGGATGCTCTGGCACACCATTCAAGCACATGGTGCCATCACGTTTTAATAATGCTGTAAATACATCTAGATTATGTGAAGCAGCAACTGTATTGAGGATGAAGTCAAAACTTTTAGCATGCGCATTCATTTCCTCTGGATTTTTTGAAATCACTACTTCATCCGCACCCAGTCGTTTAGCGTCTACTACCTTATCTGGTGATGTTGTAAATAACACCACATGCGCGCCCATTGCGTGCGCTAACTTTACAGCCATATGGCCTAGACCACCTAAGCCAACAATACCCACTTTACTACCTGGACCCACTTTCCAATGCCTTAAGGGCGAATAAGTAGTAATACCCGCACACAATAAAGGCGCTACTGCAGCCAAATTTAAATTGCTTGGAATATGTAATACAAAATGTTCATCCACCACTATCTGATTTGAATAACCACCATAAGTCATTTTTCCGCTGTGGTTATCTCCGTAATGTTTATCTTCGCTATTATAAGTAAAAATCTCACCATCACAATATTGCTCTAAACCGTCTGTGCAATCTGGGCATACGCGACATGAATCTACCAAACAACCAACCCCTGCTAAATCGCCCACTTTAAATGCTTTAACATTGGCACCCACACTGATTACGCGCCCAACAATCTCGTGTCCTGGTACTACAGGATAAACCGCGTTTTGCCATTCATTTCGTGCTGTATGTAAGTCTGAATGGCAAACACCACAAAACAGAATATCAATTTGTATATCTTTAACCCCCAAGCTACGGCGTTCAAAATTAAAAGGTACTAACTTCTCTTTGGCAGAATGTGCTGCATAGCCAATCACTTTACTCATGTATTGCTCCTGTTTATTGATTGAAACTGTTTACTTTAAAACTTGGCATAAATTAATTAGTAGTAACATCAATAATAAAAGACCAAATTGATTCGTCAATTTCTAATTTCCAGACTATTTTTAATATCTAGGCAATAAATTTTGGCGGCTTTAGAATTACACATTTAATAAATTGGTAGCTAGGTTTGATTTTTAAACAACTACATTAAAAGATTTAATCTGTTTTATTCTTAATTTTGTCGCCAGCTTCCTCAAGTTTATCACCCGCTTTATCCGTTGTACTTTCGATTTTATCGCCCATCTTTTCAGTGGCATTATCTATTTTTTCACCTGCTTTTTCTGCAGGTCCTTTTTCACAGGCGGTCAACCCGACAGTGAATAAAAGTACTAAAGCTGCGATTGATAATTTTTTATATTTATTCATTTATAACTCCCATTTAATATTCAATTTATATTCGTGCACCATTAATGAGTTTTATAACATCATTATTTTGCGGAATTCCACTTAAATATTATACAAATATGATTAAACACATGAGTAGGGTAATTCTGAATTTTCTGTAAGATAAAACTGACAAGCCAAAATAGAAAGAGGCTAACACTTATTTTATTTTCATTTAAAATCAATTGCTTGTAAAAATTAAAATTAAGGGTATTAAATATTAGGTTTGATAATTTAATATAACACTTTCTTAATAATTCAAAACTTAGCGGTGCATCAGCACCATATATCCTGAATAGATAAAGTATTGCATTCTCAATACATGCTTATAATAGATAAACTCGTTTAGACTACATTTAAAAACTAATAATAATGAAAACACTACTACTGTTAGCCTTACTACTACCATTAGAAATACATGCTGATGAAATTGCTAAATTAGCAGTGAATGCTAAAGCCATAAAATGTGAGTCTTTTGAAAAAACTGAACTAGGAAAATTAAGCCAAAC
>JACMNP010000210.1 GCA_014378495.1 Methylotenera sp. | reverse complement strand
CTTCATCAGCGGTAAATCATTGTGTGAATCGCTATAAAAATAACTAGTTTTATAATCGCTCAATTGCTGACCTCGTGCCTCTAGCCATTGGTTAATGCGAGTGACTTTACCTTCCTGAAAACTAGGAACGCCAATGACACCTCCCGTGTATTCACCATTCACCATTTCAGGATCAGTGCCAATTAAATGTTCGATACCATAGGCTGTAGCAATAGGTTTAGTGACAAAGCTATTCGTTGCGGTAATGACGATGCACAGGTCTCCTGCAGCTTGATGTTTATTCACTATATCTTGCGCTTTTTGCGTCATCATTGGGCGGATGACTTTATCCATATATTTTAGGTGTAGCGCATCTAAGAATTTTTTAGAGTGTTGTGAAAGTGGTTTTAATTGAAATTCTAAAAACTTGAAAATATCTAAATTACCATTTTTGTAATCTAGATAAAACTGCTCGTTACGTTCGTGATGTGTTAGTGCATCAAGCAAACCTTCATCAATTAAAAACAGGCTCCAGTTGTAATCACTGTCGCCAGCAAGCAGGGTGTTATCAAGGTCAAATAAAGCTAAATTTTGCATAGAATTTTATTTCTGATTAGTTAATGATTAATTTCTTTAGCAGGGTCGTTATTGCCTGCCGTCAACACTAAAAATACGCCAAGCAATATGATAGCTAGCGCAATGTACTCGTTAGTGTCCACATGTTCATTTGCAAACCAAATACCAACAGTAAATGCTATTACAGGATTCACAAACGTATTACTCGTAGCCACTAATGGACGTACAGTTTTAAGTAAATATTGATAAGCACTATAAGCTACCAATGATCCCAGCACGACCAAAAATAGCATGGCACCCCACGACTTATGACTAATTGTTTCTGGCCAAACCTCACCTTGCAAGCCACTTACAAGCATTAACGTCGCACCGCCTGCAAGCATTTGCGTGGCTGGTGCCATCAATCCACTGGGCATTGCAAGATGCTTACTCCATACTGAGCCAAATGACCAACAAGCCGCGGCAAGTATCAGCAACATGGCACTAGCCACATCACCATGCAAACTACCCCCCACATTCAGTAAAACAATGCCAGATAAACCAATGGCGATACCTAGCCATTCTTTACGTGTAATGTGATGACCCCATATTGATGAAAAAATCGCCATCCAAATAGGCGCTGTCGCAATTGAAAGGGCCGCCATACTAGAAGAAACTGTTTGCTGTACGTAACACACCGTGCCATTGCCTAACGCAGGCAATAAAATACCAATAGCAATAGCGCCTAACCACTCTTTTCTAGTAGGATTTGGTGAACCTAAAAAGCGCATGACGATAAATAAAATCACACCCGCCACTGTAAAACGCAGCCCTGCCATTAAAAATGGCGGGAAGCTTTCTATGCCAAAACGTATCGCAAGATAAGTTGAACCCCAGATGAAATAGGTACAAAACAGCGCTAAAACAATCAGTAAAGCTTTATTTTTATCGGTCATAACCAATTGATTACTTGTTAAATCGGCCAAAGACAAGGCGCTTGAACGCCGACAGTACGTATAGTAAGGCTAGTACTTATGTAAAAAACCACGCGCAACACATTATTTGGCCGACTTTACAAGTAATTACACCTGTGGGTGGGCACGCTCGGATTTAGACTGTATCTTATTAAGCGCATTCAAATAAGCCTTAGCGGAAGCAATTACAATATCGGTATCTGCCCCTTGTCCATTAACAATGCGGTCACCTTTTGAAAGTCTGACTGTCACTTCACCTTGCGCATCAGTGCCGCTAGTGATGTTATTGACTGAGTAAAGCAATAACTGCGCGCCGCTATTGGCGATATTTTCAATGGCTTTAAATGCTGCATCTACAGGGCCGCCACCGTCAGATTCTGCACGACTTTCATGGCCATTTTCTGACAAAGTGAGAATCGCATGTGGCGTTTCGCCAGTAATGGAGGCTACTTGCAAATAGACCAATTTAAAGTGCTCGGTCGCTTCAGAAATATATTCATCACTGACCAAAGCATGCAAATCTTCATCAAAGATTTCAGACTTTTTATCTGCCAATGTTTTAAAGCGCGCGAATGTCGCATTTAACAAATCTTCAGTTTCAAGCTCTATACCCAATTCTTTCAAACGTGTTCTAAACGCATTGCGGCCAGACAATTTACCAAGGGTTAACTTATTCGCGCCCCAACCTACATCTTCAGCACGCATGATTTCATAGGTTTCACGATGCTTCAATACACCATCCTGATGAATACCTGACTCATGTGCAAAGGCATTCGCGCCGACAATCGCCTTATTCGGCTGTACAGGGTAGCCAGTAATGGTCGATACTAATTTGCTGGTAGGTACAATTTGTGTGGCATCAATGCTGGTTTCAAGATTGAAAATATCTTTACGGGTGCGCAATGCCATCACCACTTCTTCTAAGCTTGCATTACCGGCGCGTTCACCTAAGCCGTTAATGGTACATTCCACTTGACGCGCACCACCCATTACAGCGGCCAATGAGTTAGCTACGGCCATGCCTAAATCATTATGGCAATGGGTAGACCACACGACTTTATCGCTATTCGGTACACGTGCGATCAATTCCCGCATGGTTTCGCCCCAAGGTGCAGGAATGCTGTAACCCACGGTGTCAGGTACATTAATGGTTGTAGCACCTGCTTGAATCACTGCGTCAAAAATGCGAATCAAAAAATCCATTTCTGAACGCACGGCATCCTCGGCTGAAAACTCAACGTCATCTGTGTATTCCAACGCCCATTTAACTGCTTGCACAGCACGCTCCACCACTTGGTCTTCCGTCATGCGAAGCTTATTTTCCATATGGATCTTGCTAGTAGCAATAAACGTATGAATACGTCCATTTTTTTGATCATGCTCCATAGCTGGCTTAATTGCCTCGCCTGCGCGGCGAACATCGTTTTCACTGGCGCGCGCAAGTGAGCAGACGGTAGAAGTTTTAATAATTTTTGCAATCTCATAAATTGCATCAAAATCACCTGGACTAGCTGCAGCAAAGCCTGCCTCAATTACATTGACGCCTAATTTTTCAAGTTGCCGCGCAATGCGAATTTTTTCTTCTTTGGTCATGGCTGCGCCTGGGCTTTGTTCGCCATCGCGCAAAGTGGTATCAAAAATAATGATTTGTTCTTGCTTATTGATTTGATTCATAACGATTACCTAACTTTTTAATTTGTTTAACTTTTGGGTTTAATTTTAAAATGAGTTTAATTTTAAAATTAGCTCAAATTTAGCATATCGCTAAACGAGCTTATTACAGCATTTAAAAATACTGTATAGCAATACTATAGTGTGAGGGGGTATAGTTTGCGCGCTAGCGCAGGTGGTTGTTACGGAGCGCAACAACACGTAACGCAAAAAATTTGCGTAATATTAATGCGCTAGCTAACAAGCTAACCGCATAAAAAGCAACTGAGATATGTAAATTCAACATAGTATTAGAAATATAGTATTTTTTAGAACATTCCGCAAGTGTTTAAGTGGTTGAATTTATTTATCAACATGATAAGCGCTTTAGTAGTAAGCATTTTTTAGTAGTAAGCATTTTGATGACAAATACTTAGTTTATTTACTGCTTAAGTTATTTAGCACCAAATAAATCAATCAGTAATATTCACTAAGCATCATTCTTCAGATTTAATTTGCTTAAATTTTCCACGTACCCACAGCGCATAGCCTGATAATGCGTAAACTATCATTATAAAGAATAACACCTCGGGTGGACTGTATGAAATCAGCACAATTGCCAGCATAATGCCCAAAATGACAAAAAACGGTACGCTGTCTTTTAAGTTAATATCTTTACCACTGTAGTAGCGTAAATCACTCACCATAGAAGCGCCAGCAAAAATCGTAATACCCCATGCCATCCATTTCCATTGCAATACGCCGAAAAATATATCACGGCCGCTCACACCATACTCATACGACACCCAGACAAAACCAGCTAATAGAGCGGCAGCAGCAGGACTAGGCAAGCCTTGAAAGTAGCGTTTATCTTGATTTTCATCTTCTAATTTAGTATTAAATCTAGCTAAACGTAATGCTGCACATGCGCAATATACAAAGGCGGCTAGCCAGCCCAATTTTCCTAATGGCTTTAATGCCCATACATATAATATAAGCGCTGGTGCAACGCCAAATGACACCATGTCAGACAAACTATCATATTCAGCGCCAAAAGCACTTTGTGTGTTAGTCATACGCGCTACACGACCATCTAGCCCATCCATCACCATGGCAATAAAGATCGCCATCGCTGAAAGCTCAAAACGACCATTCATGGCTTGCACAATTGCAAAAAAACCTGCAAATAAAGCAGCTGAAGTAAATAAATTAGGCAGTAAGTAAATACCACGCTCACGTAAACTAGGCGCATCTATTGCGCGGCGAGATAATCTTTGTTTGGGTTCAGCCATATGTTTAGGTTTTGCCTATCATCAATTGTATAGTTACGTTTAAGTATAACAAATCAAATGCGTGTGCAGGCGTAAAAAATATTGAGCAATGTCGCAGATGGAAACTTTATTCTTAAATATAGCTTGGATTTAGCTCAGTGCGGCTCTGTTAAAAGTGTTTCTGAATGACTAATATGATCATAATACAAAGCTAGTCTTGCCATTCGCCCCATTGCACGTACCGATAAAGTCGCGCCTGATATGCCATCAATATTTTTATCCAGTTGATAATCTTTCTGCAAATCAGCGCCCTGATACTGTTTTAAAAAGTTGGAATGACGCACTTCGCCACCACGGCTTTCTCTGTAATTTAAAACCATTGCCTGATTTAATTTACCTGATTGAATCACAAACCCTGCAGTAATTGGCTCCTCCTTGCCCACCTCATCTAGTATCCATGCTGTTTGTGAGGCGTTACTCCAATAGCGTATACGCAGTTGTTTAGGCGCATGGCCTAGAATCTTTTCTGTCTGAACTGCCACGTCTTTTGTTATCCAAAGTGTTTCTATCTTAGGCTGGCTAGCACCAAAGGCATTTTCTAAAAACTGTGCCGTAGTCAGATAAGGCTCTGCCCATAAGGTCACTGGTATTATCAAAAAACAGGCCAGCGCCAGCCATTGATAATACCAATACTTACTAAATAGCCTTCCCAGAGTTAAGCTAATAAAATGTTGAGCAATATATTTCAACTAAAACATGTATCCCATACCAAGGTCTAAGCGTTTATCGCCAAATTCTGCATCTTTTTTATCGTAAGATTGGAAGTCAGCTTTAAGCACTACTTGCGCGGTTGGCCAGAAATTTGCACCAACGGTCCATACTTTATTCTGGCTACCTTCTACACGCGTACTATTAAAGGGCAAGCTTGCTTGTGTGTCATAAGATTCATAGCGTAAAAATGGTGCGAAATCCATATCTCCTGATTTCCATATATGATAAGCAGCCTCAGTGAACCAGCCATAAAATGTACTTGGTGAGCTCACCCCAGTAACTGCTGTAATATCAGCCGCATCATCTAAATGGCCACGCGCATACAGTACACGCAAATCCCAATTACCTGTTTGGTACCGCGTATGCACATCCCATAAAGTAAGACGCGCGTCACCTATCCCTGGTTCATTTTGTCCTGTGTTACCAGTAAATACTGAGCCACCGACCAGCAAGCCATTTATACCGGTGTAATTAAGCGCAGCGGACAATGCCAAATCTTCAGAATCTGCCAGTTGGCCCTCTTGATGTGCTGACTTGATACCAAAGAGTGGATCATCAAATTTCCTGGCACTAAAACCAGTGGTAATGCCTACTTGATATTTTAAGCCAGGCAATGTTTCACCATACAGCGCAACACCAGCTTCACGCCAAGTAGTTGGAATAATACGTGATTCAATTTGATTGCGCTCTACGCCAAAAAACGTGGGAGGTTCATGTGTTTCGTTAAGCAATCCTGCAGGAATCAAGAACAAACCAACTTTTGCATTGATCTTATCGTTAAAGTGAAAATCCAGATAAGCCTGCTCTACTTCCGCTTCGCCACTGTCATCTGCACTGGATACTGCATGCTCAATCTCTAATTCAGATTTGAAGCTCACCATGTCATTAAATTTATGGCCAAAAAATAGAACGAAGCGTTGCAAGTCAATTTGATCTTTTGCTGTAGCGCCGCCACTAAAATTATTGTAATTCAAATTACCATAGCCACCAATCGTGGTGTTCTCTGCTAAGCCCTGAATGCCAGTTGAAACATTATTAGGTTTAGTTGCGGCTACCTGATCTTTCAGCGCTTCTATTTCTTGTTGTAATAACTCGATTTTATCTTCTACACTGGTTGCAGCAGCGTTACCTGCAAACAAAGCCAGCGCAATCGCAATACTTAATCTTTTTTTGTTTAACGTTAGCTTCATCGCCATCCCCTTAATTTTTTAAATAATTTTTACATCACATTAAATATTGTTTATTTATTAAAAATATTAACAATGATAATGATTCGCATTATATATTTATTGCCTTGATTTAGCTAAGGTTTTTGGCTTAATCTGCTTATTAATTGACGCTAAAATCGTTGCTTACTGGCTAGCTTGATATATAGTGCTGAAAACTATTCATTTATTAAATATCAAGATTCAACTTCTATGCAATTTACCCTACATCAACAAGATGGACTTGCCCGTCGCGGCACCTTAAAACTTAATCATGGCGAGGTACAAACACCTGCCTTTATGCCAGTAGGTACTTATGGCACAGTAAAAGCCATGTCGCCCTTAGAGTTAAAAGAAATCGATGCACATATTGTGTTAGGAAATACTTTTCATTTATGGCTAAGACCAGGCCTGGAGGTTATCGCGGCCCATGGTGGCTTGCACAAGTTCATGGGGTGGGATGGCCCAATACTCACAGACTCAGGTGGATTTCAGGTATGGAGTTTAGGTGCATTGCGTAAAATCACTGAAGAAGGTGTTAAATTCCGCTCTCCCATCAATGGTGATAGCTGCTTTTTAACGCCAGAAGAATCTATGCAGATTCAAAAAGTCTTGAATTCTGACATTGTGATGATTTTTGATGAATGTACACCTTACCCAGCTACATTAGTTGAAGCTAATGACTCGATGCAACTTTCATTGCGCTGGGCACGCAGAAGCAAAGACGCACATGCAGGGAATGACAATGCGTTATTTGGCATTATTCAAGGCGGGATGTATGAAGAATTACGTGATATTTCATTGGCTGGGCTGACCGATATTGACTTTGATGGTTATGCAATTGGCGGCCTATCTGTAGGTGAACCAAAAGAAGATATGTTGCGCATATTGGCGCATACCGCACCAAAGATGCCAAAAAATAAACCGCGCTATTTAATGGGCGTTGGTACACCAGAAGATTTAGTAGCCGCTGTTTCACAAGGTATAGATATGTTTGATTGCGTAATGCCAACGCGTAATGCGCGTAATGGCTGGCTATTCACGCAATACGGTGACATCAAAATTAAAAATGCTGGCTATAAAACAGATACTCAGCCTTTAGATGCTGATTGCGGTTGTTATACCTGTCAGAATTTTAGCCGTGCCTATTTGCATCATTTACATAAAGTGGGAGAGATTTTAGGCTCACGCTTAAACACGATCCACAACTTATACTATTACCAAGTGTTAATGGCAGGTATGCGTAGTGCGATTGAAGGCGGCACTTTCGAGGCATTTAAAATTGAGTTTGCAAAAAAACGTACGAGCTTATCCTAGCGGCATCTCAATCATAAAGCTTGACCCACTGCAAGAATATGTAGTCTGTGCTAAAATCCGAAGCTAATTTTTAGCAGTTTAAACTTAATTTTTAATGAAGGTAATCCAGTGTTTATTTCAAATGCATACGCAGCAGGTGGTTTGGCAGGCAACGACATCATGAGCTTTTTACCGCTAGTAGTGATTTTTGTGCTGTTTTTCTTTATGATTATTCGCCCACAAATGAAACAAGCAAAAGAGCAGAAAAATATGATTGCCGCTTTACAAAAAGGTGATGAAATCGTGACAAGTGGTGGAATTGTTGGCAAAGTCACTAAAGTGAATGATGACTTTGTAACTGTTGAAGTTGCCGCAAATACTGAAATCACAGTACAAAAGCAAGCGATACAAACTGCATTACCAAAAGGCACGATTAAAAGTCTTTAAGTCAAAGTCTTTTACAAGCCTGATTGATGACCTTAAGAAATATCGTCTAACCCTCAAACCACAACCTGTTATTGACTAGAGCCTTACTATGAACCGCTATCCAATGTGGAAGAACATCCTAGTTGCAATCATGATTTTGATTGGACTGATTTATACGATACCGAATTTTTTTGGTGAATCTCCAGCGGTACAAATTACCCCAGCTAAAAGTACGTCTACTTTGAATCCAGCATTACTGGCACAAGTAGAAGAGATTTTTAAGCAAGAAAAAATTCAATATGATGGTGTCTATTTAGATGCACGTGGCGTTAAGGCAAGGTTTGCCAACACGGATACACAAATTAGAGCAAAAGATGTACTACAAGCCAGTCTAGGCAGTGACTATACCGTAGCACTGAATTTACTTTCCCGTTCACCTAACTGGTTGCGTAGTTTAGGTGCGAAACCGATGTATCTAGGTTTAGATTTACGCGGCGGTGTACACTTTTTGATGCAAGTAGACATGAAAGCGGCGCTTAATAAAGCGGCAGACCGTTTTGTTGGTGATTTTAGAGTAGCCCTGCGCAAAGAGCGCATTTCTTACACTGGCGTGACCCGTGAAGGACAAACAGTACAGATTAGCTTTAGTGATGAAGCAGAGCTTATTAGAGCAAGAACGTTGATTAGCAAAGAATATCCAAATCTGACCTTAGATGAGTCGACTAATGGTCAAGAAAAACTATTAAAAGCCTCACTTAATGTTGCAGAACAAAAGCATATTCAAGACTTTGCAATCAAACAAAATATTCAAACTTTACACAATCGCATTAACGAGCTTGGTGTAGCAGAGCCTATTATCCAGCAGCAAGGCGCTGACCGTGTAGTCGTACAATTACCAGGCGTGCAAGATACAGCGAAAGCAAAAGAAATACTTGGTCGCACGGCAACTTTAGAAATCCGCATGGTAGATGAAGAAAAAAGCGACATTGCTACCCTAGAGAATGCAGCCAAAGGTCAAGCGCCTATTGGTGATGAAGTATTTAAAGATCGCCAAGGTCGTGCAATTTTAGTTAAAAAGAGTGTAGTACTCACTGGTGACTATATTACTGATGCAGGTCCTGGTGTGAATAATCAAACAGGTCAATCTGTAGTAAGCGTAACCCTTGACGCACGTGGTGCACGTATTTTTCAGCAAGTCACTCGTGAAAACGTAGGCAAGCGTATGGCAATTTTACTGATTGAAAAAGGTAATACAGAAATTGTCACAGCACCTAGCATTAATGAAGAAATTGGCGGTGGCCGTGTACAAATTTCAGGCATGGCAAATACGCAAGAAGCGACTGACATTTCACTCTTATTACGTGCTGGTGCGCTTGCTGCACCTATGGATATTATTGAAGAACGTACCGTTGGCCCTAGCATGGGTCAAGACAACATTAATCGCGGCATGCATTCAACGCTATGGGGATTTGCAGCAATTGCAGTCATGATGATGGTGTATTACATGGCATTTGGTGTGGTATCAGTGGTTGCGCTAGCAATCAACTTATTATTGTTGGTCGCGATTCTCTCGATGTTACAAGCGACACTAACTTTACCGGGGCTAGCGGCGATTGCATTGGCATTAGGCATGGCGATTGATGCCAACGTGCTCATTAATGAGCGCATACGTGAGGAGCTACGCAATGGCAATACACCGCAAGCCAGTATACATGCAGGCTATGACCGTGCTTTTGACACAATTTTAGACTCTAACGTGACGACACTGATTGCTGGTCTAGCCTTATTTATGTTCGGAACCGGCCCAATCAAAGGCTTTGCGGTAGTACACGTGCTAGGTATTTTGACCTCAATGTTTAGTGCAGTACTGGTGTCTCGTGCATTCGTAAACTTGATTTATGGCTATCGACGTAAGGTTGAAAAACTTTCAATTGGCCAAATTTACAAAGCTTAGTATTCATAAGACTAGCATTTACTAGATTCGACATAGTCATTATTACTGAAAATTATTTAGAGTAGAAAACATGGAATTATTTAGAATAAAAAATGATATTCCCTTCATGAGTTATGGTCGTTTGACGACTGCAATCTCATTAGTGACATTTATATTAGCAATCTTCTTTTTGGCACATCGCGGCTTAAATTTTGGGGTTGATTTCACTGGTGGTACGGTGATGGAAGTTAATTATCCAAATGCAGCCAATCTAGAAAGTGTGCGTAGCGCTGTTGACAGTATCGGTTTGAAAGAAGCCACTGTACAGAATTTTGGATCTAGCCACGATGTATTGATTCGTTTACCTGTGAAGGCTGGTTTGTCAGTTTCACAACTATCTGAGCAAGTAAAAGCAGCGTTAGTTAAAGTGGATCCGACTGCAGAAGTGCGCCGCGTAGAATCTGTAGGTGCGCAAGTAGGCGAGGAGTTGTATGCAAATGGCGGCCTAGCGTTATTCTTTGTGTGCGTTGGTATCGTGCTTTATCTTTGGTTACGTTTTGAGTGGCGCTTTGCTGTTGCCGCAATTATTGCCAATATGCACGATGTTGTGATCATTCTAGGATTCTTTGCTTTCTTTCAATGGGAATTTAACCTAACGGTTTTAGCCGCGATTTTAGCGGTATTGGGTTACTCAGTGAACGAGTCTGTAGTCGTGTTTGACCGAGTGCGCGAAAACTTTCGTAAAATGCGTAAGGCATCAGTGGTACAAGTCATCGATAATGCGATTACCCGCACGATGTCACGCACGATCATTACGCACACCATGACACAAACGATGGTAGGTTCGATGTTGTTATTCGGTGGTGAAGTGTTACATAACTTTGCACTAGCGCTAACTATTGGTATTTTATTCGGTATTTACTCTTCAGTACTGGTTGCATGCCCAATCGCAATGTGGCTGGGTGTCAATCGTATTAATTTGATTGGCGATACCGATAAAAAAGAGGCTGAATCAAAAGGTAAAGGCAAAAAACAAGAAGTGATTGAGCCAAATCCTGCTGATTTTGCAAACTAATCATTCATAAAAACGCCACAATATAATGCGTGATTAAACGCATTATATTGAACAGCCACGCGGCTAAAAGTCTCAAATAATCAATCGAATGCAGTCATTTTTAGTCCGCACTACATAGCATACTTGATTTTTAGTATTGCTCACGGTTACACTCATTACATGTTGAATTCACTCATTATTCCCCTTGGATAATATTCCAATTTCTTGGCAGTTGGTCGCCCTGGCGATACTGCTGCTTATTTCTGCTTTTTTCTCTATCGCTGAAACCAGCTTAATGTCCCTCAACCGCTATCGGATGAAGCATTTAGCTAAACAGGGTCATCGCGGCGCTAGGCTTGCAAGCATATTATTAGCAAAAACCGATAAACTCTTAGGCGTCATTTTATTGGGGAATACGCTGTGTATTTCTGCTTCATCCACGCTTGTTGCTGTAATCAGTGTTAATTTATTTGGTGAGGGCGAGTATGTGTTAATGATAGGCACACTTGCTGTTACTTTTGCGATTTTAGTCTTTAGCGAAATCTCACCAAAAGTAATTGCGGCGGCTTATCCAGAAAAACTGGGCTTTGCCTGTAGCTATGTGCTTTACCCATTACTTTGGTTGCTAAACCCGGTTGTGTCTTTTGTGAACCTTTTCGTTAAAGGTTTTGTGCGAGCACTTGGCATTAAAGTGAATTTTGAAGAAACGATGCATGCTGTTACTACAGAAGAATTGCGTAATATCGTCTCTGAAGCTGGACACTACATACCCAAGAAAAATCGCACTATTCTGCTTAATCTACTAGATTTAGAAAAAATCACTGTTGATGATGTAATGACCGCGCATACACTGGTTGAAACGATAGATTTTGATTCACCACTTGAAGACATTTTACAACATATCTCTAACAGCCATCACACACGCCTACCTGTGCGCCAAGGCGAGAATGAAGAAATTATTGGCATATTGCATATTCGAAAAATCATTACACAACTGCACTCCTATACCGGTGGCAACACATTAGATAAAGAAGCACTTAGAGATGTGATTGCCGAACCATATTTTATTCCGGCAGGTACGCCGCTATATACACAAATTCAGCAATTTCAAGAAAAGCAACAGCGTATTGCACTCGTTGTCGACGAATATGGCGAATTCAAAGGCTTGGTTACGCTAGAAGATATTTTAGAAGAAGTGATTGGTGACTTTACTACCCAATCACCCACGCGCTTAGGTAGTTATCGCAAAGAAGCCGATGGTAGCTGGCTAGTAGATGGTAGTAGCACATTACGTGATTTGAATAAAAAACTCAATTTGAACTTACCCATTGATGGCCCACGCACACTCAATGGCCTAGTCATTGAGCACTTTGAAGATATTCCCGAATCTGGCACGAGCTTTAGAATTAGCACACACACGCTAGAAATCGTGCAGACACAAGACCGTATTGTGAAAAGCGTTAAGATATTTCCTTAACGTTAATTTCAAACTATCTGCATAACCCTATTCAAATTGGGCTTGAATTTTTCTCAGGTTGGCTCAAAATAGATTCATATGGCAAACCTACCAAAATCAGTATCACCCGCGGACAACAACACGGCGCT
>JACMNP010000209.1 GCA_014378495.1 Methylotenera sp. | reverse complement strand
TTTAATCACGCTACGACCCAAATTACCTTTGAGTAAACGTAACCCGCCAGATTCGTTAAATGGGAATTGTGCAGTACGCACAATCGTTTCATCTAAACTTTCTTTAGGTAAATCTTTCCAAACAATTGATTTATTATCTTGTGCATCAACCGCCATCGTTGGCAATTTACCATACTCACGCAAGCCACCATAAGCTACTGTGAATACATCTGGGTACATATAGCCCCCATCAATCAATTCACGAATGACAAACGCAGGGCCACCCGCAGCTTGAAACTGGTTTACATCAGCTTTACCATTCGGGTAAACACTTGCTAATAATGGTGTAGCTTTAGCCAGATAATGAAAGTCCGTCCAATCAATAATTATGCCTGCCGCACGCGCGATTGCCACCCAGTGAATCAAATGGTTAGTTGAACCGCCAGTGGCTAGTAAAGCCACCATTGCATTCACAATCACATACTCATCTACCAACTTACCAATGGGTGTGAAACGCTGTTTTTGCGTGATATTTAATACTGTGCGCACCGCTTCACGGGTTAATGTTTCGCGTAAACCATCGTGTGGATGTACGAATGCGGCACCTGGTACATGTAAGCCCATCGCTTCTAATAACATTTGATTACTATTGGCAGTGCCATAAAATGTACAAGTTCCTGCACCATGATAGGCTGCAGATTCTGATGCCAACAACTCTTCACGACCAACTTTACCCTGTGCATATTGTTCGCGCACTTTAGATTTTGCAGTGTTATCTAAACCCGTACTCATTGGACCTGCAGGTACGAATACACAGGGCAAATGACCAAAATGCAGCGCGCCTATCAACAAACCTGGCACGATTTTATCGCACACGCCTAATAATAAAGCCGCATCAAACACATCGTGCGATAGTGCAATCGCAGTACCCATCGCAATATTATCGCGACTGAATAATGAAAGCTCCATCCCTGGCTCACCCTGTGTAACACCATCACACATGGCTGGCACGCCGCCTGCAACTTGTACAGTGGCACCACATTTGCGCGCTTCATCACGAATAATCGCTGGATAATTTTCGTAAGGCTGGTGTGCAGAAAGCATTTCGTTATACGCAGTAACGATACCGATATGCGGCGCTTTTTCAGAAACAACTCGCAGCTTTTCATTTTGTGGTAGCACAGCAAATGCATGCGCAACGTTTGCACAACCTAAGCGGTCTGCACCACGTGGCCGCTTGATGATTTCATCTACTCTATGCAAATAGGCTGACCTAGTTGGGCGACTACGTTCGCGGATGCGCTCGGTAACTTCTATATGAGATTGCTTCATTTTATATAAGACTACAAGAATTGATAAACTGATTCAATTATCCCCAATGCAGGGCATAACGTCAAACTGATAAGCCATTATTGGGCGTTTTTACACCTTAGTAACAATTTTATGCAATGACTTTTGTGACAAGTACATCTTCCATCATCAAATATTCTAAATCGCAACCAAAAAACATATTGAGCGCATCTGTTGGTGAACAAATCATAGGCTCACCTCTTCTATTCAGTGACGTGTTCAGCACGACAGGAATGCCGCGTAGTTTTTCGAGATGCTCTATCAATTCATAATATCTTGGATTAGTGGCATGCGTGACCACTTGCGCGCGCGCTGTACCATCTTCATGCACCACTTCTGGAATACGCGACTTCCACTTATCCGCCACATCAAAGGTAAATGTCATATAAGGCGCAGGATGGTTAGTTTGCAGAATATCTTCTGCAAACTTATCTAAAATACTTGGGCAAAATGGACGCCAGCGTTCACGATATTTAATTTGTGCATTGATGCGATCAGCCACGCCCGGGTAGCTTGGATCACCCAGAATACTACGGCAACCTAATGAACGTGGGCCAAATTCCATACGACCTTGCAACCATGCCAATGGATTGCCGCTAGCCAACAACTCTGCTGCTTTTTGCGGCGCGTTTTCAACACGGGTAAATGTTGGCTTTGCAGGATGCGCTTCACAAGCCACGATGCATTCTGCACTGGTGTACGCTGGGCCTAGATATGCGTGCTGCATAGGCTCTATGATGTCACCCACCACGTTTGCAGCATAAGTAGCAGCGCCTAATGAGGTACCATTATCACCTGATGCCGGCTGTACAAATAACTCTTTAACGTGCGGCATCGCAATAATGCGCTGATTTAACTTTACGTTTAGCGCAACGCCACCAGCCATGGCAATGCGTCCAGTTTCACGAATAATATCGCCCAAATAATAATCAATCATTTTGAGTGCAACATCTTCTAAAAGCTTTTGCACAGCAGCGGCATAGTGGATATAAGGATCATCAATCTCGTCGCCATGACGCTTTGGCCCTAGCCACTCAATAAGTTTAGGTGAGAAGTAATGGCCACGACCATTCTCTTTATAACGTCTGAATCCAACAACATTCACTAATTCAGTATTGATGCGCAAATCACCATTTTCAAATGTCACTAATTTTGATAAATCGTATTTGCTAGCATCCCCATAAGGCGCCATACCCATCACTTTAAACTCACCATCCAACATCTCAAAACCAAGATATTCGGTAATCGCGCCATACATGCCGCCTAAGGAATCTGGATCATAAAATTCTTTAATTTTATGAATGACGCCATTTTCACCATAACCAAAAAAGGTAGTCGCGTATTCGCCTTTACCATCAATACCTACAATGGCTGTTTTCTCTTTAAATCCGCTTAAATGATAGGCACTAGAGGCATGCGCAAGATGATGTTCTACTGGCACAAATTTGGCATTGGTTAGACCTAGATCCGCCATCAGTTTAAGTGATTTATCACGGTTACGGCGGAAACGACGATTACCGTTAAATAAAGCATCTAATGCACGGTCTGGTGCGTACCAATGCCGTTTTGCATAATGCCAACGCGCATTAGAACTTAATTGGATTTCCGCATAAGGAAAAGCAACAATATCAACTTCTTCAGCCTTAATGCCAGCTTGTTTCAGACAAAACTTAGCGGCTTCATAGGGAAATAAATTTTTAGCATGTTTATCACGTATAAACCGCTCTTCTTCTGCGGCTGCAATAATTTTTCCATCCACTAAAATAGCGGCTGAAGCATCGTGACCTAAAGCACCAGATAAACCTAAAACAATCATGTGTGTATCTCTAAAAAACTAAATTTTGATTAACTTAACTTGTACTAATCTTAGCTAAACGTAATGGTAAATGATCAATATAAACCGCCTTAAAAACCGCATTGAATGAGCTGCTAAGGCTATCATTCGCTTGCCAGTTACGCATAAATCGTCGCAAATCTCTGGCATGACGCCTCACTGCAAACCAATAAAAAGTATGTTGCTTCATGCTATCTAAGTCAATCAACACAGGCTGATCATCAACGATTTTGATATTACTGGCTTTCATATCGCCATGTGAAATATTGAGCAGATATAATTGATAAAATAGTGATACGATATGTTGTATAGCTTCGTTACGTTTGACATCATCTACCTCTGTTGCAAAAAAAACATCTGCATCCAAAGCTTCAATATATTCACTTAAAAAATAACTTTTACCTCTTAAACGACCAAAAAAGTAGCGCGCTTCTAATAAGCTGATTGGCTTAACTGCCGGCAAACCTAACAACTTTAATCGATGCGCATTCGTCCATGAAGTCGCTGCACGTGTTTTTCTTAAACAACGCGTTATTGCATGCCAAATTCCTTTGACATTGTACCGCTTGATGACTATTTTTAGCGCATCATTCTTCTTTAAGTCATTTTGCATCAACCCGACGCTACAAGTGTTACCAGTTTTGAAGCTCGGTATATGCAAACTTTTATCCAAGGTCAGCATATTAGCTATCACATCTTGATCCGCATACTCGCTTACCACCGCAAAAAACTGACGCGATGACTCAGTCACCTGCACATCAGTGCAACTTCTAAATATTTTTGAATTTGCATAGTCGTTAGCCACTTTAATGCGATGTTTATGAATCAATCTCGTTACCGTTTTCAATACTGGCGGCTTTGACCATCCTCTAGCATGAGCATATACATGTAACAACTGAGTTAGCCATACCTCTATTTCTAGTACATCAAACTTTGAAAGCAATACGCTTAAGTTTTTTAAGCAGGCTAGTTGCTGATTAAATATTGGCATGGTTTGGATACCATCACCGTCTAGCGTGTAAATCACACCAGACTCAACACCCTCTTCAAGAATAAAGTTCTTCAGATATAAGTCAGTTTGCAGCAAGCCGTGTTGATGATGTTGAGATACTGCGCGAACGAGGCTTTCAGCCAGTTGAAGGCGCTGGCTAGACTTCAAAGGCAAGCGATTCCATAACACTTCTAGATTTTCGGCTAAGATTATTTCTTCTAAAATTAATACATAGATTGATTTATCTAGCGTTTGACCAAAATACAATATGCTAGGCGTAGGAATATTTGCATCTAATAATTTTTGGACGCCCTGCTTATCTCGCAACGCATATTTCTTCGCATCTTGCCCAATAAAAATCTTCGCGTAAACTGACCGATGATTCCATAACCCTTTACAAACTAAGCGCCTGCTGGGCAAATAACGTTTGACCTCCACCACTGTCAACGCTGAACCATCTGCTAGATTCAGTGCATTTTCTACTATGAGCTTATCCGCTTTAGTTAGAGAAAACTCATTGGCCATCACGCCCATCACAGACTAATCTTGATGAAACACATTAAGCAAACATTATTTACCATGATTATTTTTATGTTCTATTTGCTGCAAAATATTGGTTAAACTTTGCTTCGATGCTTTACTTAATCGACGCTGTTGGTTGTAACATAGAAAAAAACGTAAACAATCAGTTTTACTCCAACCCTCCGCATGCCTTAGCAAACTAGCAAGATCTCTAAACATCGCTAGATTTTTCCATGGTCGCCACTTGGCTTTTTCTAAATCAATGAATCTAACATCTACTTGTCTATCATCAACTATCTTGATAAAAACATGTTTAAGATACAAACAGTTATGCTGTATTTTGCAATCATGCATATGGCGAATCGCGTTCGCTGCTGCCTGAATGACACTTTTGCGGCTAGATTGGCTTAATTTATTGATAGGTTGATAATCTTCAGCATCTAAGGCCTGAAAATCTTTTAGTTCACGCGTAATTAATATTGATTGCAAATCACCATTAATGCGACGTTGACCAAAATATACTAAGGTCATTGTGGGAATAGCTAGTTTTTGGAAGTGTAAGATATTTTTAAATTCACGCTCAAAAGTAGCGACTGGTAAAAACAAGTTTTGCCAAGACCGATACACATGATTTTTTTGACGTTTGATAAAAATCGCATCACCATTAGCCAATACATATCGACTAACCCCGCTCCAGCCACCACGGCGCTCATTCGGCACTTCAAACCAGCCTGCATCTAACGTCCACAGTGCATCAAAGCTAGCTAATTGATTGGCTGCTAGCTGCTCTCTCTCAAATGAGTCTGGAAAATACTCTTGAATTTTATTTAAAATAAGCATTCGGATTATGGGTCATCAGGTCACAAGGTTATAAAAGATAATATCCAGCAAAAAATCTTTTGAATAAAGGTTAATCAATCAAACAACTAGTTTTTACTGATTTTTTCAAGGATGTCATTATACATTTTTGTTCTACGATGATTTTGATGATAGCCACCTGCAGCGGCAACTGTACCCGACTGAATGTGATCTAAATAGCGAAATAATTTGGGCGGTGATATGCATTCGATCTTATAGTCTAATGCCAGCATCTTGTCTTGCAGTTCATAACCAGGAATTCGCTCATTCATCAAAAAATGCATATTATGTTGTTTAATTAAATTAACATTCCATAATGCACAAAAACTTTTTAAATATACTTCTCGATAAGTTTTTGGCTCCCTTGATTGTAAACCCAAGGCTAACTTAAAGCGCCTAATATAGTGCTTTAAAAATCTTGAACTAAAGCGCCAGAAGGTTCTTAGCGTACCGCGATCCATTTGCTCTAAACAACCTACAGCAACCACTTTTTTATCTTTTACGCACTTTGCCAGCATCATATTGAATACTTGGGCATCATAGATAAATGTATCGGTATGTAGCAAAAATAGGTAGTCAGTAGTGACTTGCTCCAAAACCAAATCTAGCGCTCTGCCATGCGCCAAATGCCCTTGCTCAGGCGCTAGATTCTTTCTTTCAATGAGGTGAATCCACTCTACCGTACGTAAATAATCGGTACTTTCATCTGCTGAGTTATTGTCAACAACCCATACTGGCACATCGGCGCCGTTTAAAGCGTTGCGCAATAAATTTAAACATATCGTCGTAATTGCCAGCGTTTTGTAGTTCACTAAAACAATACTGTAAGTCGGTTTTTTATCGGATGATGAAATTGTATCGACCATTCACACTCTGCTTTTAAAAAGATTGATTAAATTAGACCTAATTCATATTTTACAATGTGATACTGACGTAAAACCATACTCACCTGATTTTACTATACATTGGTTGGCAACATCTATACCAGACAGCCCCACTCGCATGACTTAAGTAGACAAACGCCTGCTATGTTATGATTTTAACAATGCTCACTATTTTATTAAAACCACTATCCAGCCTTTCACTGCCTGCTATTCATCGCTTGGGCTCATTATTAGGACGCATCATGTTTTTATTGATGCCAGTATCGAAGCAGATAATCACAAATAATTTAGTTCAAAGTCAGCTTTTTCATGAAAAATCTAGTCTTGATAACGCCATCAGACAAACTGTTATAGAGTCGGGTAAATCCATAGTAGAAAGTTTAGCGCTATGGGGGAAAAAAGATGCTGAGATATTAGCTTGGGTAAAGTCATGTAAAAATTGGCATTTAATAGATGAAGCCATGGCAAAAAATAAAGGCATTATTTTCTTAACGCCACATTTAGGTTGTTTTGAAATCACGTCTATTTTTTATGGTGCAAAACATCCTATCAGCGTGCTCTATCGTCCACCGAAAATGCAGTGGCTGCTGCCTTTCATTCAAGCCGGACGAGCGCGCCATCATATAACGCTTGCACCAGCGAATTTACATGGCGTGCGCATACTGTTGCAAGCTTTAAAACGTGGTGAAGCCATAGGCATATTGCCTGATCAAATCCCCGCTTCTGGAGAAGGAGCATGGGCGCCATTTTTTGGCAAGCCAGCTTACACCATGACTTTAGCCAGCAAGTTAGCCAATAAAACTGGTGCAACAATCATTATGGCATTTGGTGAAAGGCGCGCAGACGGTGATGGTTTTGATATTCAACTTACTTCGTTGGCGCATGGTGCAATCGCTACGCCAACGCTGTTAAATCTTGCGATAGAGCAACAAATCGCGAAAAATCCTACTCAATATTTGTGGCGCTACCCGCGTTACAAACAAAGAAGACATGCCATGAGTAAAGATAGTACAACTAAGGTCGAAAATACATCTTTAGACTAATCTATAAATGTATAGGGTTAAGTAATTTAATCTGATTAACTATTCGGCTTAATAGCGTTTTTGTTATCAACGTATTGCAGATTTTTCAGCAGATAATCTTTTTTGAAATTTATCACTATGAAATTTAGCATAAAGCTTATTCGCTCTAATCACAACATTTTTCCAAAATTCATTTTGCTGGCTCTGTGAGTCACTCAAACTTTTCCTGCTATCTATGTAATGCTTTTTAAACCGCAAATAATCACGCGTCGTTAAGCCTATATCCATACTTGAAAAATACAGAGCGGCTATGTCTTTCATATTATCAAGTACCGAAATTTTTTGATGTATCAGTACACGATGTAAATCAATTAAGTACAATTTAATAGGGATATTTTCTGATACCTGCTTATTGTTTAATATACCTAAAGACAAATCCAGACATAAATGACAAATATAAAAATCACGATGATTGATACCATTTTCATGCAATCTACGTGCAATTTTTGCCACTTCAATGATTAAATCTCTCTTAAATTTCGTACCAGGCGAATTTAATTTCCAGTCGGCACATAAATCTTCTAGCGAAATAATCTCACCTAAATCTTCAGTTATCACAAAAGACTGTAAATGTGCTGGATTACAACCTCGCACGCCATACCCTACCAATGGCGTAGTCGCTATATCTATTTCATTTAATTTTTGAATAGCATTCACTTCAGTAATAGCGCTTAAAATCGGTAGCTTAAAACTCAACAAATTTTTAAAGATTTCACGCCATCCCACACCAAAATGCTGTTTGATAAAGTAACTTTTTCCATCAATATTCGCTTGTAACGTTTTACGACCTGGCACATCTCTAAACACTTTCCCTTGAATCTGCATGAAGTATTCAAAAGGCCTATCTTTACTCAGATATTTAATAAGCTCATTCTGTATTAACAATTTTTTAGCACATGGCATCATATCAATTTTTCCACACTAGTCATCACGATGACTTTTTGCGCTCTGCAAGTGCAATTAAAATATCTGCTTCGGCACTACCATCGTTCTGTTGCATTAACTTCTGGGCATATTCCAATCCATTTTTAGCCCAAAGTGCTTTTTCATTGGTTTCTATCATTTGTAAAAAAGCTTGATTAAATTCAGTTTGGTCAAAAGGCATAGCTACTACGATTCCTGCACTAGCTTTGGCTACATGTTTTGCATAACCACAACTTGCTGTCACTAATATTGGCGCGCCAGAGGCCAGTGCCTCTAATATGACTAAGCCTGTATTCTCTCGATAGGCTGGATGAACGCAGACATCAGTGCCTTGCATCAATTGTGGAGTATCAGTACGTCCTTTTGATACGACAAGATTTTTACTTACCCCTAATTTTTTAGCCATCAATTCAAATGGCTTAGGATTATCTTGTCCAACTGCAATTAATCTGACATATTCAAGGTATTTTTTAGGCAGTGCAGCTAATGCATTAATTGCACGATCTAGACCCTTCATATGAAAGCCTGATCCTGTGAGCATAAATACAAAATCACTTTGGGCAAACCCAAATGTCACTCTAAGATTTTCTCGCATCAGCTCTTTATCTTGCAATAGAAAACGCTCAGCTGAGAGATAAGGCGGAATGTAGTGAAAACGTATATCTTGGGTTTGATACCAATGTTGAAAATGTATTTTTTCTGCATCAGATACCATTAAAATTTCAGTTTTCACCTCTTTTGAAAACACAAGCCGCTCGCATTCAGCAAACCACTTTACTCTAGGCAGTAGTCTGTACATAAAACCGCGTTGCTGATGTGCACGCTCAATAAAACAAGGGTCTGCTGCAAAGTGTGCATCCAACCCAGCCATACGATTATAGCCAAAAATAAAATCAAAATCAGCGAGATCATTTGCTGAAGTATTTTTAATTAAGTCAAAAGCTTGATTAATAAATTTTTGGTAGCGCTTATAATTAAAGAGCCCAGACTGCGGCATTGCGTGAACTTTAATATTGTCTGGTGGCAAATCTCCCTGCCAAGAAATTGCAAAAATCTCAACAGAATGCCCACGTGCGACCAAACGAGTAGCTGTTCGCAACATATCACGTTGCATGCCCCCATAAGGAAAGTACTTAAAAATTAGAAAAGCAAACTTCAAAATGTCACACTTCAGCCGTCAAAAACTAAATTGTATGCGAAAATCGCAACTATGCTGAAATTGCTTATCGTTAAAACGTCGTCTTTAGGCGATGTCATTCATAATCTGCCGATTATCGCAGATATCCTTACACATCATCCCAACATAGAAATTGATTGGTTAATAGAAGCGAGTTTTGCTGACATACCTAAGATGCATCCTGCGGTTAACCATGTTATTCCTATCGCATTACGGCGTTGGCGCAAGTCTTTATTCAGTAAAAAAACTTGGCAGGAAATTAGCCATGTGAAGCATCAACTCGCAAGTCAACATTACGATATCGTATTGGATACGCAAAGCTTGCTTAAAAGCGCATTCATTACTTATTTTACTAATGGCAATAAACATGGTTTCAATAAAGATTCTGCGCGCGAGCCATTAGCGAGTATTTTTTATGATATAAAACATCAAGTTTCCCGTACTCAACAGGCCGTAGCACTCAACCGCGCACTTGCAGCAAAGGCTTTTGCTTATGAGATGCCCAATACGTTGCCTGTTTATGGGATTCAAGCAAACACACCTGTTAACATTAGTTTAAATTCACCGTATATAGTAGGCTTACATGGCACTAGCCGAGACAGCAAATTATGGCCAATCGCACAATGGATTGATTTAGGCAATCTGCTAGCTAAACAACAACGTAACTTAGTGCTACCGTGGGCAAGCGAAGCTGAACTTCAGCGAGCGAATCAAATTGCAAATACACTTAAAAATGCAACCGTTCTACCAAAACTGAGTATTGCCGAATTAGCCACTATTATTAGCAAAGCAGAAGCTGCTGTTGGCGTTGATACAGGTTTATCACACTTGGCTGCCGCACTTAACCTACCGACTATTGCGATTTATACAGACACAGACCCTGCACTTACTGGTGTTTGCGCGGGGGCATTTGCCCCTGCAATCAATTTAGGCGGTATTGATCAACTACCAACTGCAGCTGAGGCTTTTCAAGCTTTGACTGGCATGACAAAAGGCTTTAATCAGCAAGTCTGACAAAATCATAATAATTTTCATGTAATAGACTTGAAATTATTATCGCTATCCCCACTTTTAAAACATTGTTATTCAACTAACAGAGCAGTTAAATTAAAAAGAGTATTTAATCAAATCAGGTAACTCAACAAATTAAGTTTAGTGAGGAAATACATGCAACAAGATAATCAAAATTCAGAAGCTGAAGATATATCAGAAGATTCAGTAGAGTTAGACCAAGTCAATGGTGCAGCGGGCTCACTTGATGACAGAATCGCCGAACTAGAAACACAGCTGGCTGAAGCAAAAGCTGCCGTTCTTTATGTCAAGGCGGATGGCGAAAACATTCGTCGACGTGCGATGGACGATATTGAAAAAGCGCGTAAATTTGCCTTAGAGAAATTCTCGAATGAATTATTGGCAGTAAAAGATAGTTTAGATGCAGCTTTATTGATTGAAGCAACTGATGTGCAGAGCTATAAAGATGGCGTGTTGATTACTACCAAACAATTGGGCTCAGTATTTGATAAATTTAATATTGCTGAAATTAATCCAATTGGTGAAAAGTTTGATCCGAATAAGCATCAAGCTATCAGCATGTTAGAAAATAGTGGCGAACCTAACACAGTCACTAGCGTATTGCAAAAAGGCTATACCCTGAACGACCGTGTAATACGCCCTGCTTTGGTGATGGTAGCTAAATAAGTATTTTAAATTCAAGTGCAAAAACAGACAAAATCAAGCTCTTGAATTTAAAAAAACAGTCACCATCTTACAAACAAGGTTATCAATTCAGAATTGCCGATTGGTATAAAAATGTAATGGCTATATGCAGTGATTATAGTTACTAATTATTAAGCCCTCATTTATATATTTGGCAGTTAATTAAATAAGTAAAAGGAATAGGAATTATGGGAAAAATTATTGGTATTGATTTAGGTACAACAAACTCTTGCGTCGCTGTGATGGAAGGCGGCAAACCACGCGTGATTGAAAACTCAGAAGGTACACGCACAACGCCTTCAATTATCGCCTACCAAGAAGATGGTGAAATCTTAGCGGGTGCGCCAGCTAAACGCCAAGCGGTCACTAACCCGAAAAATACGCTGTATGCGGTTAAACGTTTAATCGGCCGCCGTTTTGAAGAAAAAGAAGTGCAAAAAGATATTAAGTTAATGCCTTATACCATTGCCAAGGCTGACAACGGCGATGCTTGGGTAGAAGTGCGCGGCGTGAAAATGGCGCCACCACAAATTTCTGCTGAAGTATTACGTAAGATGAAAAAAACAGCGGAAGATTATTTGGGCGAAGAAGTGACTGAGGCTGTAATTACAGTGCCTGCTTACTTTAACGATAGCCAACGCCAAGCGACTAAAGATGCTGGCCGTATCGCTGGTTTAGATGTGAAACGTATCATCAATGAGCCAACTGCAGCTGCACTAGCCTTTGGTTTAGACAAGCAAGAAGGCGATCGTAAAATTGCAGTGTATGACTTGGGTGGTGGTACATTTGACGTTTCTATTATTGAGATTTCAAGCATTGATGGCGAACATCAATTTGAAGTACTTTCAACCAACGGTGATACGTTCCTAGGTGGTGAAGACTTTGATAACCGTTTAATCGACTTTTTAGCAGATGAGTTCAAAAAAGAAAATGGTGGCTTAGATTTACGCAACGATTTGTTGGCAAAACAACGTTTGAAAGAAGCGGCTGAAAAAGCAAAAATCGAGCTTTCTGGTGCAACACAAACTGAAGTAAACTTACCTTACATCACTGCAGATGCGACTGGTCCTAAACATTTGGTGGTAAAAATCACACGTACTAAATTAGAGTCTTTAGTAGAAGACTTAATCGAACGCACAATGGCACCATGCCGCACTGCGATTAAAGATGCTGGCGTTTCAATTGACGATATCACCGATGTGATTTTGGTTGGTGGTCAAAGCCGTATGCCTAAAGTGCAAGAGAAAGTAAAAGAGATTTTCGGTAAAGAGCCACGTAAAGATGTTAACCCTGATGAAGCAGTTGCAGTTGGTGCAGCGATTCAAGGTGGCGTGCTGAAAGGCGACGTTAAAGATGTCTTGTTATTAGACGTAACGCCATTAAGTTTAGGTATTGAAACACTAGGTGGCGTGATGACGAAAGTTATCAAGAAAAATACGACGATTCCAACTAAGGCATCACAAACTTTTTCAACCGCTGATGACAACCAAAACGCTGTGACGATTCAAGTGTTGCAAGGTGAGCGTGAAATGGCTTCTGCGAACAAATCGCTAGGTCAATTCAACTTGTCAGACATTCCACCAGCACCACGTGGCATGCCACAAATTGAAGTAACTTTTGATATCGATGCGAACGGCATTTTGCACGTTTCTGCTAAAGACAAAGCGACTGGTAAAGAAAATAAAATTACCATTAAAGCAAATAGTGGTTTGTCAGAAGCTGAAATTCAGCAAATGGAAGAAGATGCGATTAAATACGCAGATGAAGATAAGAAATACCGTGAATTGGTGGATGCACGCAATGCGGCAGACGGTATGGTTCACTCAGTGAAAAAATCATTGGGCGAGCATGGCGATAAATTGGATGAAGCAGAAAAAACAGCAATTGAAACAGCATTGAAAGATGTTGAAGATGTGTTGCAATCGGACGATAAAGATGCGATTGAAGCTAAAACCAATGCATTGATGGAAGCTTCACAGAAGCTAGGTGAAAAAGTGTACGCTGAAGAGCAGGCTCAAGCCAATACACAAAGTGCGCAACCAAGCCAAGAAGGTGAAAAAACTGTGGATGCTGAAGTGATGGATGCCGAGTTTGAAGAAGTTAAAAAAGACTAAGTATTGCCATTAGTTTTTAGTGATTAGTCGTTAACATCGTCAAATGATGTTAACGACTTTTCGCTATTAACTTCCGATTAACTACTAACGACACAAATTTATGGCTACCAAAAGAGATTACTACGAAATATTAGGCGTTAAAAAAGATGCGTCTGAAGAAGAAATAAAAAAGTCTTATCGCAAATTAGCGATGAAATTGCATCCTGATCGCAATCCGGATAATCCAAAATCTGAAGAGCAGTTCAAAGAGGCGAAAGAAGCCTATGAAATGTTAAGCGACGACCAAAAACGTGCAGCTTATGATCAATACGGCCATGCAGGCGTGGAGCAAGGTGGTGGTGGAGCTGGATTTGGCGGCGCAGGTTTTGGCGATGCATTTGGCGATATCTTCGGCGATATTTTTGGTGGTGGCCGTCAAGGCGGGCAACGTAATAACGTTTATCGCGGTGCAGATTTACGTTACAACATGGAAATCAGCCTGGAAGATGCAGCTAAAGGTACTGAAACCAAAATTCGTATTCCTGTACAGTCAGCCTGCGAAACCTGCAAAGGTTCTGGCGCAAAGGCAGGTAAATCTCCTATCACTTGTACTACCTGTAATGGCCATGGCCAAGTACGCATGCAACAAGGCTTTTTCTCTGTTCAGCAAACTTGTCCAAAATGTAATGGTGCTGGTAAAGTCATTAAAGATGAAGATAAATGCGTTACTTGTCATGGTGCAGGTCGCGTTAAACAAAATAAAACTTTGTCGGTCAAAATCCCTGCTGGTGTAGATGAAGGCGATAGAATCAGACTTAGCGGTGAAGGTGAAGCTGGCGTCAATGGTGGTCCTACTGGTGACTTATACGTAGTGGTGCACTTGAAAGAGCACGAAATATTCCAGCGCGAGGGTGGTAATTTACATTGTGAAATGCCGATTAGCTTTAGTACAGCAGCAATAGGCGGAGAGATTGAAGTACCAACGCTTGGCGGCTCAGCCAAAATGAAGATACCTGCAGAAACGCAAACTGGTGGCGTATTTAGGTTGCGTGGCAAAGGCATCAAACCGTTACGCCAATCTGAAGCTGGCGATTTAATGGTGCATGTAATCGTTGAAACACCCGTCAAACTGACAGAGCATCAGAAAAAATTACTACGTGAATTTGAAGCGAGCACACAAGGCGATGCTGGAAAACACAGCCCACGAAATAAGAGTTGGGTAGATAAAGCGAAAGAGTTTTTTGGTTAAAATTTAAACTAAAAAGATAAACACAAAACTTAAAGACTCATATTCTTGGAGATTTTTAAGTTTTGTGCAGCTGATTTACCCTCTTAAAAGCATTAGCGATGCTCAAAAAGCTTGCAATAGCAGGTTATTTTATGTTTTGAGACTTTCTGCTATCTCTATTAGCTCCAGTCTTGTATCGCTAAAATCCTCATACTTTTTACCATCTGTTTTTGCATACCAATAACGGCTGTTAACTACGTCGCCTTCAATCTTATGCAATACGGCATGTAGCCAATTTGCAGTAACGTCACTGTAATCTTGTGCAATATTATGTGCGTTTTCCCAATCATTATTTTGCAAAGCTTTCACCGCAATCATTAAATTAGTTTTGCGCATCATTATCTTCAAAATATTGTAATTTCTTGCTTCTAGGCAACTTTTTCAATTGTGCTTCTGCAATACTAGCTAAAGAACGGTCTGCAAAATTTTTAGACACGACTACTCTGATAGGTGGATTTGCACGGGTATAACGCGCCCCTTTGCCTGATAAATGCGCAGAAAAGCGTGACTCTAAGTTATTAGTAATGCCTGCATAATATGCACCATTTTTACATTCAAGTAAGTATAGAACCCAAGTCACTTTAGTTTGAAGTCACAGTTTTGAAGCCACAGTTTTCAAACCACATTTTAAATACACTTTTTTTAACTGAGCATTTGCGGCAGTATATTTTAAATCAGGCTAAGAATTTAATATGTACCTGCTTGAATAAATTCGATTTTATAGCCATCGGGATCTTCTACAAAGGCTATCACTGTAGTGCCATGCATCATGGGGCCCGCTTCACGCACTACCTTACCACCTACTTTTTTTACTGCGTCGCACGCCTTGTAAGCATCATCTACTTCCAAAGCGATATGTCCATAAGCCTTACCCATGTCGTAGCTCTCGGTACCGTAATTATAGGTAAGTTCTAGCACTGTATTTTCGCTTTCTGCACCGTAACCTACAAAAGCTAAACTGAACTTACCTTCAGGAAAGTCGTTCTGCCGTAGCACTTTCATCCCTAAGACTTCAGTATAAAACTTGATTGAGCGGTCTAAATTACCTACGCGGA
The DNA here is from genome assembly GCA_014378495.1 of Methylotenera sp. Classification (GTDB taxonomy): domain Bacteria; phylum Pseudomonadota; class Gammaproteobacteria; order Burkholderiales; family Methylophilaceae; genus Methylotenera. The sequence continues at coordinate 7,207 of JACMNP010000209.1, read as the reverse complement.
GCATAGTATGTAACATACGCATATTGAATATCCTTAACTCTAATTAAAGTTTATCGAGCCGTTAATTGATAATATTTATTAAGCAATTGTTCTTTTGTTTCAACCACATCTAAATTCAGTGGAATGCAATCAATTGGGCAAACCTCTACGCATTGCGGTTTATCAAAATGCCCGACACACTCCGTGCATAAGTTTGGGTTGATTTCGTAAATCTCTTCACCTTGATATATCGCATTATTTGGACACTCTGGCTCACAAACGTCACAGTTAATACACTCATCTGTAATCATCAATGCCAAAATCAGTCACCCAACTTTTGTTTAATTGCATCTTCAACCGTTGCTGAGACGAATGCATGTACATCTCCACCCAATGTAGCCACTTCTCGCACTAAACTAGAGGAAATAAACATAAACTGCTCAGATGGCGTTAAAAAAATGGTCTCAAACTGCGGATAAAGTTTACGGTTCATGCCAGCCAGTTGAAATTCATATTCAAAATCAGCTGTAGCACGTAATCCACGAATCACCATTTGTGCATTTTGTGACTGCACAAACTGCATCAGTAGGCTGGAGAATCCAATCACTTCAACATTGCTTAGATTGATAAATACTTCTTTTGTCATCATCACACGCTCATCTAAGCTAAACATGGTGCGTTTATTTGAGCTACCTGCCACTGCGACAATCACATGCGGGAATAAATTTGCCGCACGGCGCACTAGGTCCTCATGCCCCAATGTCACGGGGTCAAAAGTGCCAGGGTAAACTACTTTAAGTGATGGATACGTCATTAGATAATTTTAGCAGATGATAGAAAACATTGCCTGCCTTGCTTTGCTTAATCACTTTCCAAGCTTTTGCAGCTTCTGTCATTGTTTCTAAGGCTTTATCTAAAGCATATTCTGCTTCAACGTATAAAAATCCATCAGCGCTTAAGTGTCTAGGCAACAAAGGTAATATTTTGGGTAACCATTCTTGATGGTAAGGAGGGTCTAGAAAAATAAGATTAAATTTAAGCGTATTGCCTTCAATAAACTGCATGGCATCTTGATGAAAAATTTGCGCTTGATCAGCTTTGAGTAACTGCTTATTTTCGATGAGCGCTCTGTAAGCAGGCGTAGATTTTTCTATTAATGTGACCGAAGTTGCGCCACGAGAAAGCGCCTCGAACCCCATCACACCAGTGCCTGCAAATAAATCTAAGCAGGTAAACCCAGTTAAATCTTGTCCTAGCCAATTAAAAACTGTTTGCCGCACACGCTCTGGCGTGGGTCGCAAACCTGTAGCATCAGGAAATTTTAGTATTCGACTACGCCATTCGCCAGCATTGATACGAACACTATTCAATTTTTTGTCTGTTAATTTTTTTTCAGCCATACTTATGCAACATTACCGTTCTATAAGGCTGCATTTTACTACTTATTTCATTAACTACTCATTCAAAGGCGTATTCAATCAACTAAGTCAATTTTAGGCGCCCTTGAATAATTACTTAGCGTTCGGATCACCCACAATAATAGTCACGAAGTTCTCCGGTTTAATCCGACGATTAAATGCTTCTTTAATTTGTGCAGTCGTTACACTTGCCACTTTTTTGTTGTATTCATCTAAATAATTAAGCGGTAACTTATAAAAACCAATCACCGCCAAATAATCTAAAATTTTACTATTGCTATCAATACGCATAGGAAACCCGCCAATAATATTGGCTTTTGCAGCTTTGAGTTCTGCTTCTGTCACGCCATTTTTCATAAACTTATCTAGCGTTTCATGTACCAATTTTAATGCGTCATCTGCTTGATCTTTTTTGGTTTGTAATCCAATCTGAAACGGCCCCAGCTCGGCCATTGGCATAAAGTAGCTATATACACTGTAAACAAGACCACGCTTTTCACGGACTTCTTCAGTTAAACGTGACACAAATCCGCCACCGCCCAAAATATAATTACCTAGATATAGCGGAAATAAGTCAGGGTCGCCGCGTTTAATCCCTGGGTAACCTAATAAAATATGTGACTGTGACGCAGGATGTGCAATGCGCTGCTCTATAGCCTTGGTTGGCAGCGTGATAGCAGCGATAGGTTGCGCTTCTGCCACTTGTGGCATACCTGATGAAATATCATCGGCAATTTTATTGGCTTGTTCGCGAGTTAAATCACCCATCATGGCAATTACAGAACCTTTGGCACCATAGTATTTGCCATAGAAGGCTTGTAAGTCTTCACGTTTAATTTTACTTACCGTATCAACTTCACCACTTTCATCCAAACTGTAAGGATGAGTGCCGTACAAGGCCGTCATAAACGCTTTACTTGAAATACTTTCAGGTTGCGTAGCAGATTCTTGCAATCCAGAAATAATACGTGCTTTTTCGCGAGTCAATACAGTATCAGGAAAATCTGGTTTTTGTAATATCTTAATAAATACATCCAAGGCTTGTAATTTTTCACGCTCACTACTTAAAGTACGTAATTTGAAAGCTGCTCGATCAGCATCAAACTCACCGCCTAAAACGGCACCAATATCTGCCATTTTATTAGCGATCACTTCATCCGTCATGCCTGCCGCACCTAGCGTCATTAAATACTTGGTAATGCCTGCGACCCCAGATTTTTCTGCAGTATCGCGTGCACTACCAGCAGCAAAATTTACACTTACATCAACAATCGGTAAATCATGGTCTTCGACAAAATATACTTCCGCGCCCGTTGGTGTTTGCCATTTTTGAATTTTCACGGCCGCATCTGCATTTTTGCTGAATATGACAGCTGGACTAAGCACTAATACCGTTAAGTTTAATACCACTATTTTTTTGATATTTTTAAAATTCATTACTACTGCACCTTATAGAACTTCCTGAATAAAATTTCCAGAGAATAAAAAGTCCACGAAAAAATTTCCATGAAAAATACGCTTAGAACGTTCAAACTATTCGTTCATTGATATATCTTCGACCTTGTATCAATGAACGTGTGGCTTACCTTGTGGTTTAGCGTTAGGGTCTAATGGTTGCGGGTCTAGCGTGGCAACCGTTAAATTATCTTGTATTAAATATTTCTTAGCTACGGCTTGTACTTGCTCTGGTGTAACAGCACGTAACTTATTAGGATACTCATCTAAAATACGCCATGAAAAACCAATGGTTTCTATCGTACCTATCTGCATTGCCTGATAAAACATAGAGTCACGTTGGTAAACATCTGCTGCGATCACCCCTGCTTTCACACGATCCAGTTCTGCAACCGTTACACCCGTTGTTTTAATTTTTTCAAGCTGCGCCAATAAAGCCGCTTCTAGCTCAACCACAGTTTTACCTTCACTTGGCGTACCATCAAGTTCAAATGTACTTAACCGTCCACGTGACATAATGTCATAGCCCGCGCTAGCATCTACTGCCAACTGAGTTTCACGCACTAATGATTGGTTTAGCCTAGCTGCTGGGTTTCCACTTAATACGCCAGCCAATACCTCAAGGGCGTACGGCTCCCAATCTTTTGCTGGGTCAACTAAAGCTGGCACATGATATCCCATGAGTAAATATGCTAATTTAGCAGGTGCTTTTACCACTAAACGACGCTCACCAATTTGAACCGGCTCCACTTGTGGTTTACGCTCAGGTAAGACTTTAGCTTTCACTTTACCAAAATATTGTTGCGCTAATTTGTATACTTCTTGCGCCTTAACATCGCCCACTACCACTAAAGTTGCATTATTTGGTGCATACCAATTGTGATACCACTCACGGGCGTCTTCATAGGTCATATTTTCAAGGTCATTCATAAAACCAACTACTGGCCTCGAATAAGGATGTGCACGATATACTGTCGCTTGAAAAGCCTCATTTACCATCGATTGTGGCTTGTCATCCGTGCGCCAGCGACGCTCTTCCATCACCACTTTGATTTCTTTATCGAACTCAGCTTTAGTCAACTGCAAATTAGCCATACGATCCGCTTCTAACTTAAAGGCAAGAGGTAAATGCGATTTTTCAAGCTGTTGAAAATAACAAGTATAGTCAGTGCCAGTAAATGCATTTTCTTTACCCCCAGCAGCCGCAATTAACCTCGAAAACTGGCCAGCCTTAACTAACTTAGTGCCTTTGAACATCATATGTTCGAGGACGTGTGCCACTCCAGTTTTACCGTTAACCTCATCAATGCTTCCAGCGCGATACCAGACCTGCGACACCACCACTGGCGAGCGATGATCTTCTTGTACAATTAATTTAAGGCCGTTTTTGAGTTTGAACTCCTCAATTTCAGCCGCATAGGTTATGGCACTTAATAAGCTAGGTAGCAGTGCGGCTGTGATGAGTATTTTTTTTATCATTGAGTTTTTTAACATAGTGTTTTTTATCGCTGAAGCGTTACTTTCTTAAAATTGATTATGCAAAGTCGAGCATTATTCTAAATAACAATACTATTAAATGACCGAGCTAATCTCTATTTAGTTCTAGATGTATTTAGTTCTAATGATTTAATTTTACTTTAACTAGTACTTCATTTTAGTTATGTCACTTGCAACAAGCGCAAGGTCATCAGTTTAAGCTAAAATGTAATCACTTATATTTGATATAAATTTATGTTTAATATTTTCAAAAAAACGCCAGTTGCAGAAGAGTCGCCAACTATTAAAACTGTTAGTGAGGTTACTGTAGACGACTTGATAGCACCTCATGCAAAACTCAATTTTGCAGAGCGCCTCAAACAAAGTTTAACCAAAACGCGTAAACAATTTGGTAGTCAGTTAGCAGGCCTATTTGGTGGCGGCAAAATTGATGCAGATGTTTATGAAGAGCTTGAAACCATTTTACTCACTTCCGATGTAGGTGTGAATGCCACGCAAAATTTGTTGGCTGATTTAAAAAATCGCGTTAAAAGACAAAGCTTGGATGATACTGCTCAACTTAAAGTAGCCTTAAAAGAGGCACTCTCAGATTTGTTAACGCCACTGCAAAAACCATTAGTGACCAGTGCTCATAAACCGTATGTCATCATGTTAGCTGGTGTGAATGGTGCAGGGAAAACTACAACCATAGGTAAACTTGCGCATGCTTTTCAAGCAGAAGGAAAATCGGTACTCATTGCCGCAGGTGATACTTTTAGAGCCGCGGCGCGTGAACAACTACAAATTTGGGGCGAGCGCAACAATGTACATGTAGTCTCACAAACCAGTGGCGATGCAGCTGCTGTGATGTTTGATGCCATCAATTCGGCTCGCGCCAAGAATATTGATATTGTATTAGCAGACACTGCGGGTAGGTTACCCACGCAAATGCATTTGATGGATGAAATTGCCAAAGTAAAACGCGTTATGGATAAATCACTGCCAGGCGCACCACATGAGGTATTGTTGGTATTGGATGCCAACACAGGCCAAAATGCTGTTAACCAAGTCAAGACTTTTGATGATGCCTTAGGTGTCACAGGCTTAGTACTAAGTAAGCTAGATGGAACCGCTAAAGGGGGAGTTATTGCAGCGATTGCTGAGGCACGCCCTATCCCTATTCGTTACATTGGCATTGGTGAGGCGATTGATGATTTACGGCCATTTAACGCCAAAGAATTTATTGATGCAATGTTTGATTAAGTTTAATTACAACCATTCTATTCGCTATACAATAAAAATATGATTCAATTTGACCAAGTAACTAAACGCTATCCAGGTAGTGATGAAGCCTTAAAGAATGTGAGCTTTAATATTGAAGCTGGAGAGTTAGTGTTTGTAACGGGCCATTCTGGCGCAGGTAAGAGCACTTTACTGAAACTCATTGCCGCTATTGAGCGCCCTACCAGCGGTATTGTACTAATCGCCAATCAAAATATCAGCAAACTCAAGCTCTCAGCGATTCCATTCATGCGGCGTAGATTCGGTCTTATTTTTCAAGACCACAAATTATTATATGATCGCAATTGCTTTGAAAATGTAATTTTACCTTTACATATCAATGGGGTTTCAGGCTCCGAGGCGGCTAGGCGGGTGCGTGCAGCTTTAGATAAAGTTGGACTACTTCATAAAGAAAAAGCTTTGCCAATCACATTGTCTGGCGGTGAGCAGCAACGTCTAGCAATTGCGCGTGCGGTGGTAAGTCGGCCATCTATATTAATAGCCGATGAGCCTACTGGCAATTTGGACGCCAGCTATGCAGCCGATATTATGGCAATTTTTTATGCATTTCATCAAGTTGGCGTGACTGTAGTTTTAGCTACGCACGATGCCCTTGGAATGAGTGCTAGACAAAATCGCGTTTTACATCTTGATCATGGCGAGTTAAAAGAAAGTAACACCGCAATGGAGCGTTCAAGCACATGAAGCATTTGCTAAATCACCATACGCAAGCAATTAGACTTGTGCTTACTCGTATGCGTGATAATCAGTTATCGTCATTCATCATTTGCTTAGTCATCGCTGTTGCTATGTGCATACCAGGTTTGTTTTATGTAGGCGTTGACCACATCTCTAGCCTTACAAATCATATGCAAGATGAAACTGAGATAAGCCTCTTTATTAAGCTCGATACCAGCGCCGAAACTGTTTCAGATATAGGCATACTCTTAGCAAAAAATGAGGCGATTAAGCAATTTCGTTTAGTCACTAAAGATGAGGCTTGGCAAAAGCTAAAAGCTAAATCAGATGCTAATAATGCGGTGTATCAGCTCACCAAAAATCCATTACCAGATGCTTTTTTTATACAAGCGAAATCAACTGATCCTGAGACTTTAGAAAAACTCAGAAACGAGTTGGGAAATATAAAAGGCGTAGAGCAAGCATTGTTGAATACAGAGTGGGCCAAACGCCTCGCCACGATATTAGCGTTGGGGAATAAAATAATATTATTTATCGCCATTTTATTAGCATTTGCGCTATTAGTTATAATTGGCAATACAGTACGGATGCAAATACTGACACAAAAAGATGAAATTGAAGTAAGCCAATTAATGGGTGCCACTACCAGTTTTATAAGGACACCTTTTTTATATGCTGGCATTTTGTACGGCTTATTTGGCGGCTTTCTAGCGATTTTAATGATTGCAATTGTGATTCAAATATTCAATTTATCAGTAGCAAAAATTTCAACACTTTATAGTAGTGACTTTAGTTTAAATCTTTTTAATGCAAATTTATTTTGTATCATTATTGGTAGTGCCATCCTTATTGGCTGGCTCGGCTCATATCTTGCAGTAACTCGCTCGGTTGCATCTATT
>JACMNP010000208.1 GCA_014378495.1 Methylotenera sp. | reverse complement strand
GGGAGTTACAGATGACAGAAGCCTTTATCACTTACGGGTATACATTGAATGATGAATTATTAAAAATGCCAGAAAAAAAACAACAGAAAAATATTGATGAATTATTAGGGCCTATAGGCTTTATTGAGCGTAAAGGTAAAGTGGGCGTTCTTTTGATTCATGGTTTAACAGGTACGCCTACCGAAATGAAACAGTTCGGTAAGATGATTGCGCGACAAGGATTTACGGTGGCTTGTCCGGAGCTAGCTGGCCATTGTGCAACGATTGAGGCCTTAACTAGGACAAAATGGCTTGATTGGTACGACGCAATAGAACATGCGTTTGATGCGCTGAAAGAGGAGTGTGAGCATGTATTTGTTGTGGGGTTGTGTATGGGCTCACTCATTGCATTAATGTTAGCAGCAAAAAAAGGGTCTGTAGTGGCAGGTGTGATTTTGCTTTCTACAACGTTTTTTTACGACGGCTGGAATGTGCCAAAACTGAAGCAAAAGCTACTTTTGCCATTGGTGCTTTATACGCCGCTTAAATACTTTGTGCAGTGGGAAGAAACTGCACCATATGGCATTAAAGATGAACGTGTGCGCGCGATGGTGCATGCGGTTTTAGAAAATCGTGATGTTCAAGCTGCAGATAAAGTGGGTTACTTTAAGATACCTGCAACAGTGATTTTAGAAAGCGTACGCCTCATTAAAGCCACCAAAAAAGTATTAATGCATGTAACAGTGCCAACCTTGATTGTGCACTCAACTGAAGATGATATTGCCAGTATTAAAAATGCACATTTTACGCATGCCAATATCAAATCAGATGTCATTGAAACTTTTTATGTAGATGACACTTATCATGTTTTAACGCTCGATAAACGTAAAGATGATGTGGCAAAACGCACTGCACGCTTTTGTAAAGAACAAGCGCAAAAACTTACTGCTTTTGCGTCTTTAAAAGCCTCTGCATAAATTTAAATAAAAGGATGAGCATTATGCTGCCACCAGTACATAGTCTTGAAGAAATTGAACATGTGTTAACAGATTTGATTGCAGATAAAATTGATATTGATCGATCAAGTATTCAGCCGGAAAGTAATTTAAAAGCGTTAGGTCTGGACTCTTTAGATACATTTGACTTGATTTTTAGTGCAGAAGATTATTTCAAAATCAAAGTGCCGAGTGATGAAATAAAGATTGAGACATTGGAAGATGTTGCTCTATTAATACAGCGCTTAATTGCGACACAAAAGTAATCCTTATGTTAGGTCAGCCACGTCATAATCGTGTTGTGATTACGGGATTAAGCACCGTATCACCACTCGGTAATAATCTCGCGGATTTATCTCAAGCGGTGTTTGGTGGAGTTTCAGGTATCAAACGCACGGCCGTGCCATTTATTGAGCAGTTAGATTGCAAAATCTCGGCTCAATCAAACTTTGACCCAGCTGACTATTTCACTAAGCATACTTATTCTATGCTTGATCGTGTGAGTCAGATGGCATTGCACGCGAGTATGGAAGCCATTAAAAATGCAAACTTAGATATTACAGATGATTTAAAACCACGTATGGGGATTTATCTTGGTACTGGTATGGGCTGTGCACACTCATTTGAAGAAGGGTATATCAGGCTTTACCGAGAAGGTGCGAATCGACTTAAGCCTTTTACAGTGCTGATGAGTATGTATAACGCTGCCGCCTCTGCAATTGCATTGGCACACCAAATTACTGGGCCTAGTCAAACATTTTCTACTGCATGCTCATCGTCTGCGGTGGCGATAGGTGAAGCGACTCGGCTCATTCGTCATGGCTATGCAGACGTTATGCTGGCTGGGGGTAGTGAGGCATTTTTAACCTTAGGTAGCATCAAAGCTTGGGAAGCACTAAGAACACTTGCAGATGAAGATGTGAATGATATAGGCGCATCCTGTAAACCTTTTTCTGTCAATCGTACAGGTTTGGTATTAGGTGATGGCGCGGCTATGTTGCTATTAGAATCTTACGAACATGCTAAGGCGCGGGGCGCTACTATTTATGCTGAGGTCGTTGGTTATGGCACCACGAATGATAGCAATCACATCACGCAGCCTACCGTTACTGGACAAGCCTCTACCATGCAGGCAGCTCTTAAAGATGCAAATTTATCGGCGACTGATATTCAATACATTAACGCGCATGGTACTGGTACGCAACTAAATGATATTACTGAAAGTAATGCAGTAAAAAAAGTATTTGGTGACCATGCTTATATACTCAGCATGAGCTCAACTAAATCGATGCATGGGCATTTAATGGGTGCTGCTGGCGCACTTGAAGCAGTGATTACAACATTAGCGCTATGTAATAAAACGCTACCACCCACGATTAATCTTGCTCAGCCAGATCCTGAGTGTGATTTAGATTATGTCGCTAATACTTCTCGATCTTTATCCAAGTTTGATTATGCGATGTCAAATTCATTTGCATTTGGTGGCACTGGTGCAGCATTAATTTTGAAAAAGGTACATTAATTATGCAGCTCACACTAAGCTATGATCAATCAGAATCATCGCGCTATGAATCACATTACACTTTCACCGCAGCGAAATATGATGAAGTTACTTGGCAGCGATTGTTACCTAATTCCTTAGAAGGTTATCGCTATCATCTGGCATTTGAATTGGGCAGAGTGACTGGGTTTAAAACAGGCTATATTTCATTATCTAAAGCTGGCACAGTAGTTTGTATTGCTCCTATATTTGTGACTGATTATGCCTTAGATACCACTGTGCAAGGTCCAATGAAAGCGCTAACACAGCAATTGAGCAAGTGGTTACCAAATTTAATGACAGTGCGTTTACTTTGTGTAGGTTCACCTGTCACAGATTCAGCACAAATAGGTTTTTTTAAAGACCTACCACTAGATGCTGAAATGATCAAAGCGCTCACTGAAAAATTGGACGAAGTGGCCGAGCGTGAAGGTGCAACAGTGATTGCTTTTAAAGATGTGATTGCCGCTGATACACAGCAATTACAGCCATTATTAGCACCAAAAGGCTACGCAAGTGTAGAAAATATGCCTGTGGCTAAAAACTTAATTAACTTTAAGGATTTAGATGGTTATTTCGCGACATTAAGTTATAGCACACGCAAAAATTTGCGTCGTAAACTAAAAGCCCTAAATGAATTACGTGTAGAAGAGCACAACGGATTGCCTCCACATTTGGAAGAAATATATCAGCTTTATTTAAATTGTTATGAAAAAAGTGAGCTTAAATTTGAAAAACTTACCTTAGCATTTTTTGAATCATTGGCTGGGTTAATGCCGAATCAGTGTCGATTTGTGCTCTATTACAAAGGCGATAAATTGATAGGCTTCAATTGTTTGTTACATGGCAACGGCGTACTCATGGATAAATATATAGGGATGGATTACGAGCACAGCAAGCAAGTAAATTTGTATAGCTTGAGCTGGTTATACAATATTCAAATGTGCATACGTGACAGCTTTCATACTTTTCAAAGTGGACAGGCGGCTTACGATACAAAGCTAAGTTTAGGGGCATCATTAGAGCAAACACACATTTTGTTTAAACATCGCAATAGATTTGTAAATCCAATCCTAAAACTTGCATCACGAGTGCTGGCTTATGGAAATTTTGATACTGCGTTAAAAGAAGTGAAGTCAATAGAATAACGATGCGTTTACCTTCAAACTTAAGCTTACATGTAGTCTGTCTGATTGCTTTATTACTGTTAGTTGATACCTTCGCCCAAATCTTTTTTAAGATTGGCGTTACGCAACTAGGTGAATTTCCAATGGGGAGTTTTTCCAATATTCTTCATTACAGCGTCCAATTGGCACAAAATATTTTTGTAATTAGCGGGGTGGTTGCGCTTATTTTTGCGTTTTTTACATGGTTAATACTTATTTCTAAAGTAGATTTAAGTTTTGCGCATCCTATGACTTCACTAGTCTATGCCACTATTCCGCTCAGTGCTTCATTGATGCTCAACGAGCCTTTACATTGGAACCAAATGATTGGAATTAGCATTATTGTGCTGGGCGTTTTTATTGTTTCTGATGAAGCTAGTTAGAATATTAAATTTTATAACTACCTTAGATGAAGGCATCACTTAAGAAGTGAACATAAAAAGCGAGCGTAATTTACAAAAATAATGTGTAATAGCCTACTAACAGTGCACTGATAGATTAATATTGCTAATCTTTAGATCACTACTCATTAAGGCTCAGCATGCAAAATATCGTTGAAAATGTCACTACTGTTTCTCATGTGATACAACTCGCTGTAGCGCCAGTATTTTTGTTAACGGGTATTGGTGCGATATTGTCTGTATTGGCTGGTCGCCTAGGTCGTGTTGTTGATAGGTTTAGATTTTTAACTGAGAAACACGATCAACACTCACCAATAATCGCACGGGAGTTAAGTATTTTAGCGCGGCGTGCAACTTGGGTGCATTGGGCAATTACTTTGTGTACGGTTTCGGCATTGTTTGTCGCTGTAGTTATCGGTGCTTTATTTGTTGGCTCTGAGGTTAATTTAGATCCATCTCACCTTGTTTCGCCTATGTTTATTCTGGCGATGTTAAGTTTGATTCTAGGTTTAATTTGTTTTTTGCGT
>JACMNP010000003.1 GCA_014378495.1 Methylotenera sp. | reverse complement strand
CTTAGATAAAAATAAGCAGGCTGAAAAAAGCAAAAAGCTAGAAACTGGCAAATCTGCTGATGCCGTTTTATCGCTAGAGTTAACACCATTAGAATCCGAGTTGAAGTCCGATGCTACGGCTGAGATTAGTTTAGCCTTGCAAGAAAAGACTATAGAGCCGTTAGCAATCAAAGCTGAGCCTGCAGTTGGCGCCGAGGGCTTTATGCGACGCGGCCCTTCATTAGCGGATGAGGCGGGGTTAAGTGCTGAGTCTTCAGCAGTGAGTCGATTTGCTAAATCTAAGCAGGGTGTCAATAAGCCAGTAGAAAAAGCGGCTAGTAAGTCTTCGGCTCAACCGAGTAAATTGACTAATCATCTGCAAGAGGCGCTTCAAGCGAATAGCGCTAAAAATAAAATTTCTGCTACGCCCGCTAATGCTAGCTATGCTACGCCAGTTGCTCAAACTGACTCTGCCCCAATTGGTGATACCAATCAAAAGGTAGCTGCTAAAGTCTTTGTTGCTAATAATGCCGTGAAAACGCCTACTTCAAAAACAACGCTTGCGTTGTTGGCAGTAGCCGGTACCTTGATGATATGGCTAGGTTTACAGGGGTTTGCCTACATAAAAACCTTAGCAATGCCTGAAGTGGTGGTCGTGAAGCCCAGTTTGCCAATTCAACCACAATTAGCAGTTAACAATAGTGCTGAAGTGACAGCTATGACATCTGAAGTGCCATTACAAAACTCGCCGTCGCAAAATTCCCAAGCTATTGAGCCTACGCAAACTCAAATACCAGCAGAGTCAGTTGCTACTAACAACAATAATATGCGAGATAAAAACCTAAGCAACCAAGCAAGGCCTACAGATAATGACGTGGTAGAAAAACCTAATAGTGACATGTTGATTGCTTCTAAGCCAAACAGCAACGTGGTCGCAGAAAATGAAGCATTTAAAAAGCCGAATGGTAAAAAATTAAAAAATAGTAACAATGAAGTAAATCTAGATGATGAGACTGCCTCGGCAAACACTACAAAACGTACACAGAAACACGCACCTTTGCAGTTAATCAGCAAAGCGCCTGCCGCTGGGGTTGATCCAACGTTGCTTTCAGCGTATCAGGCGTTCAATCGAGGTGAGGATGTTTCCGCACAACAACAGTATCGTCAAGTATTGCAGCGTGACATTGGTAATGTAGACGCATTGCTGGGCATGGCTGCCATCGCGCAGCGCCAGGGTCGTGATGCTGATGCAGTGGGTTGGTATCAAAAAGTGTTGGAGATTGAGCCAAGAAATACGATTGCACAGTCAGCTATTTTAAGCCCTCAAGTGAATACGGATGTAGTTGGCACTGAAAGTCGGATTAAAAATATGTTAGCGTTGCAGCCAGATGGCGCAAACTTGCATGCGGCTCTAGGTAATTTATATGCAGCGCAAAATCAATGGCCTGCAGCCCAAGAGGCCTATTTTAACGCTAGTCGATTTGCGCCAAATAATGCAGATTACGCATTTAATTTAGCTATTAGTTTAGATCAATTGGGTAAATCTAATCTTGCATTAAAGCAATATCAGCGCGCTTTGGAATTACTAAATAAATCGGGCGCTTCTAGTCCAGATAGAGCACAGTTAGAAGCAAGAATTCGTGCTCTGCAATAATGAGCATGAAGAGCATTAATATTAATATAATGATAGAGCTTAATAAATGGTAGGCATTGAATAATGGCAGAGCAACGACGCAAACTCCGCCTCGGCGAACTCATGGTACAGCAAGGTCTGATCAGTCAAGATCAGTTGCGTATTGCATTAATAGAGCAAGAGCAAAATGACTTGCCATTAGGCCGCCAATTAGTACGCTTAGGTTTTGTGACCGAGGCCATGGTGCGGGACATCGTTGCGCATACGATTGGCCAAGAAAGTATTGATCTATTTAGTGTGGTGGCAGATTTAGACGCGCTAAAAATGGTGCCGCAAGATTTTTCTCGCCGCTATCATTTGTTGCCAGTGGCTTATGATGATGTGACTAAAACCATGGTAGTTGCCATGGCGGATATGTTCAATGTAGTGGCATTGGATCAGCTTCGTGCCATGCTCGGCGGGCAAATTCAGCTCAAGCCAGTATTGGCGGCTGAGGCTCAACTTGAAGAGTATATTGATCAGTTTTATGGTTACGAGCTTTCTGTTGATGGCATTTTGCGTGAAATTGAAACAGGTGAAATTGACTATCAAAGCTTAAGTGCAGGTGGTGATGAGTACACACAACCTGTGGTGCGCTTAGTAGGTGCGCTACTGATGGATGCAGTAAAACGGGGTGCATCAGATATTCACTTTGAGCCTGAATTTGCATTTTTGCGTATTCGCTACAGAATTGATGGGGTGTTGCAGCAAATCCGAAGTTTGCATAAAAGCTATTGGGGTGGAGTGGCTGTACGGCTTAAGGTTGTGAGCGGTTTAGATATTGCCGAAACACGCGCACCCCAAGATGGTCGCTTAAACATGAATCTATGCGGCCGCCCGATTGATTTTAGGGTCTCTACTCATCCAACAATCCATGGCGAAAATATTGTATTGCGTGTTTTAGACCGAGAAAAATCAATTATTCCTATGGAGCGCATGGGTCTTCGCCCCAATACTTTAGACGAATTACGTTTGATGATGACGCGTCCAGAAGGCATTGTCATTGTTACAGGGCCTACCGGTAGCGGTAAAACCACTACGCTTTACTCATTGTTATCGCATCGAAACACTGAGGCTGTGAACATTATGACACTGGAAGATCCAGTGGAGTATCCAGTTAATATGATGCGGCAAACCTCAGTGGCTGAGGTCAATAAAGTAGATTTTGCCAATGGTATTCGCTCTATTATGCGTCAAGATCCTGACATTATTTTAGTTGGAGAGATTCGAGATGCGGATACTGCAACTATGGCATTTCGAGCGGCAATGACAGGGCACCAAGTATTCAGTACCCTGCACACCAACTCAGCTTTAGGCGCTTTTCCACGTTTAACTGATATTGGTATTTTGCCTGACATTATGGCGGGAAATATTATTGGTGTGGTAGCACAGCGGTTGGTGCGTGTGTTGTGCCCACATTGCAAAGAATCACATAAACCTGATGAACTTGAACGTAAGATTCTCAGACTTAAGCCAAGCGATAAGCCGCAAATTTACAAAGCTAAAGGTTGTAAACATTGTAATCAAAATGGTTACCGTGGACGAATGGCGATTATTGAATTATTGCGTATCGATAGCGATATGGATTCATTGATTTCGCGTAAAGCGCATTTAGATGAATTGCAAAAATTAGCATTGGATAAAGGTTTTATTACTCTAGCTGAAGATGGCGTACGGCGTATTTTAGAGGGCTACACTAGCGTGGCTGAAGTGATGCGCGTGATTGATTTAACTAGCCGCATGAATGCAAACTCTATTCGCGATATTAATTTTGCAAACACTAGCATTACAAATGCTAGCGTTAAGAAAATTAGCCGTAGTGCTACTTCTAAAACGTCTACCGTATAAGTGTATTAATTCACTACTTTCACGATGCCATCCTTTAATTACAAAGCGATTGATAAATTAGGTCGCCCAGCAATGGGGCAGGTAGATGCACTTAATGAGGTTGATTTAGAAATTCGCCTAGAGCGTATGGGCTTAGATTTAATCACTTTTCGGGTGGCAAAAAAATCCACTAGTTTGTTTAATCGCAATAAAGTCAGTAATCAAGATTTAGTCATGTTTTGCTTTCAGCTTGAACAACTTACCAGTGCGGGTGTACCACTATTAGAATGTTTGCATGATTTACGAGAAAGCAATACCAATCTATATTTTCAAAAAGTATTAGGTGCGGTGAGTGCTGAGGTCGAAGGCGGAAAAATGCTTTCTCAAGCGCTGGCAGAGCACCCTAGTGTGTTTAGTGAAGTATTTGTAAGCTTGGTTGATGCAGGCGAGCAAACTGGCCAATTACCTGTGGTATTTAACAATTTATTTGAAACTATTCGCTGGCAAGATGAGCTGGTTTCACAGACTAAAAAATTATTGGCATACCCTGCCTTTGTTGCGGTAGTCGTATTGGGGGCTGTTGCATTTTTAATGAGCTACTTAGTACCGCAAATGGTCTCTTTTTTACGCAATATGGGCCAAGAGCTGCCGTTAAATACTAAAATTTTAATTGCTGTTTCAAATGCATTCGTTAATTATTGGTGGCTAATTATTGGCGTGCCTATTTTAATTTTTGTCGGCTTGGCGAGTATTATTCAAATCAATCCAATGGCACGTTATCGGTTTGATATGATTAAACTTAATTTGCCGATTACTGGGCCAATATTGCATAAAATTATCATGGCGCGTTTTGCGCGTTACTTTGCGCTGATGTATCAAACAGGCATTCCAATTTTAGATGCTATTAAAATCTGTGAAAAAATCGTAGGTAATCAAGTGGTGGCAGATGCGCTAAGTCGAGCGCATGCGCAAATCAACGCGGGGGATTCAATGAGCGAGAGTTTTCGTAACGCAGGTTTATTTCCACCGCTAGTGGTGCGCATGATTCGCGTAGGCGAAAGTACGGGTGCCTTAGATAAATCACTGCTTAATATTAGCTATTTTTACGACAGAGACGTGAATGATGCCATGCAGAAAATGCTTAAAATGATAGAGCCTGCGCTCACAGTGTTGTTGGGGGCGATTCTTGGCTTTATTATGTTCTCAGTATTAGGCCCAGTTTATGATTCATTCAGCAAACTTAAAATTTAAAGCCAACAATGTACTCTTAACCTTCTGATGATGAAAAGTAGTCAAAATAGATTAGTGTTATGCGCGACAGCCCACAGTTTGTTGGCTGGGCTTTGGCATGCAGGCAAATTGCAGGGTAGCCAAACTTTTGCAAATGACGCTACTGGTCATGATGAGTTTGCCGAGTTTTTGCAACAATATACGGCAACCCCCGTATATTTAATAGCAGATGCGGTAGAAGAGGATTATCGTCTAGAAAGTGTGCCGCATACTACTGGCGCAGCTAAACGCGAGCTTACGTTACGCAAACTAAATCAGTTTTATCGCGGCTTAGAATATCGTACTGCGCACTTTATCAATCGTGATAAAAATAAACGCAAAGATGACAGATTTTTATTTGTCGCACTTAATAATGCAGAGTTTTTGCAAGTTTGGGTGAAGATGATTCAGGCGGCAGGTGCACAGTTAGTGGGTGTTTATTTGTTGCCTATGCTAAGCCAAGTATTAGTGCGACAACTAAAGTTGATGGCACCCCATATCTTGTTATGTGAAAAGCTATCTTCCGGGTTACGCCAAACTTATTTACATAACGGACGTTTACGCATGAGCCGTTTGGTGCCAAATGTGCCAACTGCAACGAATCAATTAGGCTACTTTTATTTAGTTGAAACGGAAAAAACTCGGCTTTACTTAATTAGTCAGCGTTTTATATCACGTGAAACGCCAATTAACTTAGTGCTAGTTAGTATTGATGGTGCCACACAGCATATTAGTCAGGGCATTAGCCAAGAACAGGGCATAGAGTGTACTGATGTTGATTTGAGTCAGTTTGCAAAAAATCTCAACTTATCCACATCGTTAGTGCTGCAAATGCCTGAGTTACTGCACATGCAGTTGCTAGCTAGTGGTCATGAAGTTGATAATTTAGCCCCAGAAACGCTCACTAAACAATATCAGTTTAGTAGACTTAAAAAAAGTATAACGATAGCGACTTTGATTATTGGATTTATTGGTTTATGTGCTGCTGGCTTGGTAGTAAAACAAGGTTTGGATTATAAGTCATCACTCAATCAGGCGGTACAAGACACTACAATACAGCAACATCAATATGATGAAGTCGCTAAAAACTTCCCCGTTACGTCTATCAGTGCGGCGGATTTAAAAACAGCTGTACAACTAGATAAAACACTGACTTCTTATCCAAAATCACCGCGTCGCGTTATGCTGGTAGTGAGTGCAGCGATGGAACAGTCACCAGAAATCCAGCTAGATAGGTTACGCTGGGTGTTGACTAATGATATCAATATCAAAGATGAAGATAAGCTAATTGCAATCACAGCGCCCGTGAGTGAGTCACAAGCTAATGCCAGCCCACAGCCACCAATTGACCCTACCAAATTAAATGAACTAGGCTTCATTACGGCAGAAATATCAGGTTTTAAAGGCGATTATCGTGGCGCATTAAACAGTGTGCATAAGTTTGTCACTACTTTAAAAGCGGATGCAAGGGTCGCGGCAGTAGACGTATTACAAGAGCCAGTGAATGTGAGCTCTTATGTGAATTTACAGGGTAGCACTACTGATGAGCAGGCTACGCAAACGCAACCAGCATTATTTAAGCTTAAAGTGATATTAAAAGCACTTGATATGCCTGAGATAAAATAGTCATGAAATTAGACTCAAAAGACTGGTTAAAACTACGCACGCCTTTAGTGATATTAGGCGTTACGTTAGTTGTGATTGCACTCATGTTGGTCTTTGCGCAAAACTATAGTGAGGCTGAAGAGAAGCTGATGCAAGCGCAACAAAATCTACTCAGTACTGCACGTCAGCGCTACCAGTCATCCGGTCTTGAGAAAGAGACGATTAGTGAGTATCTACCACAATATCAGGTGCTGATTAATAAAGGTTTTGTAGGCGAAGAGCGCCGTATAGAATGGGTGGAGGCACTGCGGGAGCAGCATAAAAAGAATAAATTATTTGGTATTAAGTATAGCATCAGTCAGCAAGAGGATTATAAACCAAGTTTTTTACCTAGTTTGGGTGGGTTTGCATTACATCGATCCATCATGAAATTAGACCTAGATATGTTGCACGAGGGCGATATATTGCAATTAACTGAATCCTTAAATGCAGAAAATGCTGCCCCATTTATGTTGCGTGACTGTGAAATTACTAGGCTGAATGCCGGCGGTGCATTGGGTAATCAGCTAGTGGCTAATTTGCATGCACAATGCGAACTAGATTGGCTGACTATGCGCGAGCCAGCATCCATACAGGCGCCACTTGTACCATGATTCATATTCATCATTTTAAGAAAGCTAATAAAATATCAATAAGCTTTTTTTTATTAGCGATGTTGTTTACGATGCAGGCGCACGCTGCGACTGACGAAAGCTTTGGCCGATTGTTCACGCGCCCCAACGAACGTAGCAATCTTGACTATTTAAGACAAAACCAAAAGCTAAAAATTGTTAATCCGCAAAACGACCCACAGCAAGATGCAATAAAAAATGATATTCCCGTAGAGTTGCCAGACCCAATTACACTACAAGGTTATGTGAAACGCAGCGACGGTACAAAAAGTACGCTATGGATTAATAATCAGGCAGTGCAAGAAGATAGCATTGTAAATAATGTACAAATAGGGCGATTGAACAGCCGTAACGGATCTAAAATAAACCAAGGCACTGACGGTTTAGATTTAAAGATTCCTGCTAATGGTAAACATATTCGACTAAAAGCTGGCCAAGTATACGAACCCGAAACTAATCAAATCAAAGAGCTTAAAACGGTAGAAAAAGAAAGGCGGCTGAATTTGGAAGAAACTGGTGTCATTGATGAAACTAATGGAACAAGCGCTTCTAAACATTGAATATAGATATATTTCATTTGTTAAATAATAACTATAAATGCCAATTTTTCTGAGTTTTTGTCATGGTAAGCGTAAACAAAGAGGAGCGTCCCTTCTTGTATTTATGATGATTTTAACTATAGCGATAGTTGCCACAATTTATGCAAAATATAACACCACAACTGTCGCTATATATAATGAGAAAAAAACAACGGATGCTTTGAAAAAAGCTAAAGATGCTTTGATTTACTACTCACTAAACAATACTTATTTAAATAGTGCCACATGTGTTAGTAGTACGAACTGTGCTAGGCCAGGTGATCTTCCTTGCCCAGATACTAATAATGATGGAACTGCTGAATCAACTTGTGGAAATGCGGCTGGCAATAACCAAACGCTCAGGTTAAATAGGTTGCCATGGAAAACATTAGGCTTGGATGATATCACCGATGGTTTTGGTGAGCATCTGTGGTATGCGGTGTCAAATAATTATAAGAATAATACTAGGACTAGACCACTAAATAGCGACACATTGGGAACTATCACAGTCAAGGATAGTGCGGGTAAAGTGATTCATGACGCTACAACTGGTGGCGGAGTTGTTGCAATTATTTTTTCTCCTGGTAATCCTATTACTCGCCAAGATGGCTACGTGCAAAATAGAAATGCTGCTGGATTAAATAATGCCAATAATTACCTTGATATAGCATTTGGTGAAGATAATTCAAATTTTACTGACGGCAGTGGTACGGATGGTTTTATATTGGGACCTATAAAAGATGCTAACGGTAATGTTGTTTTAAACGATAGGTTAATTGTGATAACTAGAGATGAAATGGCTGCGGCCATGGAGTCTTATGTTTTGACGCAAGTAAGGGATGCGTTCTTAACTTACTATAACACTAACTTTTATTATCCATATCCAGCAGTTTTTAGTGACACAACATGTATCGTGACTACTTCTGTCAATTTAACTGCTGGATGTAATTCTCAGAACTTAAATTATGAAGGACGAATCCCTGTTTTTAATCTAAATCAATCTGGATCTACATGGACATCAACCTCTATGTTGAAAGGACTCAGAGCAAGCAATTGGTTTCAACAGAACTTGTGGCGTGAACTTATTTATTACGCAATAGCGCCCAGTTGTGAGATAACTACACCAAACTGTGCAGGGACACAAAAGTTAACTTTGAATAATGCTATTTTAGCGCCACAAAATATGAAAAACATGGTGATTATTTCAGCGGGGAAAACCATCTCAACGCAAAGCAGAGTAACTAAAAGCGCTGCTTTAAACTATTTTGAAGGGGAAAATGTAACACCGCTAGACTTCATCTATAACCGTCCATCAACAGTGAATAGCTTTACTAATGATCGCGCAATGAGTATTCCATGAATCAGAAAAACTTAATTGCAATAACAGGTTTTACTTTAGTTGAAATGGCCATAACACTCGTTATTGTAGGGCTACTTCTTGGCGGTATGGTTTTGCCCTTAGTAACACTTCAAGAACAATCAGTGTTTAGTGAAACTAGACAGAAATTAGCAGAGATAAGAGAGGTTATGGTCGGCTATGGCATGTCTCATGGATATTTGCCTTGTCCTGCAATTTCAGTAAGTAATGGTGCTGAAGACCGTAATAGTTCAACAGGAATATGTAATAAACGCATAGGGTTTCTGCCATGGGCGGAGCTTGGATTTCAGAAATTAGATGGCTGGGGGCATTTGTACCGCTACAGTGTTTCATCAAATTTTTCTAATTCTACTACTAAAATATTACTTACTAGTAATGGTGATATCACAGTAATAGCCCGTGACGTAAATGGCGCAACATCAAATATTTCAAAAATTCCTGCAGTTATTGTCTCTCATGGTAAGGCTGCTGCTTGGGCTTTTCAGGATGGTGGGTCTCAAATTTCCGATACATCAGCGACAAATACAGATGAGGATATTAATGGTAATAATGTAGCAGGCACTACTTTTTATAGTAGGGATATAACGAAAAATACAACTTCAACTGGTGGGGAGTTTGATGATTTGATTGTTTGGATTCCATCGAGTCTTTACATTAATAGAATGGTTTCTGCAGGTCAATTACCTTAACACTTATGAACGACAATCAACTTTTACGTTACAGCCGGCATATCCTGTTGCCGCAAATTGGTTATGAAGGGCAAGAGAAACTCGTCAATAGTCATGCACTCATAGTGGGTGCTGGCGGTTTAGGCTCACCAGTAGCTTTGTATCTGGCAGCAAGTGGTGTTGGTACGTTGACAATTTGTGACTTTGATACAGTAGATTTAACTAATTTACAGCGTCAAATTGTGCATACCACGCCATCTGTAGGTACAAATAAAGCAATTTCGGCTCAACAGACTTTGTTTGAAATTAACCCAACTACTACCGTTAATACTGTTTGTGTGAGATCAACAGAAGATGAGTTTGCGGTATTAGTTTCTCAAGCCGATGTAGTGATTGATTGCAGCGATAATTTTGCCACTCGATATACCTTAAATAGGCTTTGCGTTAAGCTGAAAAAACCACTGGTTTCAGGCGCAGCTATTGGTTTTGAGGGTCAAGTAACAGTGTTTGATATGCGCGCTCAAACTAGCCCTTGCTATCACTGTTTATTTCCAGATTCAAGTGGTGATACAGGCGAAAATACTGAGATGCGTTGTGCAGAAAATGGAGTATTTGCGCCGCTAGTGGGCATGATAGGCACAACTCAGGCAGCAGAGACTTTGAAGCTGTTAATGGGTATTGGAGAGAGCTTGCAAGGGCGTTTGTTGTTGCTAGACGCACTCTCTACAGAGTGGCGCACAATCAAGCTGGGTAAAGACCCAGCTTGCATTGTTTGTTCTACTTAATTGTTAGTCAGACTTATTTTCCACCTACCAAGCTTTTAACCGCACTTACTAGATCCCCTGGCATCACAATAATTTTACTATTTTCCGAAGATGACATTTTTTGTAAAGCAGTAATGTAACGATCGCCTAATAAAAACATCGCAGAAGCGTTATTTTCTTTAACTGCTTCGGTAATGAATTTGATGGATTCAGCAGAAGCTTTAGCTGCCACCATTTGCGCTTCAGCATCTTTACGAGCTGCTTCTAAACGTGCTTCAGCATTTAAAATTAGCGATTGTTTTGCGCCTTCAGCTTCTGTCACTACTGCTACGCGTTCACGTTCTGCAGCGGCTTGTCTCTCCATCGCATCTTGCATGTTAGATGATGGTTTAATATCTTGAATTTCAACGGATTTTACGGTTAAGCCCCAATCAAGCGCTTCATCTGCAATGGCGACTTTTAGTTCTGCCTTAATACGGTCACGCGATGTTAGCGCATGATTTAATTCCATACCGCCAATAATAGAACGTAAATTAGTTTGCACCATATTACGCATCGCCTCACGGAAATTTTCAATGCCATACACGGCACGTTCAATGTTGCTCACCTTAATAAATGCCACTGCGTTGGCTAAAATCACTGCGTTATCTGCGGTGATGACTTCTTGCTGTGGGATTTCTAAAATAATATCTTTGGTAGTCACTTTATAGCTAATTTTACTGAAAATTGGGTTGATCACAGTGAGCCCTGGCGAAAGTACACCGGCAAACTTACCCAAACGCTCGACTACCCATTCTTCGCCCTGCGGCACGATGCGTACGCCTTTTACAATAGCTACTACCGCTAAAAATACAACAATAAAACCTAACTCTATTGGCATGATGGTGTCCTTAATTTTAAATACTTGGTGAGTATGTGGTGCGAATGCATAATGAATTTATGCTTGATATTGTTTAATTCTCAGTGAATTGCCTTCCACAGCAATCACAGCGGCTTCTGCGCCTTCTTCAATAGTCTCTGCAGAAATTGCAATCCATTCTCTACTGCCCATTAGGCCTTGAGCAAAGCGAATTTTGCCATTATGTTTTGCGCTCACTGTTTCTATTACTGTGCCTACTCGACCAATTTCTTCGCCTTGCGCTTGGCCTACGCGTGAATGTGTTTCATTCTTTTTATAATTAAATTTCCAAATGGCGAGTGAGCCTAGCGATAGCAAAGCATAGATTGCGATTTGTATTGCATTAGGAATATTTGGAAAAAGCCATGTAGCAATAGCCAAACATATACCTGCAACGCCAAACCACAAAATATAAAAAGTACCTGTTGCCATTTCAAGCGCGAGTAAAACCAAGCCTACTGCGCCCCATACCCACATTGCATCTATCATATTAGCCTTCTTAAATTTACTTTAACTTCGCTATTATTTTGCTATTTTTTCTGCACAAACATTCAAATTATCATAACATTATTGCTACCACTAAAGCCAAATAGTGAACTGAGTTTGCCATAACTACTCATAATTTTAATCAATAATACTTTGAAACAGCTATGCAAAAATAATCCTATGTCATTTAACAACACCCCTATTCACATCGTTTGGTTTAAACGAGATTTACGCATAGTAGATCATGCCCCGTTAGTAGCGGCTTGTAACGCAGGTAATGTATTACCAATATTTTGCTGGGAACCAACTGTGTGGGCGGGTGATGATTATGCACGGCAACACCAAATATTTGCTCAAGATTGTTTAGCTGAATTAAGAGTAGAACTTAAAAATATAGGCTTAAATTTACTGGAATGGCCATTAAGCATAGTGGACGCGCTGACTGCAATTAGAGCACAAATGCCAATCGCTAAATTGTATAGTCACGAAGAAACTGGCAATGGGGCGACTTTTACGGTGGATAAAGACGTGGCTAGTTGGTGTAAAACGCACAATGTAGAGTGGCTGGAAATCCCACAAAATGGTGTGGTGCGTCGGTTAAAAAATCGTAACCATTGGAACGGTCATTGGGAACAGCGCATGAGATTGCCGTTATTGACTTCGCCGAAACACGCAATTCCATCAGTTATTATTACGGCGCCAGCAATCAATATGGTTCAAGCCAATGGGGTGGATAAACCACGACGCCAGCATGGTGGCCGTATTAATGCAATGGTGACATTTGAAAGCTTTTTAGATGGGCGAGCCGCCAAGTTTCGCGGTGGAATTTCTAGTCCATTAACGGCTGATACTGCTGGTTCACGTTTATCACCTTATTTGGCTTTTGGCTGCCTTTCTATGCGTGAGGTGGTGCAAGCTACCAGAGAGCAACGCAATTTAGTGATCGAAGCGCCGCACATGTTTCCTAAAAGCTTAAATGCAGGTTTAGTTGGATTTGAGTCACGCTTGCACTGGCATTGCCATTTTATGCAAAAGTTAGAGTCTGAGCCTGAAATGGAATTTGAAAATCTGCATCACGCGCATGATGGTATGCGTGATGAGCATCTAGCTGATGTTGAGTCACAAAAGCGGCTGCAAACTTGGAGTAAAGGAGAAACTGGCTGGCCGTTAATAGATGCTTGCATGGCAATGCTACGTGAAACCGGCTGGATCAACTTCCGCATGCGTGCGATGTTAATGAGCACTGCATCGTATTTATATTGGCTACATTGGCGCGAATCTGGTTTGCATTTAGCGCGTGAATTTTTAGACTACGAGCCAGGTATTCATTGGTCGCAAAGCCAAATGCAGAGCGGTACTACGGGCATTAACACTTTGCGCATTTACAGCCCAATTAAGCAGGCGCAAGATCAAGACCCAAAAGGCGCATTTGTACGACATTGGTTACCTGCGCTTAAACATGTACCAGATACTTGGATTTTTGAGCCTTACTTAATGCCTAAAACACAGCAACTTCAATATGGGTGTGTGCTGGAAAAAAATTACCCCATGCCTATTGTAGATATTGTGCAGGCTACCCGTGAAGCGCGCGTTAAAATTTCTGCAGCAAGGCAACAAGTCGGTGTGCATGACGAAACACAGGCGATTATTAAAAAACATGCTTCACGTAAAGGCATGATGGGTAGCCAACGCGATAAAAATGGAACAGAATTAAAAAAGAATACAAAAAAATCTGCTAAGTCAGAAGCTGAGAAAAAAGCTAGGGCAAGTCAACAGGAGCTATTTTAACGATGAAGGCACAAAAATTAACCATTCCTTGCGACCGTAGTGAGCGTTTACATTACATTATACGCCAATTTCCTGCGGCAAAAGGGGCTGATTTGGAACATGAATGGGCGGGTGGGCGCCTGAATGGCTTAAAAAAACTCAACAGTATTGATGCGGTTGCTTACAATCGAAATCGTAATTTTTTGAATGGGGCAGTCACGCATTTGTCTCCTTATTTACGACACGGTTGTTTAACCTTAAATGAATCCTTTAATTCAGTCAAAACACGTTTTGGTGTCGAGGCAGAAAAGCTATTATTTGAATTTGCTTGGCGCGATTACTGGCGTCAAGTATGGTTTGCAGAAGGGAACAAAATATATAGTGAGATGGAGCCGCCAAAAGTTGCCATAGGCCATGCACCTTTGAGTGACTACATCACACAAGGTAAAACTGGCTTACCTTGTATGGATGGTTTTGTTAAAGATTTACTTAGCACAGGCTATGTGCATAACCATGCACGTATGTGGTTTGCTAGCTATGTAGTGCACCACTTAAAGATAGATTGGCGCGCAGCGGCAGATTGGTTTGAGCATCATTTGTTAGATGGTGATGCTGCAAGTAATCATCTTTCTTGGCAATGGGTCACCTCAACTTTTAGCTCAAAGCCTTATTTTTTCAATAAAGAAAATCTAGCGCGCTATACGGGTGAGAAATATTGCACTGATTGCAAAGCTAAATGCCCGTTTGATGCAAGTTATGAAGTGCTTAATGACAGGTTGTTTAATCAAACGCTCGTGCCAGTCGCTAGGCAATATACGTTAACATCCTTGCCTAAAAATGCTGTCTCTGGTTTTCCAACTAAAGCAGTATTTGTACATGATGAAATGCTCTCTGCTTCTCATGCCTTACTCAAACAGCCTTTTCCTAAATTTTTTATATTTGATCCTAAAATTTATGGTGAATGGTCACTTAATCGCTTGCAGTTTATGGCGGATTGTTTAAATGAAATGGAAGAAGTTGAAGTTTGGTCAGGTGATACTTATGAAGTATTAATAAGCAAAGGGGTAGGGCAATTACTCACGCAAGATACACCTAACCTTAAAATTAAGGAGTTATTAGCCCCATTTTCACCTAAATGGGAACCTATAGCTAAGTTTGCCGATGTAGAATTGAGCGAGAAACGCTTAAAACGTTTTTCTCGGTATTGGGAAAAAGTAGGGCCTGTAGTGTTGGGTGATGCAATGTACCGCAAGCCATAAGTATTCAAAAGCAGAAGCACAATTTTTTAATGATAATAAAAAATTAATAATTTAGGGAGCGCGTGATGGTAGTTTGGATAGTGATTGCGGTAATAGTGATATACGTGGTGATGACTTATAACAGTTTGGTCAGCATTAAAAACAACGTTGAAAAAGCTTGGGCTAACATTGATGTATTGCTCAAACAGCGTAATGATGAGCTACCCAAACTGATTGATACTTGCAAGGCCTATATGGCGCACGAGTCGCAGACGTTAGAAAAGGTTATTCAAGCGCGGATGGGTGCAGATGCAGCCCGTCAGACGCAAGATATGGAGGGCTTGAGTAAGGCAGAAGCAGGCTTGCAAGCAAGCTTAGGTGGTTTGTTTGCAGTGGCAGAGAATTATCCAGACTTAAAAGCGAATCAAACCTTTATTAACTTGCAAAGTCGCATTACAGGCTTGGAGAATCAAATCGCTGATCGCCGAGAGTTTTATAATGATTCAGTGAACAATAATAATGTGCGTATTCAGCAATTTCCAGACATGATAGTGGCGGGTATATTTAACTTTAAACGGGCAGAAATGTTACGGTTTGCTTCAGCGGAACTGCAAGATGTTGATGTCAGTTCACGTTTTAATAGTTAATTTATAACATTTAGCCTGAGCAATCACATGTTTCAAAGGCTCTCTAGCCATATTGTCGATTTAGTTGCGGCGGGTGTGTATGTTTGTGCGCTGGGCTTTATGGTGTTTGGTCATGAAGACAAGGAGGCATGGCAACTCATTTTAAGTTTTGCCATGCTAGTGAGCGTGTTTGCATTAGCTTTTAATTACTGGCGCTTACTTAAAATTACTGAAGCCCCTATTTCCGCAATCGCATCTGCTGCACAAGGTTATATTGAGCTGCATGGGCTAGCATCTACCACCAAATTACTTAAAACCCCTTTTCATGGTATTCCTTGTGTTTGGTATCGCGCTTGGGTGTATGCGGATAGGCAAGAGGTTGCTGGGTCGAATAAAGCTGCGAATAAAATCAGCAATACCCGACTTTTAGAATATGTAGAGAGTGACCAATCATTTCAGTTGCGAGATAGCTCGGGTAGTTGCACAGTGAACCCCAAAGGTGCGGAGATTATCTACAGCGAAAAACTTACACACCATAAAAATGAGCATCGCTATGTAGAAGAATACTTGCCTGCAGGTAAGCGTTTATATGTGCTAGGGTATTTAGATACCTTACATGAATATAATACAATTGAAGCGATAGAGCGAGATATCTCTGCTTTATTAGTCTCTTGGAAAACTAACCCAATAAAACTGCTACTCCGTTTTGACCATGACAGAAATGGCCAAATTGATATGGACGAATGGGAAAAGGCGCGGGCTGAAGCGCGGCATGAGGTAGAAGTTAATCATCAAATGCGCGCGCATAACGAAATGTACACTTTAGCTAAACCAGTTAAAGGTCAGTTGTTCCTAATATCAGCACTTTCGCCACAAGCCTTGCGTAGCCGTTATGAATACTGGAGCTGGGTGCATCTAGGCACATTAGTTTTGTTATTATTGGCGTATGTTAAATTAGCTTAAATAGCATTGCGTAAGTTGGTAGCATATTAAATTTTCAGCGTTCATACGTCAAACCTGCTGTGGTAAAATCACGGCTATATGAATACTGCAAACACCCCACCAAAAGAGCCAGCGCACGAGCTAGCAAAATCCTTTGACCCTTCAACCATAGAAAGCAAATGGTATGAATTTTGGGAGAGCAAAGGCTATTATGCGGCTGGTTTTAGCCAACCCACAGAATCAAATCCTGAAGTTAAAGATAACTTCTGTATTTTATTACCGCCGCCTAATGTCACAGGTACGTTGCATATGGGGCATGGTTTTAACCAAACCCTCATGGATACGCTCACACGCTATCACCGTATGCGCGGCGATAACACGCTTTGGCAGCCAGGTACAGACCATGCCGGCATTGCCACGCAGATTGTGGTTGAGCGACAGCTGGACGCACAAGGTGTATCGCGCCATGATTTAGGCCGTGAAAAATTCTTAGAAAAAGTGTGGGAGTGGAAAGAGTATTCTGGCGGCACCATTACCAAGCAAATGCGCCGTTT
>JACMNP010000207.1 GCA_014378495.1 Methylotenera sp. | reverse complement strand
TTTTAACTCGGTTTTAGGCGCTAAACCCGATGCGACGCATAGAAATAAGGTTAACAGCAAGGCGTCATCTTCTGTTCCGTTAGTGACTGAAAACCATTCTTCTGCAAGTAGTTTATCGAAGTTACTGACCTTGCCTAGAGCATCATGCAAGTAAAAATATTTGCGTACTTTAAGGTCGGCAAAAATAGAGGCTAGTGGTGTTGATTGATTGACTATTTTCGGAAAATCGTCATTTTTGATGCTTAAAAGCGTCTCTTGTGCGTAAGTCACAAAAGTATCTGGCAGCTCATCTAAAAATTTATTTGAGTAAGTAACATCACCTAAAAACGCCCACTCTTTTCTAATAGAGGTAAATATTTCAAATAAGCCATTTTCATCAGGAAAGGCAACTTTGCTACCTATTTTTTTGGCACCGTAAGCTAAAGATAATAATGAAGTACGAATCACGTGCTCTGCAGGAGTAAACAAATGGTTAAACGTGTTTAAAGATGCACCAAATTTATTGACTAACCAGCCAGCAAACTTAATTTCTTGGTCGAATTGTGCACAACTTTTTAAGGTTTGCCTATATTTCGTCACTGTTATGCCGTTAACTAAGCATTTTTTAATGAATTCAGTTTCAGACTCAAAGCGACTAGTACCAAAGTGGTTATCTTCAGGCAAGGCATATAAAGTTTTAAGCAGTTGCGAACCACCACGAGAAAGCGATCTAAATGGTTTTTCTTTTAACAATTGCGCTGCTTTATCTAAGTCACCATCGGTTATGTCTTCAAGATATAAGCTAACTAAGTTGACCATTCTGTTTTTTGCATCTTCAAGATTAGCGCTTAAGTGCGATGATGTGCCGAAATATTCAGCGATTTGAATCGTACCTGTGGCGGCGTCATTCACAATCTCATCGATTTTGGCTTCATCTATAAAGCGATATTGAACCGCGTATTTAAAGACCTTCTCAAAGAAAGGTGCATTATCGTAAGAGGCTAAAGATTGATTGTTTTGTATCGAGGCCATATTGGACATTACCGTAAATGATGTTCAGCGATTACTTAAAGACGAAATAACTGCTTGAGAAAAAGAGGCTAAGTTTTAAATAGCTGAATCTTCATCATCATCTTTACTATCGACTTCTATCGTATTGGCTTTTACAACATCCTCCTCGTCCTCAGACTCTTCAGCTTCGGCTTTTAATCGATCTTGAATTTTTGTTTTTAAAAGCACGGCCACAATATTATATAAATCTGGATGATGATGTCTTAACAGCCAAGTAAGCTCCTTCCAATCATGGTCACTAATTTCTGCGTGTGATATATCCTCTGTTTCTAGCGCGTCAAATGATGTACCGACCACTTCTTCTGCACGATCTGAAAGATAATCAGCCAACGCTTCATAGCCAAACTCAAGCTCAGTAATTGCAGTAATAAATTCATTGGCATCAGCGTCTTCACGAAAGATGACAGCGTTGATCATTCCTCGCAGATGCTCATGTGAAGTATCGCCATATAGCCTATCAAGCACCACGGCTCGGGCAAATTGTTCAGGCGTAATCAGCAAGCTTAATAATGATTGTTTAGAAGCGTCGTATTCGCGAATAACAGCCAATAAATCTTTAGATGGCATTTCATCAAGCACTTCAACCAGCGCGTGATCACCATCAGTTTCAACCAGTGCGGTCAGTAGCGCCTCGGCTCTAACGATATCACCTGATTGAATAAGACTGCTTGCTTGTATCACTAATGAATTGGTCATTTTCTATCCTAAAAACATAAATACTAAACTTAACGTTAACGCAATGAATTAATGGCTATCAAAACCATGCTCAGAAAGCCATTCGCCACCAGCCTCGGCAAGGTCGTCAGATTCATCTTCTGCATCTACTTCTTCAAATTCTGCCTCACTTGTTTCATAACGGGCATATAAATGTTCTAACATTACTGTCGTAAGTAAAAACTGCTCGCCGCCCACTTCAGTTTTAAGCGACTCAACGAGATCAGTCGCCCAAGGTGCAAATTGAACGCTATCCGCGATGGTCTCCCACGCTGGAAAATCAGCAGGTTCTTTATCTAAAAAGCTTAGGATAGATTTTGCATTTTTAATCACGATACTTTTATGAAAAGTGACGGCTAACATTTCGGGGTTAGTGGCAATCATCGGTAACAAATCAGGAATTTGAGTACGTTTTTCTTTAAGTCGTGCGCTCAAAACATCGTCACCATTGGAGTCAGTTTTTAAATCTTCTACATCAGCTACATAAGTTGCCATTAGGTCAGTAAAGTAACGCGATATTCTCATTTTTTCAAAATTCCATTTAAATAATACTGCCAAATTTCACGTGCCGTATCTATTGGACTATCCAATAGACTACGCCTGCGGTTTTCATCATAGCTCTTACGTTTGTCGATTTCAGAAAGCGTTTCATAGGCTTCTTGCACTTCTCTAAATTTGGCAGGTGCCTCACTAGAGGTGTTTTTGTCAGGGTGCAGTTGAGAGGCCTTTT
Source organism: Methylotenera sp. (assembly GCA_014378495.1). Lineage (GTDB taxonomy): Bacteria > Pseudomonadota > Gammaproteobacteria > Burkholderiales > Methylophilaceae > Methylotenera. Next base: position 2,372 of record JACMNP010000207.1, on the reverse strand, counting down.
TTCGATAGGCGCTTTTTATTTCAGCGATGGTAGCATTAGCAGCGATACCCAGAGCAGCATAGTAATCTTTCAATTCCCCACTCCAATATTTTTAATTGCGGTGCTGTAAAAAACAACCGTCAATTTTAACAGTTATTCTTACACTGCACCGCATAGATTATAAAAGTGTTAATCATACAAAGCGTTACATTCGGCGATAAAAATTAATTAAGCGCACCAAAGTAATTGATACCTAAAAGTTTTAAAGCTATAGTAATATCGGTTCTAATAATAAATTAATGTAAAGGTACTGTTGATGGTGGCATTGCGTCCAGTTTTAATGATTATTGATGACGATCCTTTAATCACAGATACCTTGCATTTTGTATTGAGCAAATATTTTGAAGTATGTGTCGCTGAGTCACACTCTCAATTAAAAAGTTTATTAAGACAACTCGATAGTCCCCCTGCTTTAGCGTTGGTTGATTTAGGTTTGCCGCCTACGCCACATACTCCAGAAGAAGGTTTCAAGGTGATTAGTGAACTTCTTACACATTCACCCACCATTAAAATTCACGTGCTATCAGGTCAAAATGATGAAGCAAACGTGAAGCGTGCACTTACTTTAGGCGCAGTAGATTTTATTGCTAAACCTTGCGATGTCGATAAGCTGAAAGACTTACTGTTAAATGCACTTAAAGTACAAAACGTAGAGCTAAACGAAGTTAAAGTAGAGCAAGAGCATGGCGGTTTATTAGGCGATAGTTTGCCTATGCAGGTATTACGCATGCAAATTACACAATTTGCAGATTCGCCATTCCCCGTGCTGATTGAAGGCGAGTCGGGTAGCGGTAAAGAGCTAGTGGCTGGTAGTTTCCATTATGCTAGTAAACGTTTATTGCATCCCTATCTATCGGTTAATTGTGCTGCTATTTCACCATTGTTAGCCGAGTCTATTCTTTTTGGCCATACTAAAGGGGCTTTTACGGGCGCTATTACTGCGCATGCAGGCTATTTTGAAGATGCAGGTGAAGGGACATTATTTTTAGATGAAATCGGTGAGCTACCTTTAGAACTTCAAGCTAAGCTCTTGCGTGTATTAGAGAATGGCGAGTATCAACGTATTGGTGAAACACAAACACGCAAAAGTCGCGCGCGAATTGTAGCGGCAACCAATCGCGATTTACGTGCAGAAGTGCGCACGGGTAAATTTAGATCAGACTTATATCACCGCTTAAGTGTATTCGCGGTGCAAGTACCGCCACTGCGCGATTTAGGCGAGGATAAGCATTTATTACGCGAGCATTTCATTGCGTTTTATGCTGATCAAATTGGCCAAGCGCCTTTTAAGCTAGACGCCTCTGCAGAAGCGAGTTGGTTGGATTATCATTTTCCTGGCAATGTACGTGAATTAAGAAATATTGTGATTCGTCTGATTGCAAAATATGCGGGAAAAACACTAAAAGACAAAGAGTTAATCGCAGAGTTTGATTTGTCTGAGCCAGAGTCTTCTGGTGAGCCTTTAAATTTGAATGACGAAGCTGGTATGACAGCACAAGCGCAACGCCATTTACAACGACAAACAAACGTAAGTTTAGACGCAGTACTAAAAACGTGGGAGCGCGCTTACATAGAAGCAGCCATGAAAATCACGCATGGAAATTTAAGCCAAGCCGCTAAATTGCTCAATGTGAACCGCACAACGCTTTATAGCCGTATGAGTATGCAAGAAGAAACTTAAGTACATTGATTGGTTTATTTAATTTTAAACAATTAAATAAGCCAATCAGTAAACATCAATAAAACCATATTAATAGTACAACTTTGATAACGAGACAACTTTGTATTATCCTCATTTTGGCTTAAAAGAGCCGCCATTTAAAATCACGCCAAATACTGACTTTTTCTTTTCAGGCGGCAATCGTGGTGCAGTGCTGGATGCCTTGGTCTACGCTATTACCAACGGTGAGGGCATTATCAAAGTAGTCGGTGAAGTTGGTAGTGGTAAAACCATGCTATGCCGCATGCTTCAAACGATATTGCCTGAAAAGATAGAAAGCATTTATCTTGCGAACCCGAGTGTAGCACCAGAAGATGTATTACATGCTATCGCTTTTGAGTTGCAACTCAAATTGCCTAAAAATGCCGATCGCTTGACAGTGATGCAGCAATTACAAGCGCACCTATTCAGCCGTCATGCTGAGGGTAGGCAGGTGGTAATTTTTGTAGAAGAGGCACAAGGCATGCCGCTAGCGACATTAGAGGAAATCCGGCTGCTTTCAAACTTAGAAACTAAACAAGATAAACTATTGCAAATCGTACTGTTTGGTCAACCCGAGTTAGATGTTAATTTAAATCAAACGCACATTCGCCAATTGCGTGAACGCATTACG
>JACMNP010000206.1 GCA_014378495.1 Methylotenera sp. | reverse complement strand
GAATTATCCTCTACTGAACTGTTTTTATTCACTAAAGTAAAATCAATTTTTGTTGTTTCTAAATCAACACGGACCACTTTAATGGTTAATCTATCACCTAAACGGTAACGCACACCTGTTCGTTCACCTGCCATTTCGTGGTGGGCTTTATCATAATGAAAATAATCATTCCCTAATTCGGTTACATGTAATAAGCCTTCTACATACACACCATCTAACGCTACAAACAAACCAAAACTAGTAACACCGGCGACTGTACCTTCAAATACCTCTCCGATTTTATCTTGCATGTAGAAGCATTTAAGCCAGTTGGTGACATCACGCGTAGCATCGTCGGCACGCCTCTCAGTCATTGAGCAATGAATGCCTAAAGCGCTCCAATCACCAGCTTTATACTTATCACCATTGAGTACAGCTTTAATAGCCCGATGAATCAATAAGTCAGGATAGCGGCGAATTGGTGAAGTAAAGTGAGCGTAAGCATCATAAGCTAAACCGAAGTGCCCGACATTATCAGGGCTATAAACCGCTTGCATCATAGAGCGTAACAATACTGTTTGCAGTAGCTGTGCATCTGGCCGCTCTTTAATTTTGAGCAATAATTTGCCATAATCTTTAGCATGCGGCGTATCACCGCCGCCCACACCAAACCCAAACTCGCCCATAAAGGCACGTAAGAGCTCTAACTTTTCAGGGGTTGGCCCTTCATGAATTCGATATAAAGCAGGATGCTCATGTAGCTTCAAAAAATCGGCCGCACAAACATTTGCTGCCAACATACACTCTTCAATCAGCCTATGCGCTTCATTCCGCGTGACAGGTACTATCTGTTCTATTTTACCTTGGTCGTTAAACATCATCATCGTTTCTGATGACTCAAACTCTATCGCACCACGCTTCTCACGTTGCGTTAGCATTAACTTATACACATGTTGCAAATGCTCTAAATGCGGCATTAGCCAAGTGTATTGAAGCGCTAACTCCCCTTTAGGATTTTGTAATATTTCATGTACTTGGGTATACGTCATTCGCGCTTTAGAGCGCATTACAGAAGGATAAAATTTGTATTGTTTTACGATTCCTAAACCATCTACTTGCATATCACATATCATGCATAAGCGCTCTACGTCTGGGTTTAACGAACAGAGCCCATTAGATAAGGCTTCTGGCAACATTGGAATGACCCGACGTGGGAAGTAGACAGAATTGCCGCGCTCAAATGCACCTTTATCCAAAGCATCGTTAGGCTTTACATAAAAACTCACATCAGCAATCGCAACCACTAATCGCCAACCCTTACCTTGCGGCTCAGCATATACGGCATCATCAAAATCTCGTGCTGTCTCACCATCAATCGTGATTAGCGGCATTTCACGACAATCAATACGGTCTTTATAATCGACAGCTTGCACCAGCCTAGGATAGGCCTCTGCAAGTTGTACCGCTTCTTTCGTGAATTCATGTGGCAATTTATGCTTGCGTAATGCAATCTCAATTTCCATACCACTATCGGCATAGTTACCAAGAATTTCAACTACTTTACCCATAGGCTGTGCGTGTGATGATGGCTGCTCTGTTAGCTCAATCATTACTACTTGGCCTGATTTGGCATTCATATCTAAATGATATGGAATCAATATATCTTGATTAATACGTTTATCTTCAGCGGCCACAATAGTGACGCCGCTGGTACGAATCACACGACCGACTAATTTTTGAGTACGACGCTCAAGCACTTCGACTAACTTGCCCTCAGGACGGCCTCTTCTGTCTAACCCGCTCATACGCACAATTGCACGGTCACCATGCATCACTTGCGACATTTCTTTAGGACTTAAAAAAAGATCTTCGCCATTGAGTTTAGTTTTGTCATCAGGTATCAAAAACCCAAAGCCATCTGGATGACCTTGTACAACACCTGCAATTAAATCAAGCTTATCGGCAATGCATAGCGCACCTTTTCTATTTTTAATAATCTGCCCTTCACGCTCCATAGCGTTCAAACGCTTATTAAAGATTTCACGCTCATCATCACTGATATCAAGCAGGATATACATCTGTTCAACACTGAGTGGAATACCCTGATCACTCATGTTAGATAATATTAACTCACGGCTTGGAAGCGGCGTCTCATAACGACTCGCCTCACGATCCGCATGAGGATCACTACCCCTTTTATTTTGTTTATTACTATTTTGATTACTATTTTTTGTCATTGACAAAGGATGCCTTTAATATAAAATTTAAAGCCACTATTGATAAATACGGCTAAATTGCTGTTTTAAATATAATTTTAGCCAACAAACTGTTGTAGCATTACTAAAATATATCATGCCCAGATGGCGGAATTGGTAGACGCGCTAGTTTCAGGTACTAGTATCGAAAGATGTGGAGGTTCGAGTCCTCTTCCGGGCACCATTGTTTAAATCTAGCCTTTAACAATTTAAAATCAAAAACCTTAAAGTATAAGGTTAGGCTTAAGTTAACCTAAAATACCGAACTCTGCACGATCTCGCAACACTTCATTCACTAAATCTACACCAATTTTTTCAGCTCCGCTAGAAAATCCATAGACCATCACCATATCAGTTAAAATATTGATACTTCTAGGAATTCCTTTACTTGATTCTGCAATTAATTCAATTGCACGTTGTGTAAAAAGAGTTTCTTTCCGGCCAGCCACTTTTAATCTGTGTTCGACATATTTGACTACTTCCAGCGGCTGCAAAGGCGGAATAAAAAAATCAACGGCTACACGCTGAAAGAATTGTTGCAAATCGGGCCTACGAAGAAGCTCTCTTAACTGCGGCTGCCCAACCAAAACTACTTGCAACATCTGATCTTTATCCGCATTAATATTGGATAACATGCGTAAAGACTCTAATGCAGCTGGACTTAAATTTTGCGCTTCATCTACTATCAATACAACTCTACGTCCAGCAACATAACTGGAAATTAGAAATTGCTGGAATGCATCAAAAAGTGCAATCTCAGATAAGCCTTCATAAGGTTGCTCGAAAGCCAGCATAATCCAATTTAACAGATTATCAACTTTCTGATGCGTGTTATAAACAATGCCTATCAACACATCTGAGTCAACATTATTCAATAAATGTCGTACTAAAGTAGTTTTCCCGCAACCAATCTCACCACACACCACAGTAAACCCAGCACGGTTAGCAATGCCATACTCAAGCATTGCATAAGCCATGCTATGTCGATGACCAAAAAATAAGAAATCTGGGTCGGGCTGTATAGAAAATGGCTTTTCTGTCAGCCCATAAAATGCTTCATACATATTAGTAACGCCTTATTTATATTTTTAGCTCTTAGTATCTTTTAAAAGTAAATTTTTACTTAAAATTCAAATTTATTATCTCAAACCAACGATTGATAAATATCAATCATTTCAGTTATTTTATCTTCCCATAAAAAATGTCTTTTTACATGAAGTATTGCTGCGATACCTAACTTTTCTCTTAACAATACATCATCAGCTAACATATCGATATACTTAGAAAACTGCTCCACCATATACTCTCTGGATATTGGATCAATTAAGATACCTGTCTCTGCAGTAACATAATCTGCAGGTCCACCCCAATTGGTCACTATAACAGGTAAGCCTCTAGACATTGCCTCTAACACAACGGCGCCTCCGCACTCTCTAACACTTGGCAACACAAATATGTCAGCGTCATCATAGTGTTGATTCACTTCTGCATGTGGCACTTGGCCATAAAAAATGACTTTCCCACTAGATTTTTTTGCGGCTTGTTTTTCAAGGATAAATCGTTGTGGACCATCCCCTACAATATTGAACTTGATGTTTCTATTTTTACATAAGCTCACTGCATCAATCACAATATCTACCGTTTTCCAATCAACTAGTCGTCCAACAAATAGTATATTGATGTCAGTAGAAATGCTTTTCTTTTTAGTATCTATTACTGACATCACGCCATTTTCAACTAACTCTTTCACTTTACCCAAACGAAAGGTTGGCAGAGCGAGCGATGTTCTATTATTGGCAACAAGTAGAACATCAGCAAAAAATTTACCTGGAATCAATAGATTAGAAATCGATGAAAAGAATCTTACAAAACTATACATGTATTGTTCAAGTTTAGAAGCCATAAATTCAAAAGCAACAGGGAAGGACATCCCACCATTCATTGGGCCAATCACTACTGGCACACCTAAACCAAACATTAAGGATGGTTGTTTAGGCGAAACAGGTGAAGGTTCATGAATAATGTTAATACCTTTTTGATTTATCGCCTTTTTTGCCAGAAACCATTGATAGATTTGAGTTAACAGATGCATTAATGCGCCAGTGGTTATAAGTGAGATACGGTCAGGTAAAAAGCTCCCCACCCTATATAAAAACTTATGAATCAATGTATCCGGTATGTAAATAATATTGTTTTGATTAATACTTTTTATTGATTCTAGATTTTTTCTAGCTCTTTCATGTGTTATCAAATAAGTATCAATGTCTCGTTGAGAGAGCATCATGAAATAATTTAGTGGCAATACGGCTTCACCACCAAAAGTATTTGAAGCATGCTCACTCACAATTAATACTTTTAAACTTTTCATCTCAAAATCCATTCATGCTGATAAAAATCACCTAGTTAATAATGATTAAATTTACTCGATTAAATAAGACAATCCGTTCCAATCAAATAGTCTTTTCATGCTAGGTGAAATTCCAGTGATTTGTAATGTTAGGTTATTCTTATCCAATTGTTTTTTAAGCAATAATAATAGTCCAAAAGCGCCTGAGCCTAAGTACTCGGCCTGACTAAGATCTATTTGAACATTTCTACTTTGCAAACTGGCTTGTCTAATTAAATCGCGTATCTCAGCTAAAACAGGATCTAAAATCACACCTGAAATAGTCACTTTACAGTCAATGCCATCACTTTTTAAATGGGCTACACTTTGATGTGATATTTTCTGCAAGCGGTTAATGTTAAATTTCAACCACAAACGATGAGGCAGTATTTTAGTAACCAGAAACCCTATAAAAAACCAGCCATCGCCCCAATAGCGGCGCCATAACTGTGGCTCTTCCTTAATGCGCCATGCCCACTCAAGACCAAGTTTTTGAAAGCCGATTGGTGCTCTTTTTAATCTTTTTGCCTCAAAATTAATGACAGCTCCAAGGTGGCTGACTATAGGAACTGTAATCTTATTTAAATTTTTGATAATCCATGCTTGACCTTTTTTTGCACCCAGTGCCACTACTAAAAAATCAGCTTTACTTAAATTAATGTCATCAATAATTGATGAAGTACTCATTTCATCTACACTACAAAATCCTGGCGCATGATAGCCAACACAAGTTAGCCCAGCTGATTTTTCATTAATTCTTTTGCTAGCTTCGGCACCAGCACCCTCAGGCCCTCCAAAAAAATATACCGTCATTTTCCTGCGCATTTCTTGACCAATAGATTCAAATAAAGTTGAACCAGCCACTCTTTCACGAATAGGAATATTAAGCAATTTTGCTATCCAAACAATAGGCGTCCCATCTGCAATCACAATATCGCTATAAATCACTGAGTTACGGAAATCAGTGTCACTTTGAGCCAACGCTAAGAAATTAAGATTTGGCGTTGTAAGAAAACAAGGAGTCTTTTCAAATTTAGCATCGCGTAATCTAGTCATTGTTTGGGGTAAATTAACTGCATCAAAAGGCAAACCAGCAATACAATATACTTCACGGTCAAAATCATCCATTAAATAAACCTAATCCCTTTCCGTTTTATTCCAAGATTTTTGTCTTTTAAACAAAAATTTAATGTAGTTAGGGATCTTCGACATCACATAAACTGGCACTAAAAGCATGCTAGAAAAAGAAACAATTTTCCTGCCCCAACCGAACCAAGCAAGACCGATGGCAACCGTTAAAATAACTGAGCCGAACAGAGAAATTTGAAATCCTAAATGTGCAAAATCAAACAATGCCACAATTAGACCAGTTGTTATTGTATATCCAAATAAAAGAGTGACCAGTAAAGCCAATGGTGGTACTGAAAGATCTAAGGCGATTGCAAGCAAATTTTTATTACCTTGAAGAATACCTTGAATAAATAACCTCGGCGCTTCAGAAAGAATCATACCTAAATGACCATGCTCCCAGCGCGTACTTTGTCCTGTTTGTGCTTCTGATAATAAGGGGAAATAACTTGTGACTTTTGCATTTGAAAAAAAGAGTGGCGGCTTACCTGCAATTGAAAGATCAATGCCTAACTTCATATCTTCGACAATGTTGCTATTTGCCAAATTTGCATGAGAAATGCAACTCCAAGGGAATGCCATTCCCGTTCCCATTAGTTGACAAGGCAAACCTAAATTAGCAAACCCAAGTGGGCGTACTAGATTTTTTACACACCAAGCAAATTCAGCAATTTTAGATTTAATATCAGTTGCTTTCGCGTACATAAGATACAGCGCTTGCACGGGCCTGCCACGGTTTAAAGCATAGGCAGCCAAGGGTCGTAATGCATTTTTTTCTAATATGCAGTCCGCATCAATAATAATAACGATATCAGTGGGATTATTCGCTAAATATCGCATACCAAAATCCAGAGCAAAACCTTTACCTCTATTATCTAAATCATGCCGTTCAATCACTTCTGCACCATGCCTTATGGCTATTTCAGCGGTATCATCATTACAATTATCTGCAACTACAATTAAACGATCTGTGGATTTTAACTGTAGCTGTATTGAATTTAGCGTAGCAATAATGCCTGAAGATTCATTATGTGCAGGAATTAACACGGCAATATTCATTTCATTAGGAATGACGGTGTCGAATCGACGTTTAATGATGCTGGCCGCCAACACTTGTACGAATATAACTAATACAGGAACTAGTAGAATTATAGAGAGCGCTGAAAGCAAGTAATCAATAAGAATCATCTTGGCCTTTCATTCGTACTTTCACGAAATAAGACTGCAAGTTTCTCTGCCTCATTATCAATGTCGTGACGTTGCCTTACTCTTGCATAGGCAGCATCTCCCATATCCATTAACTGCTGCACAGGCGTAGAAAGTAACTGTTCAATAGCAATCGAAAGTTCAGCCACTGAACCGGCAGGAACAAGCCAGCCATTTTGACCAGGTATTACTAACTCTGGAATACCTGCGACGTAGGTACTGATCACAGGGCGTCTGAGTGCCATTGCCTCCATCAATACTACTGGCAATCCTTCTGCAAAGCTAGGTAGCACCATTGCATTTGACGCTAGTATTGCTTCTCTGACTTCTTTACTACTTATCCACCCAGTAATCTTCACTTCGGCACCAAGATCATAGGCATGCACCATACGTTCTACCTCGGCACGCATTTCCCCGTCACCCGCCAATAGCAACTCGAATCTAAGTCCTTTTTCTTTTAAATATCGGCATGCTTCTAATAGCAGTAACTGGCCCTTTTGCTCACATAGCCTGCCAACGCATATTAATCGGAAAGTATCTGATAACTTTGCAGGCTGTATTTCAGCGTTTGCAATATCATAAAATGACGGTTCAAGCCCACAATGAACAACTTTTACTTTTTGCCAAAACTGATGATCTAACCAACGAAATAACTGACTACGGCCATACGAGCTAATAGCCACTACAAAAGAGGCTTGTTTGATTTTTTCTGCAAGTTTAAGCGCTTGTGGCTTATCAAATTCTTCTGGTCCATGTACTGTAAAACTATAAGGTGGCCCACCTAATGCATGAGCTAGCATCACAACTTCGGTAGAGTTACTACCAAAATGGGCATGTACATGCCTAGCACCAAAAGCTTTCATCCAAATAATACTTTGGCAAGCTTCAGCAAAATAAATAAGGTGGTAAGGCAATGGCCTTTCAGCACGCCAACCCATTTTTAAGGCTAATTTGAATGCAAAGAAAAATTTTAATGGATTTGAAAAAAGCACTTTAAATACTGCCAGCAGAATTTTAAATAGTCCGCCATCGAGTATATATTGCGTATTTGTAAGCTCAGCCAAATCATCTTGGTCGACTAATACATCATTCAAACCTCTAAGCGCAATACGCTGGACCGTTATTCCCAATCGTTCTAAAGCAAGAATTTCTCGACGGATAAAGCTATGGCTAACTTTTGGATATTGGTTAATAAAATAAGCTACGCGCATCGAATCTCACTTAATAATTAATGGTGTATTTAGATTCTGTCAGGTTAATTTTCAGCCAATATTAGTTTTAAGCTAATACTGCATTAATCTATTATTCTGGCAGGAATCCCAACAGCAGATTTTCCAGCGGGCACATCTTGAATCACAACAGCATTAGCCCCTATGCAGGCATGATTACCAATATTAACATTACCTAGTATCTTGGCCCCAGCCCCTATGTCTACATGTCCTCCAATCACTGGAAGCCCTAACTCCCCCTTCATTCCTATGGTTACTTGCTGAAAAATCAAGCAATTAGGACCAATTTTAACTTCAGAGTGGATAACAACACCATTTGGATGTGGCAACAGCAACCCTCCGCCAATTTGACAATTTAAAGGAATATCTGCACCCGTTATCACACTCCAAAACCGATGTCTGAGTATCGCTATTTTTCTGAGAATAGTGCGACTAAAAATATTGGATGAAATTGAAAAGTACTGATAATCACGAATACTTGCCAGCAACGAACGTGAGGGTAACCATTCAAATGTGGTCTTATGCTCACGTGACCAGTCAGCAATTTCTGATGAAATAACTCCAGGCGTTTTAATCATGATTTAATCAGACAATTTATAAACATAAGTGCGAAATTAACGGCATCCTTCCCATAGTTTAGGATACCGCTTTTCTAAAAGCTCAGCTCTTTGTTGGGCTACCTTTTCCCACGTAAAATCTTGAGCGCGTAATTGTGCATTTGCACCAAGTTCTGTTCTTTTAACTATATTTTTAGCAATATCTTTTATCGCATTGGCCCAGACATCTATATCCATATCCGGCAACACCAAACCATTAATACCATCTTGAACAATAGCCCCAGCCCCCATTGCAGTAACCAGCGGAGTAATACCATGTGCCATCGCCTCATAAGTCACCATTGGGCCACCTTCTTCAAGCGTTGGAAATACAAAAACATCCGCTTGTTTGTATATTTCTCCAATATCTTTTGTGTAACTAATATGACGAATATTTTTGCCTTTTAATTGCTCTGCAAAATTTGATTGGATTTCTTCATCAATCCCACCACAAAGTAATAACTCTGCATCAATGTTTGCTCGTTTCCAAGCTTCAAGTAGCAATGGAATACCTTTGCGCAAACATAAATTACCTACAAATAAAAAAGTGAGTTTTGACTTTTCTTCTCGCATAGCAGGAATATTAGAAAATCTCTCGGGCTCCCAACCATAGCTAGTTAATAGCAGTTTTTCAGCGGGTACACCATTTTCAATCATTGAATTTCTAACCATAGGGCTAGGACAAAAAATTGAATCTGCAATCTCTAACTTTCTATTTTCACCAAAAATTTCATCATCACTAATTACTTTCCCTGGTTTAATTCCCCACATTTTCTCCGCCTCTTTTAAAATCCTACGAGAGGTAGCTCTATGACAATTAATTCGTTCTATAATAATTTTTGCACCGTGCTCATGAAAGTATTCAAAAATTTCTAGTGATAACCCTGCCCAAAGATAAACAACCGTAGTAGCCATCTCAGCATGAATGAATTGTTTTTCGGTTAACCCTTTAGGTTGATCCTTAACATTTAACTTATATATTAAGCTTTTTTTGAGCCCAGTAATTGCAGGCTGAAGCCAAGGGTAACTAATATCGTCGTCTACGCTAGGTACAGTTAATTTTACAGCCCTGCCACTTTTGTACCAATATTGACACAACGAGAGTGGCACATGGCTATTACCAAGATTCGAAGCATGGTATCCAAACAAGATCGGTAAATAATTCATGATTAATTCCAGTAATTGCTATTTATTATTTTTCGACATTTACAACTTTGTCATGCTCTACAAACTTAATGGTATTCACTAAAAAGTTCATTGCAAACAAAGTAAATTGCATTCTTTGATGTTTCATTTGTTTAAATGCGTCAGTAAAAGTTGAATCCGTTTACGGCCAACTGTAGCCCATAAATAATCTTTTGCTTTCGCATAAGCATTTTTAGAGAACAATGCTCTCAGGCCCACGTCCTCAGAAATTTTTTGTAGCGCTTCGATCCAGGACGCTTCATCATGAGGGTTTATCACTAAACCATCTTTATTATTTTCAACAACGCCACCACCACCCATTGGACTGACAATACAAGGTAACCCTGCACCAAGTGCTAAATAGGTCACCAATGGACTACCCTCTTCAAAACTTGGCAGTAAAAAAACATCAGCCTCTTTATAAATTGTTCTTAAGTCTTTTACATACGGAACATGCTCAATATCTGAACGCTTAAGAAAAGGCTCAATGATATGCATTACTTCTGGCTCTATATCGCCAACTAACATTAACTTACCTTTTACCTTAGATTTACACCAGTAATCTAAAATCAAATGCGGCCCCTTACGCACGCCTATCGTACCGACAAATATTGCTGTAATTTCATTATCACGTGAGCGTTCTGTCATTACGTTTGGGCTAAGAATATCACTCTCGCGAAG
>JACMNP010000205.1 GCA_014378495.1 Methylotenera sp. | reverse complement strand
TTAGATTAAAAATACGAAATTAAAAATAATTTTTATTGAGCTAAAGTTTAAAAAATTAGACTTTATAAATTTAGTTCATATTATTGTGCTTAAAATGCACATAACCCACATAATAACCGCAGTTAGTGTGAAAATTCAAACTTTTCACGTTTATTTTCAATAATTATATGAATAAATCATGTATTTTTATCGCAAGCTTGATATTAGTTTATGGTTAAGCTTGATATTTCAGGTGAAGTACTGTGAGATTTATAGCAGACAAACTGCATCAAACTGCTTTAAGCGAATTTCTACTGCAAAATTTCAGCAAGTGCTTCAATAAGCAATTTCGATTGTGCATCTGTACCGATTGTTACACGTATATATGGCGCAATGCGTTTAGGTGTTTTAAAGTGACGCACAATTATGCTCTTTTCACGTAACAAATTTGTAAGTTCCGCGCCATCTCTACTTTGGTGCTTTGCAAATATAAAGTTAGCCCCTGATGGTAAGACTTCAAAACCTAAATTCATTAAATCATGAATCAAGCCTTTCCGAGTCGCAACAACTTGTTTACAAGTTTTTTCAAAATACACCGTATCTTGCATAGCCGCAATTGCACCAGCTGAGGCAAAGCGATCGATTGGGTATGAATTAAAACTATCTTTTACCCTAGTCAATGCTTCAATTAACTCTGGTGAACCCAACGCATAGCCAACACGCAGACCTGCCAAAGAGCGCGCTTTAGATAAAGTATGCGTAACGAGTAAATTTGGGTATTTGTTGATTAAAGTCACGGCAGATTCAGTACCAAAATCTACATAAGCTTCATCTATCACCACTACCGACTCAGTATTTTTTTGTAATAACCGTTCAATTTCTGTTAACGCTAGCGGTATACCTGTAGGCGCATTTGGATTGGGGAAAATAATGCCGCCATTTGGCTGCATGTAATCTTCAACATTAATTGTAAAGTCTTTAGCAAGCGGGATTAACTGATACTGAATACCATATAAACCGCAATATACGGGGTAGAAACTGTAAGTAATATCAGGATAAAGCAAAGGTTTATCATGTTTAAGTAAGGCCTGAAACACATGCGCCAATACTTCATCTGAACCGTTACCAACGAATACTTGATTACTTTTAAGCTGATATGTTTCAGCAATAGCCAATTTCAAGGCATCAGAATTTGGATCAGGATAAAGTCTTAAACTATCAGCCGCCTCAAGTTTAAGCGCCTCAATCACCTTGGGGCTTGGGCCGTAAGGGTTTTCGTTGGTATTCAGCTTCACTAGATTATCAAGCTTAGGCTGCTCGCCAGGAACATAAGGGGTGAGCTTATGTACTACATCGCTCCAAAATTTACTCATAAAACCTACTGCGCGACAAAATTGCGGCGTTGCGCGGCGCTCGCATCCTCGCCGTACTTATTGTACTGGCTCGTTGCTGCGCTCCGTGAGCCTTGCACTTTTGCCGCTCGTAACGGTTTTTTATATTCAGACCCATTTCAGAGCTAGCCTTTTAATCTAAACTCAGCAGATCTAGCATGTGCTTGCAAACCTTCACCATGGGCTAAGGTTGAAGCAATTTTACCCAGCGTTTGTGCGCCTGCTGGCGACACCATAATTAAACTCGAGCGCTTTTGAAAGTCATATACACCAAGTGGTGATGAAAAACGCGCTGTGCGAGAAGTTGGTAGTACATGATTCGGCCCAGCGCAATAATCACCGATAGCTTCACAGGTATCACGCCCCATAAAAATGGCACCTGCATGTTTGATTTTTTTACTGAATGCAAGTGGCTCATCAATAGAGAGCTCTAAGTGTTCAGGTGCGATGTAATTGCTGATCTCAGCGGCTTCATCCAAATCACGCACTAAAATAAGTGCGCCACGGTCTTGGAATGAAGTGGTAATAATGTCTTTTCTAGGCATTTCTTCCACAAGTTTTTGAATACTTGCGCTTACTTTATCTAAGAATTCCGCATCTGGACTCAATAAAATTGCTTGCGCCAATTCATCATGCTCAGCTTGGCTGAATAAATCCATCGCCACCCAATCTGGATTGGTCTTTCCATCGCAGATGACTAAAATTTCTGAAGGTCCTGCGACCATATCAATACCCACTACACCAAATACACGGCGTTTAGCGGCGGCTACATAAGCATTACCTGGGCCAACGATTTTATCTACTTGTGGCACAGTTTCAGTACCGTATGCCAACGCACCAACAGCCTGCGCACCACCTAAACAAAATACCCGGTCAACGCCTGCAATCGCTGCAGCAGCTAATACCAAAGCATTTTTTTCACCGTTCGGCGTTGGCACCACCATGATTAACTCAGTAACGCCTGCGACTTTGGCTGGAATTGCATTCATCAATACTGAAGATGGGTAAGCCGCCTTGCCACCTGGCACATATAAACCAACGCGGTCTAACGAAGTCACCTGTTGACCAAGCAAAGTACCATCTGCTTCTGTGTAATTCCATGAAGCCATTAATTGTTTCTCATGGTAACTACGTACGCGGTCAGCAGCGGCTTGTAGCGCATCACGCTGATGGTTTGGTAGGCTATTTAAAGCAGCTGTTAACTCTGCTTTGCTAATTTCCAGTTCGGCCAAAGTGGTTGCATTCGTTTTATCAAAACGGTTGGTATACTCGAGCACAGCGGCATCACCACGTTTTTTTACATCTTTTAATATACTCGCAACCACCTCATCCACGCTGTCATCTTGCGCGGTTTCGAAGGCTAACAATGCTTTTAGTTTGCTATCAAAATCACTGTCTGTTGTAGAAAAACGCCGAATTTTCATACTTTACTTTGCCTAATTTTTAACTTTAAATTACTGCTTAGCAGCATTTTTTAAAACTACACTTGTTTTAAAACTACACTTAAAAATGCATCCATGATTGGCTGCAATTTTTCTCTATTCAATTTGAGTGAGGCTTGGTTCACCACCAAGCGCGAACTAATATCGCCAACCTCTTCTACTGCTTTGAGGTTATTTGCGCGCAAAGTTCCACCTGTGCTGACTAAATCTACAATCACATCAGCCAAGCCAACCAATGGACCCAATTCCATAGAGCCATATAGCTTGATTAAATCAACATGCATGCCTTTAGCCGCGAAGTGTTCACGGGCTGTTTTCACATATTTGGTGACCACTTTTAAACGTGCGCCACTACGAATTGAAGCAAAATAATCAAAGTCTTCACGCACTGCGACCATCATTTTGCATTTGGCAATCTGCAGATCTATAGGCTGATACAAACCTTCACCACCGTGCTCATCAAGCACATCTTTACCCGCAATACCTAAATCAGCTGCACCGTATTGCACATAAGTTGGTACGTCAGTTGCGCGGACGATAATGAGGCGCACATCATCACGATTGGTCGCTAAAATCAACTTACGTGATGATTCAGGATCTTCAAGCGCATGAATGCCTGCCGCCGCTAGTAACGGTGTGGTTTCTTCAAAGATGCGTCCTTTTGATAATGCGATGGTAATCATTTTTAGCTCTTCAATACTTTGTGTTTAATGCTTTTTTAGTACTCATACACGTTTAACATTAGCACCAAGCGCGTTCAATTTAGCTTCTAAATTCTCATAACCACGGTCAAGATGATAAATACGCTCAATCACTGTTTCGCCACGCGCTACTAGCCCAGCCAATACCAAGCTTGCCGAAGCACGCAAATCGGTTGCCATCACGGTGGCGCCATCCAGATATTCCACACCTTTTACTAGTGCAGTATTGCCATCAATACTAATGTCAGCGCCTAAACGCTGCATCTCTTGCACGTGCATAAAGCGGTTTTCAAAAATTGTTTCTGTCACTTTTGACACACCTGTTGCCACTGTATTCAATGCCATAAACTGCGCTTGCATATCTGTTGGGAATGCAGGATGTGGCGCTGTGCGAATATTCACTGCATTTAATTGGCCATCACTTTTAACAGTAATAGTGTTTGCATCTGTCGTCACTGTTGCGCCAGCATCACGCAATTTTTCAATCACAGCATCTAATAAATTCGGCTGTACGTTTAGTAGCTTCACTTCGCCACCTGTCATCGCAGCTGCTACCATATAGGTGCCAGCCTCGATACGATCACAGACAATATTATGATCAGCGCCAGTCAGATTTGCTACACCTTCAATAGTAATGACATCAGTGCCTGCACCAGTAATTTTTGCACCCATCTTTATTAAACAGTCTGCTAAATCAACCACTTCTGGCTCTTTTGCAGCATTTTCTAGCACAGTCGTGCCTTCTGCCAGCGCTGCAGCCATCATCAGGTTCTCAGTACCAGTGACAGTTACCAAATCCATATAATAGCGTGTACCTTGTAAACGCCGATTAGGTAAATGTAAGGTACTGGCTTGAATATAGCCGTGCGTAATATGGATAGCGGCACCCATTGCCTGCAAACCTTTAATATGCAGGTCGACAGGCCTAGAACCAATAGCACAGCCGCCAGG
>JACMNP010000043.1 GCA_014378495.1 Methylotenera sp. | reverse complement strand
TGTGCCTATCAATTTGCTCACACAAGTAGAAGGTACGCCATTGCATGGCACTGAAGACTTAGACCCAATTGAATTCGTACGCACGATTGCTGCAGCACGCATCACGATGCCGAATAGTTTTGTGCGTTTGTCAGCAGGCCGTCAAAGCATGCATGAAGGCATACAGGCGTTATGTTTTATTGCAGGTGCAAACAGCATTTTCTATGGTGAAAAATTATTGACTACAGGCAACCCAGAAGCTGCTACAGATAAAAAACTATTCGCTAAATTGGGCATTAACAAGATTTAAGCATGTTAGCTTCATTACAATTAGCACTGGATAAACGTAAAACGGATGGTTTGCTCCGTCAAAGACGATTGTTAGATTCGCCGCAGGCTGAGCATATTGTGGCAAACAATCAAAACTTTCTATCGTTTTGTAGCAATGATTATCTAGGCTTAGCCAATCATCCTAAGTTGATTGCAGCCATGCAGCAGGCTGCTGGGGACTCTGGCGTTGGTAGTGGCGCTTCTAATTTAATCACAGGGCACCATCGTTACCACGATGAGTTAGAAAAGCAGCTGGCAAAATTTGTAGAACTACCTGCTGCGTTATTGTTTTCTACTGGGTATATGGCCAATATCGGCGTGCTAGGCGCATTAATGGGGCGCCATGATGCGATATTTGCTGATAAGCTCAATCATGCTTGCCTGAATGACGGCGCGTATTTTTCGCACGCGGAATTTCACCGCTACCCACATAATGATGTAGCGGCGCTTGAAAAATTACTTAAAGTTAGCACCGCAAAACATAAGCTCATCGCTGCAGATGCCGTATTTAGTATGGATGGCGATATTGCACCGATACCGGAATATCTAGCATTATGTGAAAAATATGATGCTTATCTATATCTAGATGATGCACATGGCTTTGGTGTGTTGGGTGAGCATGGCAAAGGCAGTTTAAACCACTTCAAGGTCAAATCGCCACGTATTATTATGATGGCTACTTTGGGTAAAGCAGCCGGTGTGGCTGGCGCTTTTGTCGCCGGTGAAAGCGTGGTGATTGAGTATTTGATTCAAGCCGCTAAAAGCTATGTATATTCTACACCAGCGCCGCCAGCATTATCTGCCACGCTAGCTGCATCAGTGACTTTGATTGAGCAGGGTGATGATTTACGTGCGCATTTAAATACATTGATTGCGTACTTAAAGAACAATTTACATTGCAAAAAATGGCAGTTATTGTCTTCAGATACATCGATACAACCTTTGATTGTGGGCAGTAATCAAGATACATTGGCATTAAGTGAATATTTACAGACGCTTGGCATATTAGTGCCTGCGATACGCCCACCAACGGTGCCAAAGGGTACCGCAAGATTGCGTATATCGCTTTCTGCCGCGCATTCACTAGAGAATATCAAACAATTAATCGCGGCAATTCACCAAGCTGAAAGCGTCTTATGATAATCACGCCTGCCAATCTACATATTGAATCTACAGGTACAGGGCCAAATCTTGTTTTATTGCACGGCTGGGGTATGCATGGCGCGGTATGGCAACCGCTTGTAAAAAAACTGAGCAAGATATTTACCCTACATTTGGTTGATTTACCTGGCATGGGCTTGAGTCGTCCAATTGAGCCATTTCACCTGTATGCAGCGGCAGAGAAAATTGCTGAAATGTTGCCTGCGCATGCAGATATTGTTGGCTGGTCTTTAGGCGGGCAAGTGGCGATGCGTATAGCTATTGATCATCCTGACTTAGTACGCAGGCTAGTATTAGTAGGCACTACACCTTGCTATGTAAATAAAAGCGATTGGAATGCGGGCATTGAGCCTGATGTGTTTAATCGCTTTGCTGATAACGTCAATACTGATTATCACAAAACGATGACACAGTTTCTAACCTTGCAATGCATGGGTGATAAAGATGCACGGGCGACAGTGAAACTATTGCGCAAGAAATTTGCCGAGCGTCCAGTGCCCACTTCACAAACTTTACAAAAAGCCTTAAATATATTGCTAGAAACTGACCTGCGTACTGAAGTTGCACAATTAAGAAAGCCAACATTACTGATACATGGTGACCGAGATACCTTAGCGCCAGTACAAGCAGCCCATTGGATGATGCAAAATCTGCCAACAGGCTTTTTAAGGGTGATTGCAGGTGCTTCACATGCGCCATTTTTATCACATCAAGAGCAGTTTATAGAGTCTGTTGTTCAGTTTTTAGAGCCGCAAGCATCAGCAATATCATAAGCATGGACGCAAAATTGAGAGACAGTTATCACATTGATAAAGCGCGTGCGCGCGCTTCGTTTGGCCGAGCGGCAGAGACCTACGATGCTGCTGCAATATTACAAAAACAAGTGCGCGATGAAATGCTCAGTCGATTAGATTTAGTGAAAATCAGCCCACAAGTGATACTAGACGCGGGTTGTGGGACAGGTGCTGCAAGCCATGCCTTGCAAAAGCGTTTTGCAAAATCACAAGTGGTTTCGTTAGATTTCGCGTTGCCTATGTTACAAAAAACACGTAGTCATGATTTGGGATTTCTGAGACAGCTTAAATCTTTATTTGGCAGCACTAAGCAAAGTCTGTTATGTGCAGATATTGAAGCCTTACCATTAGCGAGTGCTAGCACAGGCCTAATTTGGTCTAATCTTGCTATTCAGTGGTGTAACGATTTAGATGCTGCCTTACAGGAGTTTCACCGTGTTTTACAGCCTGAAGGTTTGTTAATGTTTAGCACGTTTGGCCCAGATACTTTACGTGAATTAAGAGTAGCGACTAACCAAAATAATGTGGGTGAGCCAAGTCGCACTAGTGTCAGTAGATTTATCGATATGCATGACATTGGCGATGCATTAGTACGTGCTGGGTTTAGTGCACCAGTGTTAGATGTAGAACGATTTACGCTGACTTATGATGATGTGAAAAGTGTGATGCGCGATTTAAAAAGTATAGGCGCACACAATGCTACAGACGGTCGCGCGCGCGGCTTACTTGGGCGTGGCTTCTTGCAAAAATTACAAGAAAACTATGAACAGTTTCGTAGTGAAGGTAAATTGCCAGCCACCTTTGAAGTAGTATATGGGCATGCTTGGCGTGGCAAAGATAAACCGGCTGATGGCCTTTCACCGATTACTTTCAAAGCTAGAAATAAATAAAGCGCTCATATGGCAAAGTCCTACTTTGTAATAGGGACCGATACCAATGTAGGTAAAACCTATATTGCAAGTGGCTTGGTGCAGCATTTTGTCAATGCGGGTTACAAAACCACTGGCATGAAACCAATAGCGTCGGGTTGCGAGCTAAATCAACAGGGTGAACTGTTAAATGAAGATGTGGTGAAATTGTGTAATGCTAGCAATGTTCAAGCACCATTAGATTTAATTAACCCATACCATTTTATACCAGCGATTGCGCCTCATCTTGCGGCTGAACAGGCAAAAATAGTGATGCAATCAGAGGTAATCAAGCTTGCTTACTCACGACTTTCTGCAATGGCAGAAGTCGTTATTGTTGAGGGTGCAGGTGGCTTTTTTGTCCCTATCAATGCTTCTGAAACGTTGGCCGACTTAGCGCAAGCACTTAATATTCCTATTATCCTAGTAGTGGGCATGCGCCTAGGCTGCATGAACCATGCCTTACTCACAGTTGAAGCAATTAAAGCCCGTGGATTAACCCTTGCAGGTTGGGTTGCGAACCAAATAGACCCTAATATGCCTATGTTTAATGAAAATTTAGACAGCTTGCAACAACGAATTGCTGCACCGTGCTTAAGTGTAGTGCGGTGGCAAGGTGCAGTTACTTTCAATCAAAATATATAGCTAGATTTACTCGCCACTGATCATTCACTCAACAACAATACACACTAAACAAAAGAATGTTAAGCGTGTATTATTTGTGTAAGTAAATGTATCAGGGGAATTGCAATGGCCAGTGCTTTAACAGCAAAATCAGAGTTAATCTATCGGCATACTATTCCAATCCGCATTATGCATTGGACGAATGTCATTTGTTTCACAGTATTGTTAATGAGTGGACTTAACATTTTTAATGCACATCCCGCCTTGAATCTCGGTAAATCTTCTTACAATAATCTTGCACCAATATTAGAATTAAAAGCGGCAAAACTGCAAACTGGTGAGTTAATTGGTAAGACCAATATTCTGGGTGTCGAGTTTAATACTACAGGTGTACTCGGAGCTTCTAATAATAGTAACGGCGAGCTTATTTCACGTGGATTTCCATCTTGGGCGACTATTCCTGGCCCGCAATGGCTGGCGATGGCTAGACATTGGCACTTTTTCTTTGCATGGCTATTTGTCATTAATGGGTTTTGCTATTTAACTTATTCGTTTCTCACTAAACATGTTCAGCGTGATTTGTTAACTACTCGCAGTGACCGTGCCTCAATTTGGCAATCTATTAAAGATCACTTACATTTTCGCCATGCAACTGGCGAAGAGGCTAAACGCTACAATGTATTGCAAAAAATTGCATACCTGAGTGTGATTTTTATTTTATTGCCACTCGTCATACTCATGGGCTGGGCAATGTCGCCATTCATGGATTCTTTGATTCCAGGCTGGGTGGATTTATTTGGTGGTCGCCAAACTGCACGGACTATCCATTTTATTGTTGCTTGGTTATTGGTTGCTTTCGTTTCTATCCATGTGTTTGAAGTGATTATCACTGGTCTGTGGAATAATATTCGCTCTATGATTACTGGAAAATATAGAGTAGATACTAATCAACCTATAAAAAAAGATAATGAAAAAGCAGCTGGAGAAAAACCATGACACATGAGACTGGTAGAAGACGTTTTTTCACGCGTGCGTTAGCTGGCATCAGTGCCTTATCATTAGCTGGCTGCGATAAGTTATCTCAATCTGAATCATTCACAAAATTGCTCAGCACTGGTGAGAGCTTGAGTAAAAATGCGCATCGATTAGTGTCACGTAAATCGATGGCACAAGAGTTTAGTGAAGCGGATATGTCCCCTAGTTTTCGTAGTAATGGCACCTCAATGCCGAATAGTGTTGATTATCAAGTTTTAGTTGAAACTGGTTTTGCTGATTGGGCATTAGAAGTAAGTGGTTTGGTAGCACAGCCGCAAAAATTTACTTTAGCGCAACTACAAGCGCTGCCAAGTCGTACACAAATTACAAGGCATGACTGTGTTGAAGGTTGGAGTGCTATTGGTAAATGGAAAGGTGTGCGTTTGCATGAAGTGCTATCACGCGTTCAGCCTTCAGAAAATGCGCGCTATGTGGTGTTCCATTGTGCTGACCCGATGGAAGAAGATGGCACTAATCATTATTACGAAAGCATTGATATGGAAGATGCGAATCACACCCAAACCCTCCTTGCTTATGAACTGAATGGTGAAACGCTACCTGTAAAAAATGGTGCGCCAATAAGGTTACGTGTCGAGCGCCAGCTCGGCTATAAACAAGCTAAATATATCATGCGTATTGAGCTTGTAGATTCATTTGAACATATTGCAGGCGGCAAAGGCGGCTACTGGGAAGATACTGGCTATGAATGGTATGCAGGCATTTAATGCCAACTATTTTACTAACTCGGTACCTTTAAACTCAGCCCCTTCAACCTCAGCGCCTTCAACAATGACTTTATAAAGCTGTAATTCTTGCTGTGTTTTAAGCTGCACGCCTTTAACTAACACTTGACCACGCTTATTCGGAGCAATTGCAGTACTAATAATCATAGGTGCGCTTTGTGCGATTGCTCGCCCTGTAGTAGCATCATATTGCACAACTCTTACTTGGACTCGTGCGATTATAGCTGTGGTTGGATTTTGCACTACGGCATATAAATTACCATTATTGTCGGCTTGCGGGCCCGCTTGCAAATACCTCTCAGGATGCTGTGGTAAATCTAAACGTATATATTCTGCAGTAGATTGTTTACCAATATCAGAATTTGAATCTGCAGCCACTTGATAATTTTTAAGTGCACCTGCGACATCGCCACGCTCCTCAGCGATTTTGCCTAGTAAATAATGGCTAGGCGCCGTTGGTAATAATGTATTGCTTTTAATGAAATATTTTTCAGCTTCCGCCTTGCGACCCATATTAAATAATGCGATTCCCGCTTGTACATGTGGTTTGAAATAATCCGGCTGCATTTTAATGGCCTTGTCGTAATAACTTAAAGCCTCAGTCGATTTTTTCTCCGACAATGCAATGTCACCCAACAATTCCTGAAAGCGTGCTTCACGTGGCTCACCAGCGATAGCTTGCTTTGCAAATTTTTTTGCTTTTTCTATATTCTTCTCGCTAAGGGCTTTCACCCCTTGGTCGTACGCTTTATAAGCGGCCTCCGTAGCTTTAAGTTTCGCTACTTTTTGCGCGTAGATTTCTTTGCCCCAATCACCACCTGCTCCGATTTCTGCAAGGGTGACTTTATTCGCCGCTACTCGTATTTCTGAAGGAGGATGACTCGCGAATAAACCATCAATAAAACTACTTTTACGATCTGAACTTAAGCGCACAAAGGTTTCTTGTAAAGTAACGGCAGATGCAGGGTCGTAGCCCGCTTTTTTCATGTAACGCATGCCATATAAGTCTGCCTCACTTTCAGCATCACGGCCATATTTACTAGTGGCTAATTGCGCGCCTAGTTGTGCACCACCCACAATTAAATTTGCATAGTCAGTATTTTGCGCGCCAATTCCCACAGCAAGCATAGTGGCTTGTAGCAACATGCCGCGCTCCATACTTTTTGCGCCATGCCTAGCCGCGGCATGCACCATTTCATGCCCCATCACCGCGGCAAGTTCTGCTTCACTATTCAGTTCATAAAGTAGGCCGCGGTTAAATGCAATTTTACCGCCGGGCATAGCCCAAGCATTAGGTACAGAATCATTCAATAAGATAAATTCGTAGGGTAATTTTCGGTCAGAAACAGCCGCAAGCTTATTGCCGATACTCTGTACATAAGCGGTTAATTCAGGGTCAATAATATAATCACCGCCTTGCGATTGCCTTGCAGGCGCATAGTTTTGTTGACCTATTGAGATTTCCTGTGCCTCAGAAACTACTTGAAATTCTCTTTTTTTTGTGACTGGATTGGTGCCGCAACTTGCTACTAGCAATGTACACGCTGTTAATAATACTAAAGCTAAATTTTTATAACATGGGTTGAATAACTTTTTTGATAAATCTAACTTCTGCATCATAAAATCCTTTTGCGAGCTAGGCATGCTTAGTGGCTAGGCTTCAATCCTAATCTTTTCTAACATCTACTTAATGCTTCACTGTCTCTAACTTCGGCACAAGCTGGTTAAAATCAATCAATGGCTTGGCGGAATAAGGATCGCCAATTAAACGCACATATTCCTTGAAATCATTATTAACGATACTTTTTCTGGCGTCAAACTCATCAAAATGAAGCCCGATTAAATCTGCCCAGGTATGAATCAGATTCGAGCTACTGTAAGGCCTGTTGACAGTATTGGTTAAGTCTATACGGTGCTGCTTTTTCCATAAAGGTGATTGCCAAATCATAAAAGGAATCGTATACATAGCTTGTGTGGGCTTGGTTTCATTACGACCTCTGAAATCAAGACCTTTGGTGTCATAAACTTCCTCGCCGTGATCGGACAAGTACAGTAATAATCCGTTAGGCTGTGTGCTAGACAGTGTCTTGATGAGATCGGAGATTACCTCATCGTTATACAATACTGCATTGTCGTAGCTGTTATAAAAGTCTAGCTCGTCACCATCCTGCACCCATGGTGGTACACCTTCTCTGCCGCTAAATTTTGCAAAGTTTTCTGGGTAACGATATTTGTAATTCATATGTGTACCAAGCAAATGCACAATGATAAATTTTCGTGGCGCTGGCTGGCTGAGTACTTGTTTAAATGGCGCTAGTACAGCGTTATCATATTGCCGGGCATCTTGGCTACGATTATTGTTGAGATAATATTGTTCGTCAGTTTGCTTAGAAAAAGTCGTCAGCATAGTATTACGTTTAGTCAGCGTTTGTTGATTGGTAATCCAATAGGTTTTATAACCCGCTTGCTTCATCATATTGATCAGTGAAGGTTGCGTTAAGTATAAATCAGGATGTTCCTCATCACCAAAAGTCAGCACCTGTTGTAACACCTCAATCGTATATGGGCGTGGTGAGACAACATCTGTATAAGCAAGCAACTCATTTTTCATAGCATCCAGCTTGGGTGTAGTTTTTCGAGCATAGCCATACAAGCTCATGCGCTGGCGATTAGTTGATTCGCCAATCACTAAAATAAGCGTAGATGCTTGGCCTGCGAGGTCATCTTTTAGATTTTTTAGCGGTGCGATCTTCGCGTTTTGTGCTAATAATTCTTGCATATTGTTTAGCTGATTTCTATAACTTATAAAACCAATCACAGCTTGCCAAGGTGCAGCTGGCTCCATTGCCGTCGCGAGTTTTTCGGCAGAATCCGTAAAGCTACGGTGTTTAAGCAACATATTTTTTAAAAATGGTGATGCAAATAACACGCTCACAATTAAAACAATCAAGATTACTTTCAATGGACTAGTGAGGTAAACTGGCTTGATGCGCTTCCATAAATAAAAAGCGACTGCACTATAAACAATAAGGCCGGCTAACAACGCCCAACTAAAATAATTGCTGAGGTATTCTGAAGATTCAGCGGCATTTGATTCAAAAATGATAAATAGTACACTTTGCGAAAACTCTTGATGATAAATGTACAGGTAGCCTAGACTCATCAAAGAGAAGGGTAATAAAATCAGCCCAATCACGCCTGCAATGGCCCGACTCTTATTTGGAAAAATAATGGTTGGTATCAGCCATAACGTACTCATGAGTATCGCTGAGCGCATGCCGATAAAACCCGCAGTGCCAGTTGCTAAAATAATGAGATGGATAACACCTGAAAAGTACCAAAAAAATAGATATTGCCAAGCCAATGCTACCCAGTCTGTTTTATTGGTGTGTGTTTTAACTTTATTGATGCTTGTAGCTTGCTGAATGGTAGTCATGATTTATCTATTGAATTTCTTTGATTGAATTGTTTTCTATGCATTTTTTTAGGCTTGCGTAGGACTAATTTTTATTAGCTATTGAGGCGATACTTTATCTTTATAAGGCATTATAAAGTTGATGTTGATGAATGTAATCAATGACGTTATCAGGCATTAAATAGCGTGCTGAATGTTTGTTTTGTAAGGTTTGACGAATCGCAGTAGATGAAATATCCAATGCAGTCATGGGCTGCATTGTGATAAAGCCAGAGGCTGTGTCATGCAAATCATCGCCATTTTCAGTGTAATGATTATGCAAAAAAGTCTCTAATATTTTTGGTAAAGGCTGCTTTTCCGAAATGTCGTCTCCCAAACCAACCTCTTTTGCTGAAGTCCGCGGTCTTTGTACTAAGGCAATATGGCAGAGTTGAATCAACTTTTCCCATTGATGCCAAGTGTTGAACTTGGTAAAAGCGTCACTACCCATCAGCAGTACAAGGCTGATATTTTCTCCTAGTTCGCCCCTAAGACTTTGCAAAGTATCGACGGTATATGATGCGCCTGTTCTATGTAATTCACGGTCGTCAAACGCAAAAAGTGAATTATTAGCTATCCCTAAACTTACCATCTCTGCACGATGTTCAGCGCTAACAAGTGGGGCAAGTTTGTGAGGAGGATTAGCCGACGGAATAAATCGCACTTCATCTAAATTGAGTGCATCCGCCAACTCTTGCGCCATGCGTAAATGGCCAAAATGAATGGGATTGAAAGTACCGCCAAGAATACCTATGACAGGTATTCGATTTTTAAGCTCTGACGTGACCGTCACCCAACACCACATATTTAAGTGAAGTTAAGCCTTCTAAACCTACTGGGCCACGTGCATGTAGTTTGTCTGTCGAGATGCCTATTTCAGCACCAAGACCATACTCAAAGCCATCTGCGAACCTTGTTGAAGCATTTACCATGACGCTGCTAGAATCTACTTCACGTAAGAATCTGCGTGCTTTAGTGTAATTCTCAGTCACAATCGCCTCAGTATGTTGAGACGAATGCTGGTTAATATGCATAATCGCTTCATCCAAACCACTGACTACCTTGCAAGAAATAATCGCAGCTAAATATTCAGTATAGTAATCCTCTTCAGTAGCTGGTTTTGCTTGCTTTACTAGCAAACAGGTTTCAGCACAGCCGCGAATTTCAATGCCATGACCTATTAACATATCCGCTAGTTTTGGCAACATTTGCGTAGCAACTGAGCGAGCAATCAAGAGAGATTCAGCTGTGTTGCAGGTACCAAGCCGCTGTGTTTTGCTGTTTTCCAAAACCCGTAACGCTTTATCAAAATCTGCTTCACTGTCAATATATACGTGGCAGTTGCCATCTAAATGCTTAATCACAGGAATGCGTGCATCGTTAGAAATGCGCTCAATGAGACCCTTGCCACCGCGTGGCACTATGACATCTACATATTGTTTCATGGTAATCAACTCGCCTACGGCAGCGCGATCTGTAGTTTTTACTACTTGAATCGCAGTGGTTGGTAAACCAGCAGCCTCTAGACCTTCATGTACTAGCTTTGCAAGTGCTTGATTGCAATGAATAGCCTCGCTACCGCCACGTAAAATCGCTGCATTGCCAGACTTGATACATAGCCCAGCAGCATCGACCGTGACATTTGGCCGCGCTTCATAAATGATACCAATTACGCCAAGTGGCACGCGCATCTTGCCTACTTGTATGCCACTAGGTAGATATTTTAAGTCGTTTATTTCACCGATAGGATCAGCAAGGCTCACGATTTGCCGTAAACCTTCTACCATCGTGTTGATTGATTTTTCGGTAATAGTAAGCCTATCGAGCATGGCTTCATCCAAACCATTAGCCCGCGCAGCATCTAAATCTAACTTATTAGCAGCGAATAGCACTGTTTTTTCGCGCAAAATTGCCATAGCGATATGGGTCAAAGCTAAGTTTTTGGTATTGGTTTCCGCACTAGCCATAAGCCTAGATGCGGCTCTAGCGGCGATGCCCATGTTTTGCATGTACTGTTTGATATCTTCTGTCATATTCATCACTGATTATACTTTTTTATACCTATATTGTTTAGCGCCCACGCACTTTAGCTAAGCCAAAACACAGCCTGGAAATTTCCAGCCAAGCATCGCCAAGCATTACGCCTTTAGCGGTTTTATCAATATCCGCCAGTTTTTGTAAAGCCGCCTCAAGTTGACGTAAGCTTAGTCTTGCCATTGCACGTTTGACTAATATCTGTTTATCGCCATAAATTCGCGCGCCAGTCATTGCACTCATTATATTTTCGCCACGCATCTCGGCAAGTTTAATACGCACTAAGGGTCGCAATGACCACATCAACGGGTTCATGACAGCGACCGCATTCTCACCTTCATCTTGCAAACCTTGTAATACGCGCACCGTCCGTGCTGTGTCGCCAGCCAATACGGCTTCACCTAATTGAAATGCATCGTAACGTGATACATTAAGCACCGCCTCGCGCACAGTTTCATCAGTCAGCTCACCTTTTGGGTAAAGCAAGCCTAGTTTCTGCACTTCTTGATTAGCCGCCAGTAAATTGCCTTCCACCTGATGCGCTATAAAATCTAGTGTTTGCGAACTGGTATGCTGGCCTTGTTGAGCTAATCTGCCACCTATCCATAGTGGTAAATCAGCCGCATCTATCTCATCTAAAGTGAGGGTAACTGCTTGTTTTTCAAGCGCTGTGAACCAAGCGCTATTTTTTGCATCACGCTCTAAAGTTGGTAAAATAATAATCACACTTGTGTCTTGCATCACTTGGCTAGCTAATGCTTGCAGTGCCTTGCCACCATCAATCCCTGGTTTTCCTGAAGGAATATTGATTTCTAGTAATCGACGGCTAGAAAACAGTGAAATCGATTGACCGTAAGTTTGAATTTGCTGCCAGTTAAAATAACGCTCTACAGTTAGGCTTGTACGCTCATCAAACCCTTGTTTACGCGCCGCAACGCGAATCGAATCTAAACATTCGCGTTGCGCGAGAGGCTCATCGCCCACCAATACATATAGGCTTTGCAAGCCTTTAGCGAGATTTGTTTCAAGTTGTGCTTGAGCTAAGCGCATTAGCTAATACTAGTTTTTAACAGCAGGTTTAATCGCAGTTAAGCGGCGTAATATTTCACGTATAGCATCGCTACGCATGTCTGCGTTGAGTCGTGCTTCTTCATCTGCTTTACCTAGCAAGGCATTATCGTTGTATGAAAAATCACGGCGTGATTGCACCGTTTGTACGGCACTCCATAATGGGTCGCTTGGCGCACGTGTTCTAAAGCTAGCATGATAATTAAGCTCAAATTCCCGCACTAAACCGCCACCACTCAAAGATAAAATACGCTTTTCATTCACTTCATTCATCATTTCTAACAATAAATCTGCACCTTCCGCGCTATCGACTAGCTGTATGCCATTGGTTTTGAACGACCGTTTGAGCTCTTTAGAAATAGCCAGTGTTTTGCCCTCAATATATAGCGTTTTGAATGATAAGTCTGCATTACCACGCAATTGAAATCCGCAGGCAGAAAGCGCAAAAGTGAACACTAAAGTAAATATTAACGTAGCTTTAGCACTAGAGCGATACAGTAAATTTGAGCGAATACTTGGCATGTTTTACCCCACAACAATATTGATGAGTTTATTTGGCACCACGATAATCTTACGAACAGTCATATTATCTTCAATGAATTTTTGCACAAAAGGCTGTTGCAACGCCAATTTTTCTAAAGTAT
>JACMNP010000204.1 GCA_014378495.1 Methylotenera sp. | reverse complement strand
CAAGATAATAAATCAATTGTTTGGAAAGATTTACCTAAAGAAAGTTTAGATGAAACGATTGTGCGTACTGCACAATTCCCATTTAACGAATCTGGCGGGTTACGTTTACTCAAAGGTAATTTGGGTCGTAGCGTGATTAAAATTTCAGCAGTGCCTGAAGATCGCCACATTATTGAAGCGCCAGCCATTGTGTTTGACGCACAAGAAGAGCTGCTAGCCGCATTTGATCGAGGTGAGTTAGAAAAAGATTTTGTAGCGGTAGTGCGCTTCCAAGGGCCAAAAGCCAATGGTATGCCTGAGCTTCATAAATTAACACCGCCCCTTGCTGTACTGCAAAATAAAGGCTTTATGGTGGCAATTGTGACTGATGGTCGTATGAGTGGTGCATCAGGTAAAATTCCAGCGGCGATTCACTTAAGCCCAGAGGCAAGTGCAGGTGGTGCGCTAGCTAAAATCCGTAACGGCGATATTATTCGTTTGAACGCTACAGTCGGCACACTTAATGTATTGGTAGATGAAGATACATGGTCAGAGCGTGAAGTAGAAGAGCTATCTGATAGCAAGCGCCATAATAATTCACACGGTATAGGCCGTGAGTTATTTGGTGGCATGCGTAGAAATGTGCTTTCTGCTGAAGAAGGCGCAATCACTTGGCTGTAAAGAAAACTGAAACCTTGCATCAAGGTCCTTCGATTTTCTAAGCACTTTAGTACTTGAAAATTCGTATGTCGAAATACATTGTTAACTCAAAAAATTTATTTATTAATTAGGTAAAAGTATCATGAACACATTAGATTTAGCCAATTACGGCCCAGTAATTCCAGTAATCGTTATCAATCGAGTGGAAGATGCCGTGCCGATGGCAGAAGCATTGTTAGCGGGCGGTATTCGTGTGCTAGAGGTGACATTGCGTACAGCCTGTGCATTGGCTGGCATGGAAGCCATTGCTAAAGCATTACCCGAAGCCATTATGGGTTCTGGCACGGTGCGTAATATTAAAGATGCACAAGCTTCAAAAGACGCGGGTTGTAAGTTTGCAGTGAGCCCTGGCTATACAAGTGAGTTGGGTCGTTTTACCCGTGAAATCGGTTTGCCACTGTTACCAGGTGTTTCTACAGGTTCAGAAATCATGATGGCGAATGCTGATGATTATTATTTTTTGAAACTGTTCCCAGCCGTTGCAGTGGGTGGCATTAACCTACTTAAAGGTTTTTCAGGACCGTTTGGCGATGTTAAATTCTGCCCTACAGGTGGCGTGACTGTAGAGTCTGCGCCACAATTTTTAGCTTTACCTAACGTCGTAGTATGTGGTGGTACATGGCTTACTCCAGCTGATGCGGTAGCACGTGGTGATTGGGCGCATATTACTAAATTAGCAAAAGAGGCAAGTGCAATTAAAGCTGCCTAGAGTTTCCGCTATGCATTGCAGGTAAAGAAGATAATAAAAAAGGTTGCATTAGCAGCCTTTTTTATTATAAATATATAAAACTAGTTTTTAGAAAGAAGTTAAAGTTTGCAAAATAAAATAGACATAACAAGTTATAAGTCGATAGTGTTTGATTGTGATGGAGTGGTGCTTGATTCAAACGTGGTGAAAACTGAGGCCTATTTCAGAACCGCAAAAAATCTTGGCGCAAGTGATGCGCAAGCGCAAGCGCTAGTTGACTATCATGTGAGATTAGGCGGCATTTCGCGTTACCATAAATTTGATTATTATTTACGCGAAATTGCAAAACAGCCAGCGACAAAAGCAGCCATTCAAGTGTGGTTAGATGAGTTTAGCCGTGAATTGGAAGTTGGTTTGATGGAGTGTGAAATTGCTGCAGGTTTGACTGAATTAAGGAAGGCAACACCAAATATTGCATGGTCAATATTGTCAGGTGGTGATCAAGAAGAACTTCGGACATTATTTGCCAAGCGCACATTACCCAATGGCGTAAGTTTAGACACTTTATTTGATGGTGGTATTTTTGGTAGCCCAGACAATAAAGATGAAGTTTTAGCGCGCGAAAAAAAGAATAGTCACCTTACATTGCCCGCATTGTTTTTAGGAGATAGCAAATATGATCATGAGGCATCAACCAATGCGGGCTTAGATTTTATTTTT
>JACMNP010000203.1 GCA_014378495.1 Methylotenera sp. | reverse complement strand
TGTACCTTGTAAACGCCGATTAGGTAAATGTAAGGTACTGGCTTGAATATAGCCGTGCGTAATATGGATAGCGGCACCCATTGCCTGCAAACCTTTAATATGCAGGTCGACAGGCCTAGAACCAATAGCACAGCCGCCAGGCAATGACACGCGCGCAGTGCCGAAGCGCGCTAACAATGGGCCTAACACCAAAATAGAGGCGCGCATGGTTTTAACCATCTCGTAAGTTGCCTCAAAAGAAGCAACATCACTGGCATCCAAACTCACCTTATCAGCGTTACGAGTAATCTTAACGCCCATCATTTCTAACAGTTTGATTGTAGTATCTATGTCCTTAAGCGCGGCAACGCTACTCAAATTAAGCGGCGTTTCTGCTAATAGCGCTGCACATAAAATTGGCAAAGCAGCATTTTTTGCGCCAGAAATGGTGACTTCACCATTTAGGCGATTACCGCCTTGTATGATTAGCTTATCCAATTACTTTACCGCGCCTGTGGTCGCGTTTAAAGCTGTCTGCAACTCACCATTTTCATACATTGCACGCATAATATCTGAGCCTCCAACAAACTCGCCATTAATATACAACTGCGGAATGGTAGGCCAATTTGCATACACTTTAATGCCTTCACGCACTGCTTGATCAGCAAGCACGTCTACAGCCACATATTTTGCATTGCATGCATCTAAAATTTGTGTGGCCATGTTAGAAAAGCCACATTGTGGAAACTTTGGGCTACCTTTCATATAAAGCACTACTGGGTTGCTCGTTACGGTTTCTTTAATTTGTGCTTGTGCGTCCATTTCAATCTCCATTACTTAGTCTTTAATATTACTGATTGTTTAATTTACTAATGTATTTAATTTTTACTAATTATTTTAATTTTTATTCTGTTCTTGCCATTTTTCAGGCGTCAACGTTTTCATCGATAGCGCATGGATTTCCGCACGCATTCTATCGCCTAGCGCGGCATACACCAACTGATGCTGTTGCACCATATTTTTACCGACAAATGCAGGGCTTACAATCAGCGCTTCAAAGTGTGTGCCATCGTCGCCTAGTACTTTAATGTAATCACATGCTAAATGCTGTGTGATGTAATTTTCTAATTGTTGTGCGCTTAACACTGGTCTATCACCTTTACACTGTAGCTTTTTACTTAAGCCTGATTAGGCTCTTAACTTATAACCGGATTTTAACATTTTTAGCGTTACCCATGCTAACACTAAGAAAGATGCGCCTACGATAGACAAACTGATCAGAGGTGAAATATCACCTTTGCCAAAGAATCCATATCTAAAACCATCTATCATGTAGAAGAATGGATTGAGTTGTGATAATTTTTGCCAAAATGGCGGCAATGAATGTATTGAATAAAATACGCCTGATAGGAATGATAATGGCATGATAATAAAGTTTTGAAACATCGCCATTTGATCAAATCGGTCTGCCCAGATACCCGCGATAATGCCAAACGTACCCAATAAGGCGCTACCTAAAAGAGCAAATGCAAGAATCAGCCAAGGGTGCACGATATGTAAATCTACAAACCAAATAGCACCTATATAAATACATAAGCCTACGGCTAAACCACGAATAATTGCTGCGCACAAAAAAGCACTAAAGAACTGTAAGTGGGTGAGCGGCGTGAGTAGTACAAATACGATATTGCCCATGACCTTTGATTGAATCAGGCTAGACGAACTATTAGCAAAAGCATTTTGTAAGACCGACATCATAATAAGGCCAGGAATCAAAAAGGCGGTGTAAGGCACGCCTTCATACACCTCAACATGCCCTTCGAGCACATGTGAAAAAATGAGCAAATATAACAAAGCAGTGATGACTGGCGCAGCTACTGTCTGAAAAGCCACACGCCAAAAGCGTAGCATCTCTTTTTTAAGTAATGTCCAAGGCCCACGCATGGCTGGGCTTATTAAACTAGGCTTAATCATGTGAGCCCACTAACGACAGAAATACATCTTCTAAATCCGCTTCATTGAGCTGCATATCAATCACCTTAATATTGGCATTGCGCAACGCTGAAAGCACAAATTCAATCTGCGCCATATCAGTCAACGCGAAGGTAAAAATGCCACGATCTTGGTTGCGGACTAGCGCTTGAATATTACTCGGCAAACTGACATCACCTAAGGTCAATCGCAAGCTCTTACCTGCAAATTTATTCAGCAAGTTTTGTGTACTATCCAGCGCAACGATCTCGCCTTGCTTCATCAACCCAACACGGCTACAGAGCGTTTCAGCTTCTTCTAAATAATGGGTGGTTAAGATAATAGTGTGACCATCTCGATTGAGCTTTTTAATAAACTCCCACAGCATTTGGCGCAACTCAACATCTACGCCTGCAGTCGGTTCATCCAAGACAATTACTGGTGGCTTGTGCGCCAATGCCTGCGCAATCAACGCGCGACGCTTCATACCACCTGAAAGTGCGCGCATATTGGTCTTGGCTTTATCAGCAAGACCTAAGCCTTCTAGCACTTCATCCACCCAAGCATCGTTTTCTGGTCCACGCCCAAAATAGCCTGCTTGAAAACGTAGCATTTCACGCACGTTAAAGAATGGGTCAAAGACTAACTCTTGCGGCACTATACCTAGCAACTGCCTAGCTTTTTGATATTGATTCACTACATCAAAACCCATCACAGCAATATCGCCTGAGCTAGGCTTCATCAAGCCAGCAAGAATACTAATTAAAGTAGATTTTCCTGCGCCATTTGGCCCAAGTAGCGCAAAAAATTCGCCCCGTTCAATCGTTAAATCAATGCCTTTTAGTGCATGCAGGTTACCGAAACTCTTATGTATACCACTGATTTTAATTGCAGGATTCATTTATAGATGCGATTTTTTGTTTTGAGCTTGATAGTTAGTATCGACTGCTGAATTTATAGATTCAAAGATTCGACTTACATACCAGCAACATGGTTAAGCCGTAATCATTAACTAATATATGGAGATATTTTTACAAAAAACAATAGTATAAATTTTAAACAGTTAACAAAATCAATCACTGACTTTTGTTTAATGGAATGAAATCAGTGACGCCATATAAAGCGGCTAGACTCACTAAGTTAGCAGGCAAATGGGCGAAAGTGACTTTACCATTAGCAACAATAGCGCGACGCTGCCACTCCATCATTAAACTAAGCGCCACAGTATCAACATCTGTAACCGCCGAAAAATCAATCTCTATCGCATGATCCATTAAAAAATCATTGCTTTGATTCAATATCTCACTGGCATTGTCCATTAATACATCGCCGGATACTAACCATTGATTTTCTTGTTGTGTGATATTAGCCATATTGGATTATATTTAGTTGAATAACAAATAACTATGGTCTATTTGATGCCAGCCGCTTTGTTTTTATCAGCTAGTTTTTTAATCAAACTATCCAAGCCATTTAAACGAATTTCATTACTGAATTGACTGCGGTAGTTAGTCACTAAACTTACGCCTTCAATGACAATATCAAACACTTTCCAACCGCTAGCCGATCTAACTAAGCTATAGTCAACCTCAACTGGCTGACCACCAGGCTGTAAAATTTGAGTTTTTACACTCACGTTTTGTACGCCAGCATCAAGTCTCAACGGTTTATATTCAATCACTTGATCTTTATATTTACCAAGTGCTGAAGCGTAAGTGCGTAATAGAAGACTACGGAACTCTTTTTGAAAGCCAGCCTGTTGGTCAGGCGTAGCTGCTTTCCAGTTTTTACCAAGCACCATGCGGCATACGCGATCAAAATCAAAATTGGGTAATATTTTGTCTTCAGCCACTGCAAATAATTTCTGCTGATTACCGGCTTGAATTTCCTTATCATTTTTGATGATACTTAATACTTCATCAGCCGTTTGCTTTACCAGAACATCTGGTGCAGTTTCTGCATTTGCTATACCGAAAGACGTAAGCAAACTAATAAATAAGCTAGTGCTTACTAAAACTTTAAAAAATGACTTCATTTGAATCCTTAATTGATTGCTTAATGTAATGTTTACTGTTGCTTAACTATTCAGTCTTACTGAAGAATTAAAAAATATGAGCTTATCTATCTAAAACGCAGCATCACCTAATTCAGTTGACTTACCACTAGATGATTTTGAATCTGCAGGTTTAGAAACTGAGGCAGCATCACCCTCTTTGGTCTTACTATCTGATTCAGAGGCCTTACTAAATAAAAATTGGCTGATCATTTTTTCAAGCACCACAGCGTCTTGCGTTTTGCTAATTTTATCGCCATTTTTCAAAGCTTCATCGTCACCACCAGCTTCTAGTCCAACATACTGCTCACCTAGTAAACCTGCCGTATAAATATTAGCAAACGTATCTTTAGGGAATGCATAGCGTTTATCTATTTTAATGGTAACTACAGCTTCAAAACTTTTGCTATCAAACCTGATATTATCGACTCTACCCACAACTACACCAGCACTCTTAACTGGTGACTGCGGTTTAAGGCTACCTACATTCTCAAAAGCTGCAGTTACACTATAAGTTTCGCCAATTTTACTTGAAGTCAAATTGCCAACTTTCATTGCTAAGCCTAGCAATGCTGCGACACCTAATGCCACAAAAATTCCCACCCATAAATCTATTGTTGTTCTGTCCACTTCATTTCCCCTCAATCCTACACAATTGTATATTCTTTTATTGCTTACACCACAAGCATAAAAGAAGTTAAAACAAAATCTAAACCCAACACTGCGAACGATGAAATCACCACAGTTCGCGTAGTCGCTCTGCTCACACCCTCGGCTGTAGGCGGCGCATCAAACCCTTCAAAGAGCGCAATCATAGTACAAACAATACCAAACACTAGACTTTTAATTAAACCGTTAACGATGTCTGCCCGAACATCTACATTTGCCTGCATTTGTGACCAAAATGCGCCATCATCAACCCCTATTAAAGGTACAGCCACTAAATAGCCGCCTAAAATACCTACCATAGAAAATACCGTAGCCAAAATCGGCATAGAAATCAAACCCGCCCAAAACCGTGGTGCAATCACACGAGCAATGGGATTTACTGCCATCATTTCCATCGCAGAAAGTTGTTCGGTAGTTTTCATCAATCCAATTTCTGCAGTGATTGCTGTGCCTGCACGGCCTGCAAACAATAGCGCTGTGACTACAGGACCTAATTCGCGCACCAATGACAATGCCACCAATACGCCAATCGCTTCAGACGAACCGTATTTTTGCAAAGTGTTATAGCCTTGCAGAGCTAATACCATGCCAACAAAAAAACCTGACACAATAATCAACATCATGGACATCACGCCAGTGAAATAAATTTCACGTAACGTTAGATGAAAGCGGCGAAAACTTTCACCTGAATAAATAATGGTCAAGAAAAACAATCTTGCACCAGCACCTAAGCGCCAAGTACGCTCTATCATGCGCTTACCAATACCACGTAATATACGAGTGATTTTGACTAATAGATTTGATTTAATCATTTATTTTTATTCAATTGACTATTTATGTGACTGCTTCTGATTCAACAGCTCAGATTGATAATTAGCCGCAGGGTAGTGAAATGGTACTGGGCCATCTTTTTCACCGTGTACAAACTGATGTACAAATGGCAAAGTAGATTGTGTTAAATCATGCGGCGTACCTTCTGCTACAACCACACCGTTTGCCACAAAATATACGTAATCTGCGATTAAAAATGTCTCTTTCACATCGTGCGAAACAATAATAGAGGTAGCTTCTAGCGCATCATTTAAACTGCGGATCAAATCACAGATGACACCCATCGATATTGGGTCTAAGCCAGCAAATGGCTCATCATACATAATAATATTAGGATCTAATGCTACAGCGCGCGCCAGAGCAACTCGTCTAGCCATACCGCCAGAGAGTTCAGCAGGCATCAAGGCATGTGCACCCCTTAAACCAACCGCATTAAGCTTCATCAGCACTAAATCTCTGATCATAGAGTCAGGTAAATCAGTGAGTTCACGCATAGGAAAAGCGACGTTTTCAAACACTGATAAGTCAGTGAATAACGCACCTTGCTGAAACAGCATACCCATTTTGCGACGTAACTTGAAAATACCATCGCGGTCTTGCTTGTGAACGATTTGGCCATCAACGCGTACTTCACCACTATTCGGCTTAATTTGACCACCGATTAAACGCAGTAATGTTGTTTTTCCGCTACCACTGCCGCCCATAATGGCCACGACCTTCCCGCGTGGGAACACCATGTTAATGCCTTTATGCAATAAACGACCTTTGTAACCAAAGGATAAATTATCAATTTCTACGATATTGTTAGTCATGAATTGCTTGGTGATTGATCGATTTTTTGTAAGCTTTTTATTAAGTCACCATTCTAAAACAATTTAGCTTCTACGCAAGCTGTTAAATTGCTTAATACCTTAATGGGTAAAGAGAATTTGGGCGATAAAAAAGCCCACCTC
>JACMNP010000042.1 GCA_014378495.1 Methylotenera sp. | reverse complement strand
TCCCACCCCTTGATCAATCGAGAAATTACCCGATTTAACTTGGCCTTCTTCTAAGCCCCAAGACTCACTGCGGCTATATTGAAAATACAAATCTGCATAATCAATTTTGTGCGACATCATGTCACCAAGTACATTTTGTAATTTGGCGATATCCAAACTGGCTGGCGCTAACAAAGCTTTCGTTGCTTCGTCAAAATGTGAGCCAATCACAGGATTTGAGCTGGTTGGAATATCTTGAGGTTTCATATAGTATTAAATGGCCTAATTAAATTTATTACGCAGTTAATTTTGATAAGTTAAATATATCATTAAGTCTAAGATTTAAGAATAAGTAAAATCTGCAATTTGTGTCACAAAATTTATGACTAGATTTTATGCCTTAGGTTGCTGATTTATTTTGCTTCCGTTTTAATAGTGCGATGCTTGAGCGCTGGTAAACTTTCTCGCAAGCTTGCTTGATATTTGGGGTTCATTGTTGCAATAACAACCCCAGAACCACGTGGCAAACGGTCTAAAATAACACCCCATGGGTCAACAATCATGCTGTTACCATGCGTTTCACGGCCAGATAAATGGTAACCACCTTGCGCCGCAGCGACTACATAACTCAAATTTTCAATGGCGCGTGCCCGTATCAAGCTTTCCCAATGTGCTTTACCTGTAGTTTCAGTAAATGCCGATGGAATGACAATGATATCCACTTCCCCCATTGCGCGATAAAGTTCAGGAAAGCGTAAGTCATAACAAATAGACAAACCAATTTTACCAAATGGTGTTTCAACAACAGTAATCGTATCGCCAGATTCTATGGTTTTTTCTTCGTGATAATGTTCGTTACCTAAGTCCAAACCAAATAAGTGAATTTTGTCATAACGCGCCACTTGGTGGCCTTTATCATCATATACAAGGCAGCAATTACGCACTTTATTAGGGAAATTACTTACGATAGGCACCGAGCCGCCAATTAGCCAAATTTTATGTTTTTTAGCTATTTTGCTCAGAAAGTTTTGAATAGGGCCTTTGCCTTCTTCTTCACGCACTAGCACTTTATCGGTTTCTTTTAAACCCATAATGGCGAAGTATTCTGGCAACACGATTAACTTAGCACCTTGATTAACCGCGATCTCAATTAAACGCTCTGCTTCACTCAAATTTGCAGATACATAAGGCCCTGAGGCCATTTGTATCGCGGCGACTTTAATGAATTCTTGATTAAAAGGCTTGGCTTTAGTGGTTTTTAAGCGTGAGGTAATCGCCATATAGAATCCAAATATTGTCTAATATAATAATGTTGAGTAATGTATAACGATGTTTGCTAGTTTAATGGTGACTCTTTAATGACTTCTTGCGTACTTTTGCCGCTGTTAACCTCTTGTGGATTATCCCAAGTGCCGATAATTTGATATTCAGTAGAGGCGATTTTATTCAACGGGTCTTTTAATATTTTTTGTGCCAAAAATGCTACTGCACCCGCCAGTGGGCCACCAGCTAATGCGGCCAAAGATAAGCTATCACTGATATGTGGCATCACTTTTACAAACAACTGTTGCGTTTCTTTTTGTAAGTTCGTTTCACCTTTAATGGTCACATCCGCCGCTGGACCGCCCATTTCAAAATTATTGCTACTCATTACCCCGTGGTCAATTTTTACCGTGGCGTTAATTTTATCAAAAGCAAAGCCATTACTAAATAAATCTCTAAAATCTAAGCTTAAACGCCTAGGCAGGCTTTGTAGGCTGAGTAAACCTAATAAGCGACCCACGCCTGGCTGTACTTTTAAAATCTGACCTTTGCGCACTTCAAATTGTAAATTACCATTTAATTGCAGGGTGTCAAACTCATGTGGGCTACCTGCCCAGTTAAGCTGACCAGATAACTCACCATCACCACCTTTGATGGTATCAGGATGACCAAATCTTTTGAGTGTTTTACCTACATCTTTAATATCCCAACTTAAATTGAGGCGTGTGTTTGGGTTGCGTACCCATTTATTCCAAACACCGTCAGCAGTAAGAGTACTTTCTGGGTTAATCAGCTTAAATTTTTGTATGCTCCAATTGTCATCTTGTGGAAATGCGATGAGTTCTAAACTGCCAATTTTCTTTTTATCGAACTCAAAGCTGTCTGCAGTAATATCTAATGCTGGATAAATTTGATTTAGTTTTATTACCTCTTTGGTATTAACATCATCAACATGATTATCCGCACTGCGATTTGGCGATGCTTCAGGGATAGTGAAATTGGTTAGGCGTGCAATTAGTTTGCCATTATTTTGATTTTGCCATTGCAAATCACCTGAAATTTCACGGCTTTGAATATTGGCACGTAGACCATCTTTATCCGATTTGTTTGATATCTTTAATTGATTTAAACGCCTGTCGAATATATCTAGTGCATTGATTTTAAGTGCTATTTTTTGAATCTGTAATGGCGAGCTTTGTTTAGACATCTCTGTAAAATCAGCCATTACATTACGCCATGCGTCACCGTCTAAATAATCTAAGCTACCAAAGATCTGTAAACCTTTGGCTTTGCCTAGTTCATTGTTGGTATTCAATTCGGTAGGGCTAGCATTGCTTGTATTAAAAGCGGCTAGACTATTTTTGTCGGAATTCAACCGAACAACGGCACGATCAAGCTGCAGTTTCCCACCCACAAGCGTGCGGGCTATTTTAGCAACCACTTTATTCCCAATATTGACCACAATTAGGTCAGAAGTCGCATCTTGTTTTTTATCAATACGTAGACTTAGGCGCTCATTAACAGCTTTATTCAGCGGTAATGGTAATTTTGAGCTCAAGCCTAATAAGTCTGATCGTATGGCAACATTAACATTTGGTTTTTGAATGATAATCTCACCGAGCCAATCTGTATTACCGCTGATGTAATTGCCTCCTTTAACCAAGTTTTGCGTAGTAAAAAATTGCTGAATTACATCATCAGTGATTTTACCTTTGGCATTCACACGGATGATTTTATCTTTGCCAGAGACCAAGTTAAATGCAAGTGGCGCGCCAAATGCAGTGGCTTTGATATTTTTAGCGGTTAAGCTACTCTCGGTAAACTCTAACAGACCGTTAATATGGCTTAGTGCAGGAACATCCACACTTTCCATCGTACCGTTGCTAATAAGATATGCGCCTTTGTATTCAGCACGTTCGATATCATTTAAAGGTATTTTCAAACTTAAGTTAAGTTTACCTTGACCACTAGTTT
Organism: Methylotenera sp.; assembly: GCA_014378495.1. Taxonomy (GTDB): domain Bacteria; phylum Pseudomonadota; class Gammaproteobacteria; order Burkholderiales; family Methylophilaceae; genus Methylotenera. The sequence goes on along the minus strand of JACMNP010000042.1, from coordinate 12,740 downwards.
TTAAATTATCAGTAAACCCTTGTGTGAGCTCTGCCACGGGGCTGTTATTGACAAACTTGATGCCATCTATCACTGGACCTTTGATTTCGCTGACAATATTCAAGATGGGATCATCAGCATCTAGCTGCGCTATGGTAGATTTACTGCTAACAATTTGGTTGCCAAATACATGACCACTAGTGGCGTTTAGCTCCATCCGTTTGCCTTCAAACAGCAAGTTTATGCCCAAGCCTTCAACTAATGGCCAACCCGTGCCATATTCAATGACACTGTCGCTGACTTTTGCAGTTACTTTAAATAGCCCAAGTTTGGTATCTATATTATTTTTGCTATCCACAAATGGAAAATCAGCCAAGCGCCCTTTAACCGTGAGATTAATATCTTTAGCATGACCTTCTAAAATTGAAGTATCTAGCCAATGCAGGGTATTTTTACCTAGTATCGTCGGGTAATAAAATAGCGCGTATTTAGCATCACCACGCTCAAACTTACCTTTTAAATCTAGATAACCACCCTTGTTACCATCCATAATGTAATAGCCATCTATTGAACCAGTTAGATGAGGGCTAGAAATCGCTAACTTGCTTACATCAATTTTAGCTTCTTTGCCGTTAGTATTAGTGTCTTGAATACTCCAATTAATCTCACCCGTTAACTTATCGGCGGGTATAGGCCAACGTAAAACATCCTTGATATCTAACTTTGCATTTTGTGTATTCAGCGTGAGCTTTCCAATATTTTGATTAGCTTTAATGTCGCCTGTTAAATTATTGAAGCCTGGTATTTTTTCATAGGCTTGCATGCTTAAACCGCTAAAATTGCTGTTAACTTGGTAAGTTTTTGTGCTGGATTGGTTGCCTTGCCAATTAAGCGCAAAATTATCTAAATTGCCACTAGGCGCTAGATTATTGATGGTTTGCAACATATTAGCAGGCACGGGCAGTTGCGCTAAATAAGGACTGATATTGGCTAAGCTGATATGAGCAAGTTTTACACTAAGGGCTTTGTAGCCTTGCGCGCTTTCAGCGGCGGTTTCGGTGTAGGTGGCGGCTAAGTCTTGCAGATTGAAGCCATTGTTAGTGGTAAAGGTTAAATGCTCAACTATAAATGATTGCCCAGTACTGGGCTTGCCAGTATTCAATGACAACCCTGTGCTTAAGTTTGTCCAATTAAGCTTACCAGTCAATTTATTCAATAAAATGGGTTCAGCGTTAGCTTTGAGTTGCATTTTTACATGATCTAAAGCGACATCGCTAGTAATAGCGCGAAGCTGACGATTCGCAAAATTAACTGCAAGTCTTGTACTGCCGACACCAGATTGCATGTCAATAGGATAGTCTAGCCACGGTTTAAATGCTGCAATATTGGCATTTTTCACTTCTAATGTCAGGTTGCCACTCCACTCTTCAGCATGGCTAACATCATTACCATATACATTGCCACTGATAATAATAGGGTTGAGCGTACCTACTGAAGGAAGGGTGCTTAAATTAATGCTGTGACCTTTAATCAAGCTTTTCCAAGGTGGGCTCAATACTTCCAGATTAAGCTTGTCTAGACTTAGGCTCGGGGCGCCACGCATTTCATCTAGCCAAACTACCTTGGCATCGATGACTTCTAATTTAGTTTGTCGCAACAACCAATTAGGTAAGTCTGGTTTAGAAGCACCACGCATACTAATGCCGCCGACAAAAATCTCACCACCTGCAACACGGCGAATCGTAAGTTCTGGTGCACGGATTGCCAGTTCGGCGAGATGTGGCTCAAACATCGGAATACTTAGCCAAGATAATGAGACTTCAGTATTTTTCAGCTGTAAAGCTGGACGATTTTGTGCGTCAAAAATATCAATGTCAGATAAAGATAAATGTGGATTTATGCCTTGCCAACCCGCTTTAATATTACCAATCACAACTTTTTGTTGTGCCGCTTTACTGGCGAATGTAGCGATTTTATCTTTGTATTGATCTATATTTGGCATTACTAAAAACTGAATTGCCAATGCTATAACCGCCACGATGATGACTGTGACGGAGATCAGCCAAAATAAGCAGCGATAAATCCAAAGAAGAGATTTTTTGACCATAGATAGCGAAGCGTAGACTTTATTGTTTGACCAGTGTGCACGTAATATTTAAATTACAAAGGCCAGCTTTTAATTGATAGATGATTAATCTCTATTTTACTGCAATAACTATCACTATAAATGTTTAGTTAAACACTAGGTTATCAAATGTAAGTAAAGAGTTGTTAAGAGTATTGCGTGAATGATTTAGAATGACGTCATTTACTCAATTCTGGCTAATTTAAGTCATTTTATTTTAGATGGTTAACCCTTGATTCAATTCAAACAACTCACTTTAGTGCGTGGCTTAAAAATTCTTATTCAAGCCGCTTCATTGCAACTACATTCTGGTCATAAGGTTGGTTTAACAGGCGCAAATGGCGCTGGTAAATCATCCTTATTTGCTTTATTGCGTGGTGAAATGCAACTGGAATCAGGCGATTTAGACATGCCATCTACTTGGGTGATCGCGCATGTTGCACAAGAAACGCCAGCATTAGCCATGCCCGCTATTGAGTTTGTATTAGATGGCGATGTTGAGCTACGTCATATTGAAGCTGCACTGATTGATGCTGAAACCAATCATAAGGGTGAGTTGATAGCCGAATTGCATAATCGCCTGATGGATATTGATGGTTACAGTGCTAAAGCGCGTGCTGCAGAGTTGTTAAGCGGCTTAGGTTTCAGTCAAGCGAATCTTCAGCAAGCAGTGTCTACCTTTTCAGGTGGTTGGCGGGTTAGGTTGAATCTTGCGCGCGCCTTAATGTGCCGTTCAGATTTATTATTGTTGGATGAACCGACAAATCACTTAGATTTAGATGCAGTGATTTGGTTAGAAGGTTGGCTACAAAGCTATCGCGGCACGCTGGTATTGATTTCCCATGACAGAGACTTTTTAGATGCGATTGTCAATCACATTGCACATATTGAACAACAAACGCTCACTTTATATCGCGGTGGCTATTCAGATTTTGAGCGTCAGCGTGCCGAGAAATTAGCTTTGCAACAAGCGATGTTTGAAAAGCAACAGCGAAAGGTGAGCCATTTACAAAGTTATATTGACCGTTTTCGCGTACAAGCGACCAAAGCCCGCCAAGCCCAGAGCCGCATTAAAGCATTAGAGCGTATGGAAATGATTTCTGCCGCACATGTGGATTCGCAATTTAATTTTGAGTTCAGAGCGCCAATCGCCGCGCCTGATCCGTTGCTCGTGCTGGATGATATGTCTGTGGGCTACAACAATGTAGCCTTAATCAAAGATATCGCGCTCGCTATTCGGCCAGGTGAACGATTGGGGCTATTAGGTCGTAATGGTGCAGGTAAAACCACACTGATTAAATTGCTAGCTAACGAGCTACAACCTTTAAGTGGTAAACGTGTTGAAGGCAAAGATTTAAATATAGGTTATTTTGCCCAACACCAGCTTGAGCAATTGCGTCCAGATGAGTCACCATTGCAGCATATGCTAAAGCTTGATCCACTGACACGTGAGCAAGAGCATCTAAATTACTTGGGAGGCTTTGATTTTAAAGGTGAAATGGCACGTTCACCTTGCACAAATTTCTCAGGTGGTGAAAAATCACGTTTAGCTTTGGCATTGCTGATCTGGACGCGACCCAATCTATTGCTATTAGATGAACCAACCAACCACTTAGATTTAGAGATGCGCCATGCATTAACACTTGCGTTGCAAGATTATGAAGGCGGCGTGATATTGGTCTCGCATGATAGAGCCTTACTACGCGCCACTTGTGATGAATTTATTTTAGTCGCAGATGGTAAAGCACTGCCCTTTGATAGTGACTTAGAAGGTTATAGTCAGTGGCTAAACGAACAACGTTTGAAAGAAAAGCAAGCTACCCAAGTGCTGACTGATGATAAAGTCAATAAAAATGACAATATCGTCAGTCGCGCAGCTAATAAAGCGGAGCGACAAGCTAGAATCGCTGAACGTCGGCCATTGGTAAAAGAATTGGAGCAGATAGAGCTCAATATTAACAAATGGCAAGCTGATAAAAAAGCGTGTGATGAACGTTTGAATGACAGTGCGCTTTACGCTGCAGCTGATAAATCAGAATTACAAACTCTGCTTAAAAAACAAGCTGAGTTTGCTAACCAAATAGAAGTGGCAGAAGAGCGCTGGTTAGCGTTGCACGAGTTGCTAGAAGCAATTCCGCAGATTTAAAAAAGTAAAACAATGTGAGATATATTGATATAGGTAAAACAAGTATATGGGTAAAACTAGATTAGAAGCCTTCAGCGATGGCGTAATTGCCATTATCATCACCATCATGGTGCTGGAATTAAAAGTACCGCATGGCACAGATTTTGAGTCCTTAACACCACTGTTGCCAGTATTTTTAAGCTATGTATTGAGCTTTGTGCATATTGGCATTTACTGGAACAACCACCATCACATGGTGCATACCGTTAAGCAAGTGACGGCTGGTATTTTATGGGCTAACTTACATTTGTTATTTTGGCTATCGTTGTTACCTTTTGCCACTGGTTGGATGGGTGAAAATCACTTTGCTGCCTTGCCAACTGCACTTTATGGTTTCGTATTATTGATGGCAGGCCTCGCTTATTTTATTTTGCAAAAATGTATTATTGCTAGCCAAGGAGCAGGCTCAATATTGGCAAAAGCAATTGGACGTGATATTAAAGGTAAATTCACCGTAATGTTGTATATCACGGCCATGTTAAGCGCCATTTTTTTGCCGTGGGTTGCTGTATTTATTTACAGTTTTGTTGCTTTAATATGGCTAGTGCCCGACAAACGTATTGAAGTTTTATTCGCTGAATAGCTTAATACGCATCAATTTAATTGCAAGTTAATTAATTTTAAGAACACTCAAAGGAATCTAGTGGAAATTCAATACTCAAAACGCATCAAACTGATGCATGCATTGTGCTTGGCAGAGACACTTCGCGATGACGAAGCGAAACCAAATACTGATCTTAATCAATATGACGCGCTTGCGGCGGCTGATTATTTAAGTTGTTATATTACGTTTAAAGCAATTCAGGTCGCTGAACGTTCACCTTTAGCGGAACGTACCGAAAAGTTTGATATGTTAAGTGTATATCAGGCGTACGCACTATTAGCATATGCTTTTTTAACGATGCCATTAACGCAAGAAGATATTTCACCTAATCTACAAGTTGCGCAAATAACGATAGCCAAAACCTTGTTTTCTGGGTTACCAGACGCTGAATTAATGGAAATTATTGAATCTGGATTTCATAAGTTTCAATTGATTGGTGATGCAGAAGTAGAGCATTGGATGGAGTTTAGAGAGAATCTTGATAAACTAACAGTCGCCTTTGTTATTGCAGGTACTGAGGATGAAAGCCCACATGAAAAAGAAGAAATATTACCTTTATTTGGCCAGCTACTCAGCCAGCTTTGTGAGGCATTTGAGAGCGAATAGTTAGGCCATGATGCATAATTTTAATGTTTAATTATCTTTATATATATAGTATTGCCTGTTAAAGAGTCTTGTTCTTGCTTTATTAAATGAGAACAATTATTATTATCAACAATAATTACTTTGAGTATAGATTGATAATAAAATGAGATTTTTAGTAAGTTTAAAAAGTGTTTTTAAATATTTATTGGTGGTACTTTTGTTAAGCATGACAACCTTAAACGCAAATGCGGGTGAAGGTAATTTTGGTTGGGTATACACACTAGATATTCAACCAAAAGGAAAGTTTGAGTTTGAGCAACGTGTTGACCAAACGGTTGGTCAAGCAACAGGTAACTATGAATTAACGTTATTTCGCTCAGAAATAGAGTATGGGCTTACTGATGATATTCAAATTGCAGGTTATCTAAACTCTACTAGAATACGCGCCAGCAAAAACTACATCAATCCAGATGTTTGTACTCATGGAATTCCATGTACTGCAGGGTTTGGTGTTTCATCTGAATACAATGAAGGCGGGGATAGCTTTAAAAGATGGGATGCAATCGATGGTTTTTCTGCCGAAGCTATTTGGCGCATCCTTAACCCGCTAACTTCACCAGTAGGTGTTGGTCTTTATATTGAGCCTACAGTAGGTAAGTTGCAAGACAGCTTGGAAGCTAAATTGATTTTGCAATCTAATTTTTTGGATGATAAATTAATCTTGGCTGGAAACGTTAGCTATGAAGCAGAGAAGAAGCATTACACGCCAGGTGATGAAAATATCATTCGCCAATCGCATGTTGATTTAATGTATGGCGTAAGTTATCGATTTGCAAATAATCTGTCTGCAGGTTTAGAAGGGCGTTTGCATAATGATTTTTATGGCTACCATTTAGATGAACATATTCAGTTCGCCAGCTTTATAGGACCTAACATTCACTATGCAGCTAAAGATTTTTGGGTAACTGGCGCTTGGCGTTATCAAACCCATGGTTTATGTAAAGGTGCAGGTACAGGCGATTGTAATGACGTGACTGGAAAAGTTTCAGATGATCATGGTAGAAATCAGTTCATTGTAAAAGTGGGCGTACCTTTTTAATTAATACTGAATTAATTAGTCAGTAATGACTTAGCAAAACCTCAGTTGTGGTGAACATCATTCACCACAACTGAATCGCATAAAATGGTAATTTAGATTAAGCGTTGAATCAGAGGGTTCTCTGATGGACTTATGAGGCTTGTTTTGCCAGGCTCACCACGATTACCTTCATCGTGATTAAAGCCGTGTTCAGGCCCATGCATTTTAGCCTCGCGTGCTTTCACACGTTGCTCTGGCGTCAATATTGCGAAAATCTTTGCATCATTTCGCGCTAGTGTCACAATTTTCTCTTTCTCTAAGGCTGCCATTTTATTGGCAATTTGTTGTACTTTTGCTTCGTCAAATTTATCTGCTTGAGAAACTGCACGCAAGTCATCCATTAATTGCATACGTTGTTTATGCTCGTCACGCATGGCTGGTATTTGTGGATAGGTTAAAGCAAATATTTGGTCATCCTGCGCAGGGGTGAGTTGTAAACCTTGTAAATAAGGTGGCATGCCTGGTTTTGCCATGTCATGATTTCTCATGCCATGACGCATTTTGTCACCTTTTTCACAATGTGCACGATTGTCCATATCACGGTCTTTAGCGTTCGAGCCGTCATCTTGTGCAATTGCCATTGATGCAAGTGGTAGCGATATAACCAATAATGAAGTTGCAAATATTTGCTTCAATGAAAACCTCTCATTTGTTTTTGAGGTTACGTTTTTTGAAATCGGGTTCATGATATTCCTTTATTAAAATCTACTTGATTTAAGAACATTTTCTCAAATACATGTTGTTTAAATTAACCTGATTATTGGCGCTAATTCATTTATAACGTTTATTTAAGATGTGTTCATTTTGCAATTACGCCATGTAAAACGCTGTTAAGTGTGTGTAAATATAGGTAAAGGTAGTCTTGAATGATTGTAGCAATGCGCGCTGCTGGTTATGATGTTTAAACACTAATGTTTAATTGGTAAAGCACCACATGCAAACCGTATTGTTAATAGATGATGATATTGAGCTGGTAGAAATGCTTAAAGAGTATCTTGAGCTTGAGAGTTTTGACGTGCAAATTGCGCATGATGGTGCTATTGGCGCGCAAATGGCGCTTAAACAATCTTATGACATCGTGGTGCTAGATGTAATGATGCCTAAGTTAAACGGCATAGAGGCACTTAAAGCGATTCGCCAACACAGTAATGTGCCCATCATTATGCTAACTGCCAAGGGCGATAATACTGACCGTATTATTGGCTTAGAGTTAGGCGCGGATGATTACGTACCTAAACCTAGCAGTCCGCGCGAGATTGTGGCACGTATACGTGCGATTTTGCGCCGTGTAAAACCAGAAGATCCGCAAGATGATGCCCAAACAAATACACAAGAAAGTAATGGCACGAGCCCACATATTACTCAGCAGATTAACGTTGGGGCACTTAGTATTTGGCCTGCAAAACGCCAAGTGACATGGAATGGGCAGTTAGTGACACTTACCAGCACTGAATTTAATCTGCTAGAAATTTTGGCGAAAAATGCAGGTCAAGTGGTGACTAAACAAGATCTATCGCAATTTGCACTAGGTCGCCCATTAGCAAGGTTTGATCGTAGTATTGATGTGCATTTGAGCAGTGTTCGCCACAAGCTTGGTCTTTTGCCAGACGGACGCCAATGTATACAAACGGTTTTTCGTCTCGGCTATCAGTTGCTTAAATAGTTTAATGATTTAAATAATCATGAATTTATCATTCATATTGAATAATGCGGCATCAAGGTAAATACAGTGGGTAGATTATATTGGAAGTTTTTTATCTTTTTCTTTTTGGCGCAGCTCACTGCGGGCTTAGGTGTAGGTCTTGCCGTTTGGATAGCCAATCAAAAATTAGAAAATATCAATGCGCAAATTGAGGCAAGCCCACCTGCGAAGTCTCTGGTGGATGCAGCTGCCGTCACATTAAAATTTGGCGGTGTTCAAGGCCTGCAAGCGCTCATGAAGCATTGGTCGCAGAGACCCATGCCTCAAGTGTATGCGGTGAATGAGCAAGATGTAGAATTACAAGGCCGCACATTGCCTGCAGCTGTGGTTAAAAGTGCACGTGAAATATTGACACGTGAATTATTTGATGGTGAAACAGCAAAAAATGATGGCATCAAGAGTGACGATTCATCTTCAACTCCAAAAACGCCAGTACAAGATGGAGTCAATCTTCCAGTGCAAAACGCACCATCTGTAAATCCATCCAGCTCAAATTCAATGCCAAGAAGCCCTGTACTACAAGTAGAGGCTGATGATGGCCACCGTTATTTATTATTCGTGCCTGCATTAAAACATCAGCAGGCATTGCATTCATTACCACCATCTCAGCAGCCTAGCTTACTTGGTTTTAATCCTAAACCCAAAGCCAGACACTTATTTCCTATTTTGCCAATATTAGCCGGTGTGCTTGCGAGCTTTATTTTTGCGGCCTTGCTCGCATGGTATTTTTCTAAACCAATCAAACAGTTAAGGCAGGCATTTGCCAGTGCGGCGAATGGCAATTTGGATGTACGAGTAGGTCAAGAGATGGGGTCGCGTCGAGATGAGCTAGCTGATTTAGGTAAAGCATTTGATTTAATGGCGTCAAGGTTAGGCGCGTTGATGCAAAGCCAAACGCGATTGTTGCATCAAGTATCGCATGAGTTACGCTCTCCACTGGCACGTATGCAAATTGCTGTAGGGTTGGCGCGACAACAACCCGATAAATTAGAATCTTCATTGATGCGTATAGAACGTGAATCTGAACGCATGGATAGTTTGGTAGGCGAGTTGTTAGAGCTCTCTAGGTTAGAGTCAGGAGTGATGAAAATAGAAAAAGAGCCAGTCGACTTAAACGAGTTGCTGCTTACAGTTGTTGAAGATGCCAGATTTGAAGGTTTGGCTAAAAACATTACGGTCGATTATGATGCTTTGCAATTGGAGGCGACGCCAGTGGTTTTATCTGCTCAGCAAGATCTATTACATCGCGCAATAGATAACGTGGTACGTAATGCGCTCAAATATAGCCCAAATGGGTCACGAGTCAGTATTGCTACTTTAATTGAGCCTTTAAATACGAATCACTTTAGTGCGGATAAAAATATCACTATCACTGTCACTGATAATGGGCCTGGTGTATCTAATGATGAGTTAGAAACTATATTCCAACCATTTTTTAGAGGTAGCAATACGCATAGTGCGGATGGCCATGGCGTAGGTTTAGCGATTGCCAAACAAGTTATTGATGCACATGGTGGTGCAATTGCTGCGATTAATCTTAAAGCTGGTGGGCTGGTCATTGTAATTAAACTACCGTTGTAAATTACAAAAATGGATTGAAAGCAATGAGTGAAATTTTTTCTTGAAATTTTCTGATGCTGATGGTTTGAAATTTAGTATTATGATTTGAATCTAAATTATATTTAGCAACGTAAAATAACTTAATCAATATAACTTACTCATCAAACAATAAAGCTTATGGCATTACATCTTGCAGTTAAAAAATTACTCTCATCTACTACCATAGGCCTTGCAACCGTTGTAAGCATAGCCTGCTCACCTATTAAAACATTAAATGCTTTAGTACCTAGTGATGGCTATGCTTTACATTCGGATATTGCTTATGGCAATTTGCCACGGCAAAAATTAGACGTGTACCAACCAACTAAACATGTTAAAAATAATGAGGCAAAGTCGCCAGTCATCATTTTTTATTATGGAGGCAGTTGGGATTCTGGTGATAAAGCAGATTATAAGTTTGCTGCAGAGGCTTTTACATCTAATGGATTTGTGACAGTAATACCAGATTATCGCGTATATCCTGAAGTGACTTTTCCAGGCTTGATGGCAGACCCTGCAACCGCGGCTAAGTGGGTAAAAGACCATATACTAGAATTTGGTGGCGACCCTAATCGAGTGTTTTTAGCAGGGCATTCAGCAGGTGCTCACATTGCCGTTATGCTGAGTTTGAATAGCGAATATTTGGCAAAAGAACATTTAAAACCAACTGACTTTCGAGGCACTATAGGTTCTGCAGGACCTTATGATTTTTTACCTGTTAAAACTGATCGATTAAAAGCGATATTCGGCCCTGAAGATCAACGTTGGAAATCACAGCCTATTGAATTTGTCACGGGTAAAAATCAGCCAATGTTATTGTTAGTCGGCCTTAAAGATACTACTGTTTGGACACACAATACCTTCAATTTGGCCGCCAAGATTAAAGCGAAAGGTGGCCAAGTTGAGATAGTGGAGTTTCCAACTTATGGGCATATTGATATGGCGGCTAAGCTCGCTAAACCATTACGCGGTAATGGTGAGCTATTAAAGCCAATGGTTGATTTTGTGAATAGCCACTAACTAGATATTTAATGGGTTTGACGCATAGAAAAGTCAGTATCTTGCATATTATTTTCTAGAGTTTGGTGTATCTGCTCCATTAAAAAGTCGGTAGATTCACGTCCTAACTTAGAGTCGCGCATGGCCATATGCCAGCTTGAAATGCAGTTTTTTAAATCTGCTTCACTATCACACTTGGTAATACGTTCTTTTATGCTACGACCCATTAAGCCTAGGTAATCATCTGTTGCAGTCGTTAATATAGTTTTAACAGCGGCAAATTTTGTTGGGTGAATAGGCGGAGTTGCAGTTTCAGCATTAAAGAACGGTAAAGTGGTGAATGTGGATCGATTTGTTTTTAAGTGTTGACTTGACAGCGTAATATTAAATGGCTGAATAAATCCGTGTGATTCAAGTTTTTGTATTGTTTCAATCAAGTGATCTTTTTTGAAGAACTTCTCCAAATCATCAATATTTCTAACACCATTCACCAACAATAACACTTGTCGCTCTCTCACATTCAATGTGCGCTTTTCGTTGATAAATTCGTTGTAACCAAGCGCGGACTTTTCATACACCATATATGTTCTTTTTAAGAAATTGATATAGTCCATGCTACCTAGTGATTATTACACTGAAATTTCAGTAGTGTTTCAATCTAGTTTTGGTTTGAATTTAAGCCTAGTTTTGGTTTAATAAGTTTATGGTGCATAGCAAAATTTACACTATAAGTTGTTGAGATTCCATGAATGCTCGACGAAATTGAATGGGATTAGAGATGCCAGGAATGGGTGCCTGTGGTGTGCCAGCGCCAGAAAGTATCAATGTGCCGTAGTTAAAAATTCGCCCCCAAATATTCTGATTGACTTGTATGCTCTCGACTTTATTGATATTGATTTCTATAGTATGGCGGCTAATAAATCCAAATTTGGCAATAACACGTTTATTGGTAAAAGCGAGCTCTGTTGTTTTATAGCGAATATAAGCAATCACTAGAAAAATCAGACCTAAACCAAAAGCTGGTAACAAAATCACGCCAGGGATGATTAAATGTGCCAATGACCACAGGCTGATGTGACCCACATGGATAATTTTCTCGTCTTGAATAAGTGCATCTTCTATATAGCTTGCCATTTGCTTTTCCTTTAAGTATTACTTGGGTCACTACCTGTTAGGTAATAGCAGCGACTATCAATGCGTACAAACTCACTTAATTCATGCAAGCGTTCAGCTTTGCCACCGACTTTGTAACGCGCTACAAACTCTACTGTTGCTGTAGATGCGCTGTTTGATTCAGCATGTTTTATTTGTAAACCTAGCCATTTAGTCGCTATGTCCTCTCCAAGATTCAGCGCAATTGGGCGAGTTTCATGATGCCATGTTTGCAGTAAATAATCTTCTAAACCCAATACATAAGCACTGTAGCGTGAACGCATGAGTGCTTCGGCTGTGGGTGCTGCAAACCCTGAATGATAGACTTTGCAGCAAGTGCTATAATGTTTTCCACTTTCACACGGGCATAATAATGGCGTTTGCTTTTTAGATGATTTCACGCGTTTCTAAAAACTCGATATCTGGGTAACGCTCTTGCGCCATCTGCAGGTTCACCCGGTTTGGCGCTAGGTAAACATATTCTTCTGCACCATCCAATGCTACGTTAAAGCCATATTTATCTGCAATTGCGCTCAAGTCTGTATCTTTACCGCGCAACCAACGTGCGGTATAGCAATCGTAATTTTCAAATACAATATCCACACCGTATTCATGCTCTAAGCGATGCGCCACCACGTCAAACTGCAACATACCCACTGCGCCTAAAATCAG
>JACMNP010000202.1 GCA_014378495.1 Methylotenera sp. | reverse complement strand
GTCAGGACTCGAACCTGAAACTGACCCTTAGGAGGGGCCGGTGATATCCGTTTCACCACAAGGACACAAAAAAGTATTTTACAGTTTTAAAAGTTAACTTCAAAGTTGAAGTTAACTTTTAAAGTGATGGCATAAATTAGGACCATTATCTTAATTCAGTATCAAGACTTAATATCAAGCAATTCCCATCGTGCAAGTAGTTTCTCTAACATCATTTCAATTTCACTCAACCGTGTTTGTAAGGATTTGAGATGGTCGGTTTTTGTTTTATCTTGTGATTTAAAAAGATCACCATCGGTTAATTGTGCATTGATTTCGGTTTGTTCTAATTCTAATTTCTCAATTTGCGCAGGAATGCTTTCTAACTCTTGTTGTTCTTTAAAGCTTAATTTCGCCGTAGGTTTAGCTTGTTTATTAGCCGAACTTGCAGATTTATTGTTAATTTTGTTGGCATTTGCTAATTCAGATTTCTTATCTTCGAGACGTTGTTGCGTAAAACGTTGCCAATCATCGTAGCCACCACCAAATTCAGTGAGTAAACCATTGCCTTCAAACGCAATCACCTGTGTGACTGTATTTTCTAAAAATGCACGATCGTGACTCACTAAAAATAATGTACCCGCGAATTCTTGTAATAAACTTTCTAAAAGCTCTAGCGTATCAATATCTAAATCATTGGTTGGTTCATCTAGCACCAACACATTGGCAGGGCGAGCAAACAAGCGCGCTAATAATAATCGATTACGCTCACCACCAGATAGAGATTTAACAGGAGAACGTGAGCGTTGTGGCGGAAATAGAAAGTCTTCCAGATAGCTAATCACGTGCTTACGCTCATTGCCAATTTCCACGAAGTCTGAACCTGGACTAATCGTATCAACTAGCGTTGCCTCTTCATCTAGCTGCTCGCGCATTTGGTCAAAATAGGCTACGTTGATTTTAGTCCCGCGTTGAATATCGCCGCTATCTGCTTCAATATCACCCAAAATTAATTTAAGTAAGGTAGTTTTACCAATACCGTTAGAGCCAAGCAAACCAATTTTGTCGCCACGTAAAATACGTGTGCTAAAGCCGTTAATCAAGGTTCTATCGCCATAGGCTTTAACAACATTTTCAAGCTCGGCCACCAGTTTTCCGCTACGTTCACCAGCGTCTAAATTCAACTTAACATTACCTTGGCGCTCACGCCTAGCAGCGCGGTCTAAACGTAAAGCTTCTAATCTACGCACACGGCCTTCATTACGCGTGCGTCGTGCTTTAATACCTTGACGTATCCAGACTTCTTCCTGCGCTAAAAATTTATCAAACTTAGCCGCGTGTATTTCTTCAACTGCAACCAACTCTTCTTTTTTAATTTGATATTGGGTAAAGTTACCTACAAAGTCCGTCAATATTCCGCGGTCTAATTCTGTAATGCGTGTTGCTAATTTATCTAAAAAGCGGCGATCATGAGTAATAAATAATACGCTACCATTAAAGCCTAATAATAAGTCTTCTAGCCACTCAATGGCGCTTAGGTCTAAATGGTTGGTGGGTTCATCTAATAATAAAACCTCAGGCTCAGCTACGAGTGCACGGCCTAAAGCCACACGCTTGCGCCAGCCGCCAGAAAGTGTTGAAACCAATGCATCGGCATCTAGTTTTAAACGTGTTAACACTGTCTCAACGCGTGATTGCGCCGCCCAGCCATTTTGCGTATCTAAATCGTGCTGCAAGGTTTGCATCTTTGCCATTAATGCATCAATATCCGCATCTGGCATGCCCATGTCATGGGTGACAGCATGGTAATCAATAATTGTTTGTTGTAGCGTGCCTAAGCCTTCTGCCACAGCCTCAAATACTGTATGCGTGGTATCAAGCTCTGGCTCTTGTGGTACATAGACTACGCGCGCATTAGGGGCACGCCAAACAGTACCATCATCTAATTTAATCGTACCTGCAATTGCTTTCAACAAGCTCGATTTGCCTGCACCATTTCTGCCGATTAGACCTACACGTTCGCCTGCGTCAAGTTGAAAAGCAGCATGGTCGAGTAGTGCATGATGACCAAATGCCAAACTGGCATTGTCTAGGGTAATGTATGGCATATTTATTTGATTTCGTGTGGTAAGCGTTGAGGTGTTGATTGCATTAAAAGAAAAACTGGAGTATTCAAATAAAGACTGTAATTTCTAACATCTTTAAGATGCATATTATAACTGAGGCTGAATAAATTTAACGCAGTTTTGAAGGAGGAAATTGGTAGAATTTAATCTAAAGTTTTTATGAAGCGCTCTTGAAGTTGCGCCATAGGTGCTGGCTTGCCAAACAAATAACCTTGAAAATTCGTACAACCTATCTCTATCAGAAGTTGTCGTTGTTCGTTGGTTTCTACGCCCTCAGCGATCACGGCCAGATTTAAGCTTTTTGCCATCACAATGATCGTGCGCACAATCGCTCTGTCATTGCTATCAACTACAATATCACGCACAAAAGATTGGTCAATCTTTAGTTGTGTCAGTGGTAAGCGCTTCAAATATTGCAGTGATGAATAGCCAGTGCCAAAATCATCTAATGAAAATCTTACGCCAATCTCTTTAATCGCGTTCATGGTAGCAATCGTGCCATCAATATCTTCAAGCAACATACTTTCCGTTAATTCTAGCTTTAGTTGCATTGGGTTGATTGCATGTTTAGTCACTGCGGTTTGTACTTGCGCAACAAAGTTTTCTTGGCGAAATTGCTTTGCACTCACATTCACTGACAATACGAGATGCCTAGTGAAATCATCTTGCTGCCAAATTTTTATTTGAGCACAAGCGGTTTCTAGTACCCATTGACCAATGGGTAAAATCAAATTAGATTCTTCTGCAATTGGTATGAACTCAAAAGGCGGTATCATGCCTCGTCCAGGGTGACGCCAGCGAATAAGCGACTCAGCCCCCGTTGGTCTATATAAGCTATCTACTTGAATCTGATAGTATAATTCAAATTGTTGTTGCTTAATGGCTATGCGTAATTCACCTTCTAAAGAAGCGCGCGCGTTGATTACATCTTGCATTTGTGGATTGAAAAGTCGTATTGTGTTGCGACCTGCTTTTTTGGCTTGGTACATTGCAATATCAGCGTGTTTAAGCAACTCATCTTGTGACTGTTGATGGTCACTGAATAGTGCGATGCCTATACTAGCGGTGCTTTGATACGTGCCTGTGTTAAGTTGATAAGGTCTATTAAGCGCAATTAAAACTTCTTGACTGATCGTTGTCGCTTGCTCAGCTGACACATTAGCATCTAGGCCTAGATTTTCAAGAATGATTACATATTCATCACCACCTAAGCGGGCTACGATATCGCCCTCACGTAAACAAGCCGTTAATCGACTAGCCACTTGTTGCAATAACAAATCACCAATATCATGTCCCAGCGTATCATTGAGCGTTTTAAAGTGATCTAGATCTAAAAATAATAGTGCACCATCGCTACCACTATTTTCACTGACAAGTAGTATATTTTTAAGCTTGTCCATCATTAAGCGACGGTTAGGTAAGCCTGTGAGAGGGTCATAAAACGCTAGACTTTGTATCTCTTCGGCTGCTACCTTGCGTTCAGTAATATCTCTAGACAACACCATAAAGCGTGGGCTTTCATCATTAAGAGTCGCTTTTTTTGCAACGGAAAGCTCAAACCAGAGTAACCCTAGGGCTGTTTTTCGTTGATATTGTTTCCCCTGCGACCAGCCTTTTTCATGCGCCTCTTGCAAAGCATCCATCACGATTGCGGCTGACTCGGGGGCTAATACTTGCGGCACGGTTTTACCAATTAAATAACTAGGTGAGGCTGCAAGCAAACTTTCATTTGGGCTGTGTACACTGTAATAACGACCATCTAAGCCAAGCTCGAATAGTAAATCTGGAATCGCATCTAGCGTGGCTTTTAGCTGCTCTGCCATGGCATCAAACTCATGTGAGGTTTTGGCAATTTCATCATCCCCCACTAGTCTTGCGCGTGCAGTTAATTCGCCAGCGCCGTATCTGCGTACTACGTCAGCCAAAACTTGTAAGCGTGCAACTATATTACGTTTTACTGCGGCATCAATTAAAAAACCAATGAGTAGACCAATCGCAATGACCATACCAACCAAAGCATAAAATACTTGGCGCATAGGGGCTAAAATCTCATCAATCGGGATAAGTCGGAAATATTGCCAATCTACGGACGGCATAATCATGCCTATGGCTAAATATTTTCGGCCCATCAAAGATATTTCTTGCTTGAACGCTTTGGGCTCCAAGTTCAATTTATTGCTGAGTAACTCAGCTAAAACAGGCTCGTTCATTAAATCTGGCTTAAAACTTTCTGGATTGGCTTCAAGCGCATTTTGCCACGGACCAGCTTCTATAAAGTTACCTTGCGCATCTAACAAAAAGTGTTGTTCCCCACGATAGCGTTGGCTGGGCTGAAATATCGTTGGCAACATTTTGTTCAAATAAATGTCATGACCCAGCATACCAACCCACTGACCATGAAAATCTAATGGCAAGACTGCACTCACTAGCCATATTTTTGCAACAGGGTCAAATAGTGGTGGTGTCCAACGCATAGTACGTTTTGGATTAGTTGCTGGATCCCCTAAGGTAATCCATGGTGTTTTGCTGTAATCAATATTTGCTGGAACTTTTGCTACAAAATCTGGTACGCCAGTATCGTATATGATGAGTGTGTTACTCGGTGTGAGCAACCAAACATTATTAAAGAGCGATTGTATAGAGTTGCCAAAAGCATCTAAGACATGTTTGCTACGTAATAGAATCTCTTTTTGCTCGTCGCTAAGCAGCGTGTTTGGGGGAATAAAAATCCCTGACTCTAATTTACCATCAAAACTTTTACTCTGATTGCGCCAAGCTAAGTCTTTATCACGTTGTATCAAAAGCTCAAATCCGGCTATATCTGTAGTTTCAAACGGTGAATTAAGTTTCTTTTTGAGACTGCGTGATAGGGCATTTAAGCTAGTGCCTGCATCGGCTAGTTTTTGTGTATGTGAAACAGACAGTATCTTAGTTTCAGCGATTAGTGTTGCAGCTTCACTTGCTAGTACTTTATTTTTTGTGTAGTAATAAATGGCACCTGCAGAAGGAATGGTAACCAGTGAAACACTCACAACAACAATCAACATTAACTTACGCCCAACGTTCATAACGCTCCTTTGCTGTTGAGAATAGAGTTAAAAAATGAGATAGATTGTTTAGATAATGATTTATGAGAAAACTATTACTAAATTAATTACTCTCGAAATAGTTTACAAGAATTTACAATATTTACTATGGATTTAATATCGTTTAGATGAATATTATTTGGCTAACATGCCGCGGATACTTGCCATTTTAGATTTACCAAAATCTTTACTTGCTTCGGGATCTTTATTAAATGGATTGCCAAAGTGGCGTACATCATCGCTAGGTAATTCGGCAATAAAACGGCTAGGTTCACACATTTGTATCTCACCCGCGCGTTTACGTTTTTTGCACCAAGAGATATTAAGTGATTTTTGTGCACGGGTGATGCCTACATACATCAGGCGGCGCTCTTCTTCAATCTTAGTAGGGTCAACGAGACCTAAATCAATGCTTTCACGGTGCGGTAGAATACCTTCTTCGCAACCAATTAAAAATACATGGCCAAATTCCAACCCTTTTGCTGCATGCAGGGTGGATAATTTCACAGCGTCAGGTTCGCCATCTTCGCGACCTTCAAGCATGCTCATTAATGAAACCATCTGGGTCAATTCTAATAGGTTTTTACCATCAGTTTCATTACCAAACTCGGTACTAGCATCACCTTTTTTAGTAAGCCAACCAATGAAATCCATCACGTTTGACATTTTAGCTTCAGCAGCGCGAGGTTCTTCACTGTCGTATAAAAAGGCTTCATATTGAATAGTGGTTAATAAATCATTCAGTATTTCGCCTGCTGGGTCGCGCACTGCACGACTTTGTAGCTTATTGATATACTGGCAAAAATTGAGTAAATCTTCACATTGTTTATTGCCGATTTCATTTTGGAAGTCACCTTCAAAGGCCGCTGCAAATAACGAAATTTTATGGGTGCTCGCAAATTCGCCAAGTCTTTCCAAAGTAGTATTGCCAATACCTCTTTTAGGGGTGGTCGCTGCACGAATGAATGCAGGGTCATCATCTTCATTGGCAATCAAACGTAAATAACTAACCAAATCTTTAATCTCAGCTTTATCAAAGAAAGATTGACCACCTGAAATAGTGTAGGGAATTTTATGGTTGCGTAGTTGCTGCTCAAACACACGTGCTTGATGGTTGCCACGATATAAAATTGCATAGTCAAGGTGCTTTGTCCTGTGCTCGAATTTATGTGCTTGCAGCTTCATAATTACCGACTCGGCTTCAGCTTCTTCACTTATCGCAGCAGAAACTTGTATTAAATCGCCTGTGCCTAAATCACTCCACAATTTTTTTTCAAACAGTTTTGGGTTGTTGGCAATCACAGCGTTAGCCGCACGCAAAATACGTACAGTAGAGCGATAGTTTTGTTCTAATTTGATTACTTTTAACTTGCTAAAGTCTTTAGTGAGTTGATGTAGATTTTCAACGTCAGCACCGCGCCAGCCATAAATGGCTTGGTCATCATCCCCAACTGCGGTGAATTGACCACGAACGCCAGTCAACATTTTTATCAGCTTATATTGACAAGCATTAGTATCTTGATATTCATCCACCAGTAAATACTGCAATTTGCGTTGCCATTTATTGAGCGCATCTTCATGCTGTTCAAATAACTCAACGGGAAGTTTGATTAAATCATCGAAATCTACTGCTTGATAAGCTTTAAGCGTTTGTTGATATAGTTGGTATACCTTAGCAGCCGCATGGGTAAGCTCTTCATCTGCTTGTGCCTTAGCTTGGTCGGCATTGATAAATGCGTTTTTCCAAGCCGAGATTTGCCACTGTGTTTTACGCAACAGTTGCTTGTCAGTTGTTGCTAAAATATCCGCCACAATCTTAAAGCTATCAGACGAATCTAAAATTGAGAACTGCGGTTTATAGCCGAGTAAGGTAGCCTCAGCACGTAACATTTGCAGTCCCAATGAGTGAAAAGTAGCAATCGTCAAACCCTTGATGCTTTTACCCTGCATTAACTTACTTACACGTTCTTGCATCTCACGTGCAGCTTTATTGGTAAAGGTAATAGCAGCAATTTCTTTTGGTGAATAGCCTGCTTCATCTATCAAATAACTAATTTTTTGTGTAATGACCCGTGTTTTGCCACTGCCAGCACCAGCTAGCACTAACAAAGGCCCATCAAGATATTTAACTGCCTCGCGTTGCGGCGAGTTAAGTGTATTTAGCATGCTTTTACTTTAGAAATTTTTAGAAGAAAAATGCGCTAGAAGAATCACCAGAAGAGTCAAAGTTTTCTTAAACTATTGGCTTTGAAAGTCTGAATTGTAGCGAAAAATTTAGACCTCAGATTTTAGCGTTTCGTACAGAAACTAGCTACCTAATATTGCCTATTAAACCTTACTTATTAAACCATGCCATAATCTG
>JACMNP010000201.1 GCA_014378495.1 Methylotenera sp. | reverse complement strand
GTTTCAAGTGAGTTTGTTTGTGTATTTTGCATAAAACGGTAATGCCTTTGCGTTATAATATTGTTAAATTTAAGTCGTTATTTTAACTTAGAACACGCATATAATTTATGCGAAACCAATTCATAATTTATCTAATCTCTTAGCTTAGTCATTTAAACTAAGCTAACACTACAGTAGAAAGACTTGCAAATCATGGCTAAAAAGATTGACCCTTGCACCCTAGTATTGTTTGGCGCTAGCGGTAATTTATCTCGTGTTAAATTGATGCCGGGGTTGTTTCGGTTAGATGCTGCGGGCAGGTTGCCTGATCATATGGCGATTCTTTCTGTGGGTCGTGCCGAAGTATCGCGTGAAGAATGGCAATCTGATATCAAAGGCATGCTAGATACCAAGTTTAAAAAAGGCTACGACGCAAAAGTATTTGAGCGTTTTATCGCACGCAATCATTATCATGCTAATGCCCCAACCGATGCTGATGCCTTTATTAAAATGAAAACAACGTTGAGCGACGAAAAGACATTTCCACAAAATCTAGCGTATTTCTTATCAGTACGCCCAGTAGATTTTGCACCTGTAGTTGAGCAACTAGCAGAGGTGGGTTTAACGCAAGAAGATAAATACTGGCGTCGCGTAGTGATTGAAAAGCCGTTTGGTACGGATTTACCTAGCGCTCAGGATTTACAAGCTTCAATTAGCAAACATCTTAAAGAAAGCCAAATTTACCGTATTGATCATTACTTAGGTAAATCTGCTTTGCAAAACATTATGTTGCAACGTTTTGCCAATGCGCTTTTAGAACCGATTTGGAACAACCAATATATAGATCACGTGCAAATTACCAATACTGAAATGTTGGGCGTTGGTGAACGTACACAGTTTTATGATGGTACAGGCGCATTGCGCGATATGATTCAAAGCCATATTTTACAAACCATGGCACTTACTGCAATGGAGTTACCAACAGATTTATCACCAGAAAGTGTACGTGCTGAAAAAATCAAAGTATTGGAAGCGATTCGTCCGATTCCAGTAAATGAATTGAATAAACATGCTTTTCGTGCACAATATGCAGCCGGCGAGATTAACGGTGAAAAAGTACCAGGCTATCTGCAAGAGCTAGGCGACAGTAATAGCGTAGTAGAAACTTATGCTGCTTTGAAATTGTTTGTGGATAATCCGCGCTGGCAAGGTGTTCCGTTCTATATTCGCACGGCTAAACGTTTGCACGAAGCTGATACACGGATCTCAATTCGCTTCAAAAAAGCACCTTTGCAAATCAAAGATGGCCAAGACCAAAACTGGCTGATGTTAGGCATTCAACCTCGCGAGTGTATCAAAATGGAAATCCAATCTAAGATTCCTGGTTTAGACATTTCAACTCGCACTATTCAATTAGATGCTGCAAATCGTCAAGAAACTGATGAAACAATTGATGCATACGAGGCGTTATTACTTAACTTGATGGAAGGTGATAATTCGCTATATCTACACATCAGTGAAGTAGAGGCGCAATGGCGCTTAGTAGACCCAGTAGTGAAAGCTTGGGCAGCGGATAAAAAACCTGTGTATCAATACCCTGCTGGTAGCCAAGACCCTGAAGCATCTAAAGTGATTTTTGAGGCAGAGGACCAGTTTTGGCGTTATAGCATTGAATTGGGTGGCGATAAGCACTGACATCAAAATGTATGCTTAAAACAAAGCTGTCTAAAATAATTAACAAATAAAACGCTAATTATTGTTATTATTTGTTTTTGTCAAAAGCGGAGTTTTTACTCCGCTTTTTATCTTTAATCATTGGCTTAAGAGTAAGGTTATGGGCACTAAACTATGAGTATTAAATCAGATAAATGGATACGCCAAATGGCAGAACAGCATGGCATGATAGAGCCGTTTGAGCCTAACCAAGTTAAAATTTCGCCAAGCGGTGAGCGCATGGTTTCTTACGGTACTTCAAGTTATGGCTATGATATTCGCTGTAGTTCAGAATTTAAGCTATTCACTAACATTAACAGCACCATTGTTGACCCTAAAAACTTCGACCCTAATTCATTTGTAGAAGTGAATGCAGATTACTGCATCATTCCGCCAAACTCTTTTGCCCTAGCCCGCACGGTCGAATACTTCCGTATTCCACGAAATGTGCTGACGATTTGCTTGGGTAAATCTACTTATGCACGTTGCGGCATTATTGTGAACGTAACACCATTCGAACCAGAGTGGGAAGGTTTTGTCACATTAGAATTCAGTAACACCACTCCGCTACCTGCGAAGATTTACGCCAATGAAGGCTGTGCACAAGTGCTATTTTTTGAAGCGGATGCAGATGATATTTGCGAAACATCATATAAAGACCGTGGTGGCAAATATCAAGGTCAAGTAGGCGTTACGTTGCCAAAAATTTAGCTAAACTTTATTTAGTGCAACAGATTTAATTAAGGAAATTGAATGAAATTTAGGTTCCCTGTAGTCATCATCGATGAAGACTTCCGCTCTGAAAACTCGTCAGGCTTAGGTATTCGTGTACTTGCCAAAGCTATTGAAACCGAAGGTTTTGAAGTACTCGGCGTAACAAGTTATGGCGATCTCACTTCGTTTGCACAACAACAAAGCCGTGCTTCTGCTTTTATCCTTTCTATTGATGACAATGAATTTGTTGAGGAAAATCAAGACGCTCTGAATAATTTACGTGCATTTGTTGATGAGATTCGCTACCGTAATGAAGAAATACCAATTTTCCTACATGGTGAAACTCGTACTTCAAGACATATTCCAAACGAGATTTTGCGTGAACTAAGCGGCTTTATTCATATGTATGAAGATACGCCCGAGTTCGTGGCGCGTTATATTCTGCGAGAAGCCCGGACTTATTTGGATAGTCTCGCTCCACCGTTTTTTAAAGCCCTCACTGAATATGCAGCAGATGGCTCATATTCGTGGCACTGCCCAGGTCACTCTGGCGGTGTAGCTTTTTTAAAATCACCTGTTGGCCAAATGTTTCATCAGTTTTTTGGTGAAAACATGTTGCGTGCAGACGTTTGTAATGCGGTAGATGAGCTCGGACAATTACTCGATCATACTGGACCAATAGCCGCCTCAGAGCGCAACGCTGCGCGTATTTTTAATTGCGACCATTTGTATTTTGTGACCAACGGTACGTCTACCAGTAATAAAATCGTTTGGAACTCAACTGTAGCGCCAGGTGACGTGGTAGTGGTCGACCGTAACTGCCATAAATCCGTATTACACGCGATTATTATGACTGGTGCGATTCCTGTATTTTTGATGCCAACACGTAATCATTTCGGCATTATTGGGCCAATTCCAAAATCAGAATTTGCTTGGGAAAACATTCAAAAGAAAATCGACCGCAATCCTTTTGCGACAGATAAAAATGCCAAGCCACGTGTATTAACTATCACCCAATCAACTTACGATGGTGTGTTGTATAACGTAGAAGAAATCAAAGAAATGCTAGACGGCAAAATTGACACGCTGCATTTTGATGAAGCTTGGTTACCTCATGCCACTTTCCATGACTTTTATGGTGATTATCACGCAATTGGGGCAGATAGACCTCGCTGTAAAGAATCGATGGTATTTTCAACACAATCTACCCACAAATTACTGGCTGGCTTAAGTCAAGCATCGCAAATTTTAGTACAAGATGCAGAAAATAATATGCTTGATCGTGATGTCTTCAACGAAGCTTAT
>JACMNP010000041.1 GCA_014378495.1 Methylotenera sp. | reverse complement strand
GTCGGTTTTGGTTAAATATAAGTCGTAATTCAATTAGTATGAATATCGGTAGACTTCTAATATTACCGTAATGATAAAAAATAAAATCTGGAGTAAGCAATTGCCACGTTTTGATCTGCAGCAACTCTATATTGGTGGCCGATTCGTTGAGGCTACTAGCGGAAACACCTTTCAAACGATCAACCCCGCTAATGGAGAAGTGTTGGCTAATGTGCAGTCAGCTTCAAAAGCTGATGTAGATTTAGCGATAACTAGTGCCCAGCAGGGTCAAAAAATTTGGGCGGCGATGACAGCTATGCAACGGTCGCGCATCTTGCGTAAAGCCGTGGAAATTTTGCGGGAGAAGAATGATGCACTCGCTGAGCTGGAAAGTTTGGATACTGGCAAGCCGCTTTCTGAAACGCGCTATGTCGATATTGTAACGGGTGCAGATGTGCTGGAGTATTACGCAGGGCTGGTGCCCGCGCTTGAGGGGCAGCAAATTCCGCTGCGAGAGAGTTCTTTTGTCTACACGCGACGCGAGCCATTAGGGGTAGTTGCTGGCATAGGGGCATGGAATTATCCTATTCAAATCGCCTTATGGAAGTCTGCGCCTGCGTTGGCTGCGGGCAATGCCATGATATTCAAACCGAGTGAAGTTACGCCTTTGACTGCGCTAAAGCTTGCTGAAATTTATACTGAAGCAGGGCTGCCAGATGGTGTGTTCAATGTACTGAATGGTAGCGGGCATGAAGTCGGTGTTTGGTTGACTGAACATGCTGGTATAGAAAAAATCTCCTTCACAGGTGGTACGGTAACAGGTAAAAAAGTCATGTCAAGCGCTTCAAGTTCTACCCTTAAAGAGGTAACGATGGAGTTGGGTGGGAAATCACCCTTAATTATTTTTCCAGACGCCAATATGGATAGAGCGGCAGACGTAGCGATGATGGCGAATTTCTATAGTACTGGCCAGGTGTGTACCAACGGCACGCGGGTGTTTGTGCATCGATCTAATCAACAAGTATTTGAGCAAAAAATACTAGAGCGTGTACAGCGCATTCGTGTGGGTGATCCATTTGATGAAAATACTAATTTCGGTCCTCTAGTAAGCATTGCGCATATGGATAACGTATTGCGTTATATAGATGCAGGCATTAAAGAGGGCGCCCGCCTATTAACGGGTGGCAAGCAATTAACAGAAGGCAGATTTGCGAGTGGCGCTTATATACAGCCTACAGTATTTACCGATTGCACCGATGAAATGACTATTGTGCGTGAAGAGATTTTCGGTCCAGTCATGAGTATTCTGACCTACGACGATGAAGATGAGGTGATACGCCGCGCTAACGACACTAACTATGGTTTAGCTGCAGGCGTGTTAACTGAAAATTTAAGCCGGGCACACAGAGTGATTCATCAGTTACAAGCAGGTATTTGCTGGATTAATACTTGGGGTGAATCGCCTGCTGAAATGCCTGTGGGCGGTTATAAACAATCTGGAATAGGGCGCGAGAATGGTTTGATGACCTTGCAGAATTACACCAGAGTTAAATCTGTGCAAGTGGAATTGGGTAGTTACACTTCTGTATTTTAAGTGAATGATTATTTAGCCTTTTAAAGTACAAGCAAATAAACTATGAGTAAAGAACAAACATTCGATTACATCATCATTGGCGCAGGCTCTGCTGGCAATGTGCTCGCCGCTCGTTTGACGGAAGATGCAGATGTGACGGTGTTATTGCTAGAAGCAGGTGGGCCAGACTATCGCCTGGATTTTCGTACACAAATGCCTGCAGCGTTAGCATTTCCTTTGCAAGGCAGGCGTTACAACTGGGCTTATCAAACGGACCCAGAACCGCATATGAATAATCGCCGCATGGAATGTGGGCGCGGTAAAGGCTTGGGTGGCTCATCACTCATAAATGGCATGTGCTATATCCGTGGCAATGCGCTTGATTACGATGGTTGGGCTGAGAGAGAAGGTTTAAGCAGTTGGTCTTATCAACATTGCTTACCCTATTTTAAACGTGCAGAAACCCGTGATATCGGTGCAAATGATTACCACGGTGGTAGCGGGCCAGTCAGCGTGACTACACCAAAAAACGGCAATAATATGCTTTATCACGCGATGGTGGATGCTGGCGTACAAGCGGGCTATCCACGCACAGAAGATCTTAACGGCTACCAGCAGGAAGGTTTTGGGCCTATGGATAGAACGACTACGCGGCGTGGTCGTCGAGCCAGCACTGCGCGTGGCTATTTAGATATGGCGCGAGGTCGGCCTAATTTGAAGATTGTCACGCATGCACTGACTGACCGTATTCTGTTTTCTGGCAAGCGTGCGACAGGCGTTGCGTATATTAAAGGCAGTCAAATTAAGCAAGTAAATGCAAGAAAAGAAGTCTTGTTATGCGCTGGGGCGATAGCCTCACCGCCAATATTACAGCGTTCTGGCGTTGGTCCAGCGGCTTTGTTAAAGCAATTCGATATTCCAGTCGTGCTGGATTTACCTGGCGTGGGCGCAAATCTGCAAGATCACCTTGAGATATATCAGCAATATGAATGTAAGCAGCCTGTTTCAATAGCGCCTGCATTAAAACTCTATAATCAGCCACTTATAGGCGCAGAATGGTTATTTCTTGGCACCGGTATTGGTGCAAGTAATCAGTTTGAAGCGGGTGGTTTTATTCGTAGTGACAAAAGCTTTACTTGGCCCAATATTCAATATCATTTCCTGCCAATCGCAATCAATTACAACGGTAGTAATCCGATAAAAGTACATAGTTTTCAAGCGCATATGGGATCTATGCGTTCGCCAAGCAGGGGTCGCGTGCAGTTGCGCTCCAAAGACCCAAGCGAACATCCGAGCATTTTGTTTAATTACATGTCCACTGAGCAAGACTGGCGAGAGTTTCGCGCTGGGATTCGTATTACACGCAACATCATGAAGCAAGCCGCACTTGCGCCGTATGTAGGCCGTGAAATCTCCCCTGGAATTGCTATACAAACAGATGCTGAGTTAGATGCATTTGTGCGTGAACATGCAGAAACTGCCTATCATCCTTGTGGCTCATGCGCGATGGGTTATGATGACATGGCGGTTGTAGATGCTGACGCGCGCGTGCATGGCTTAGAAGGTTTACGCGTGATTGATGCGTCTATCATGCCTGAAATCATTACTGGTAATTTAAACGCGCCTACCATTATGTTGGCAGAAAAGCTTGCCGATGTGATTCGTGGTCGCAACGCATTGCCCGTAGAAAACGTCCCTGTATTTATACAACCCACCCATTAAACCAAACATCAAACTTAGCGCTTATTTAACTCAATAAGGCTGAACCTTTAGTGAATTTTTTATATCTCAATTCATACAGATTAAATATTATATAAAATATCAGAGTGTCATTTGTTAACAAAAGCCTAGTATGCTATAGTTTCTCGCTTAAATTAAGCGAAGTATTGCGCTCAAAAATCTAGTATTTTTTGATTAGTTAGAGATGGCGCGAGTTTGAAGTTAATCCCCGCCGTTGTTGCCATCAAATACAAAATTTTACGTGCTTTTTTCGTACCAACTTATTATCGAAGTATGGCTGTAAGGTATATATTTATTGATATGTACTTACAATCTGCTTTTAGACCTTAGGAATAAAACAGCATGGCATTGAATGTTGAAACGATTAGCAAATTAGAACGCCGTATAACGATTACGGTTCCACTCCAACCACTTGAAGCGCAAATTCAACAGCGCTTAGTGCAAATGTCTCGTACTGCAAAGTTTGCTGGATTTAGACCTGGTAAAGCACCTATTGGCTTAGTAAATCAGCAATATGGTAATCAAGTACGCGATGAAGTGTATTCAGGTGCGGTTGAGCAAAGCTTTGGTGATGCCGTTGAAGAAAACAAATTACGTGTTGCTGGCTACCCTAATATTGAACACAAGCCATTCAATTCAGCTTCTGATACTTTAGAATACACTGCAACATTTGAAGTGTTTCCAGAAGTAGTTTTCGGTGATTTGTCAAAATTAAAAATAGAACGACCAACGCTAGAAGTAGGTGAAGCGGATGTTAAAAAGACGCTAGATGTTCTAGTAAAACAACGTGTTAGCTTTGAGCCAGTAAAACGTGCAGCTAAAAAAGGCGACCGCATCAATGTGACGCTTACAGCTTCAATTGACGGTAAAGAAGTTGAGTCAACAGGCGATACTGGAATTGATCTAGTATTAGGTGAAGCGGGTCGTGTCGCTTCATTTGATGAGGCATTAGCTGGTGCTAAAGCAGGTACTTCAAAACAATTTGAAATCACCTACCCAGCTGACCATAATCCAGAACAATTGGCTGGTAAAACAGTCGCTTATGATGTTAATTACGTCAGCGTTTCACAGCCTAAATTTCCTGAACTTGATGCTGACTTTGCGAAAAGTCTGGGCATCGAAGACGGTGATGTTGAAAAAATGAAAGCAGAAATCACTGAAAGCTTGAATCAAGAAGTAGCTAAACGTGTAAGTGCAAAAGTAAAAGAGCAAGTGTTTCAAACATTGGTAGAAAGTGCAGACTTTGAAATTCCACGTGTGTTATTAGGCACTGAAATCAATCGCATGATGGAAACTACCGCGCAAAACCTTAAACAACGCGGTGCGGATTTAAGCAATATCAAGCTTGAGCCTGCAATGTTTGAAGACCAAGCAAAACGTAGCACTAAATTACGTTTGATTTTAGGTGAGCTGATTAATACCAACGGTTTACACGCAAGTGCAGATCAAATTCGTGCAATGGTAGATGTGTTCGCGCAAAGTTTTGAACGCCCAGCGGATGTCGTAACTTGGTATTATGCCGATCCAAAACGTTTGGATGAGCCTTCAGCTTTAGCGACTGAAGAAAACGCAGTAGCTTGGGTGTTATCTAAAGCTAAAGTGACTGATAAAAAAGTTAAATTTGATGATTTAATGGGAAATGCTTAATGAATAATTCGTTTCAAGCAATGAATAGCAATTACCAAGAGCCTGAAAACCTTGGGCTTATTCCTATGGTGGTTGAGCAGAGCGGTCGTGGCGAGCGTTCTTATGATATCTATTCACGCTTACTTAAAGAGCGGGTGATATTTTTGGTTGGCCCAGTCAATGACATGACGGCTAACTTAGTGGTTGCGCAACTGTTATTTTTAGAAGCTGAAAACCCAGATAAAGATATTTCTTTATATATCAACTCACCTGGTGGGTCTGTGACTGCGGGTATGTCGATTTATGACACCATGCAGTTCATTAAGCCCGATGTGAGTACGCTGTGTATTGGTCAAGCGGCAAGTATGGGTGCATTTTTATTGGCAGCTGGCGCAAAAGGTAAACGCTTTAGTTTGCCTAACTCGCGTGTGATGATTCATCAGCCTTCAGGCGGTTTTCAAGGTCAGTCATCTGATATTGAAATCCATGCAAAAGAGATTTTATATCTACGTGGAAAATTGAATGCGATTTTAGCGCATCACACTGGTAAAACGGCAGAAGAAATTGACCGTGATACTGAGCGCGATAACTTTATGAGTGCTGAGCAATCTGTGGCTTATGGCATGATTGATAAAGTGATTGGTAGTCGTACTGAGTCAGCATAAGTTTTCAACTATTGGAATTATGCAGATTTTAAGTGGTAATGCTCTTAGCGCTGATATGAATATCAGCGCTGACTTAAATTAATAGGAAATAATCAATGGCGACCAAAGCCGACGGCGATAAATTACTTTATTGTTCATTCTGTGGCAAAAGCCAACATGAAGTTAAAAAGCTCATTGCAGGGCCTTCCGTGTTCATTTGTAATGAATGCGTTGATTTGTGCAATGACATCATCAAAGAAGAAGTCCAAAACTCAGACGGCTTAAAGTCAACTGATACTAGCCTGCCTACACCGCAAGAAATCTGCAAGATATTAGACCAGTACGTGATTGGCCAAACACAAGCAAAAAAAACATTAGCTGTTGCGGTATATAACCACTACAAGCGTTTAGGCCACAATAACTTGTCAGATGGTGGTCAAAAAGATGAAGTAGAAATCGCAAAAAGTAATATTTTACTGATAGGCCCAACTGGCTCAGGTAAAACATTGCTTGCACAAACATTGGCGCGATTACTGGATGTGCCATTTGTGATGGCTGATGCAACTACGTTAACAGAAGCGGGCTATGTAGGCGAAGACGTTGAAAACATTATGCAAAAGCTATTGCAAAAGTGTGATTATGATGTTGAAAAAGCCAAGCGCGGCATCGTCTATATCGATGAGGTAGACAAGATTTCTCGAAAATCAGAAAATGCCTCAATTACGCGCGATGTATCTGGTGAAGGTGTGCAACAAGCATTACTTAAGTTGATTGAAGGTACAGTGGCTTCAATTCCACCACAGGGCGGCCGTAAGCATCCTAATCAAGAATTTGTACAGTTAGATACTACTAATATTTTATTTATCTGTGGCGGTGCGTTTGATGGCCTGGAGAAGGTAATCCGTTTACGCTCTGAAAAAGGCGGTATTGGTTTTGGTGCTGAAGTAAAAAGTAAAGCCGATGTTCGTGAAATAGGCGCAGTATTGCGTGATGTAGAGCCTGAAGATTTGATTAAATTTGGTTTGATTCCAGAGTTTATTGGTCGTTTACCAGTGGTTGCGACTTTAGAGTCTTTAGATGAAGCTGCATTGATGACTATTTTGACTGAGCCAAAAAATGCGCTGTCTAAACAATACATCAAATTGTTCAAGATGGAAGGCGTGGATCTTGAGTTTAGAGAATCAGCTTTACTCATGATTGCTAAAAAAGCATTAGAGCGTAAAACTGGTGCTCGTGGTTTGCGTTCTATCATGGAACACTCCTTGCTTGAGATTATGTACGAGTTACCTTCGTTGGAAAATCTAAACAAAGTAGTGGTCGATGAAGGTGTGATTCGTGGTGATACCCCGCCATTGTTGATTTATGCGGACAAGCCTGCCGAAGAGGCTGTTGGTTAGTCGTTTCATTCTCTAACTAATAGCTTTAATATAAAAGCTAGCTTGTCCTCATAGGGCTAGCTAGCTTTTTTGTTTTAACAGGCTTAAGTTTTAGTATGTTGTTTAAAGCTTGAATTTAAATGTACGTTGAATAATGGTTTAACTTTGCCGTTATTAATTTAACAGATTAGTAAATTTAAGGCTGAAATCTGTTAAATTAAGGCTTGAACTGGTTGAGTTCAACCCCATCAACAATGTATAGGCGTTTTTGGCTTAACTTTTTAGCTTAATTTGAGAGTCTATTCATGACAAAATCATTACCTTTATACACGCCAGATGACGGTTTATTGCCGATCTTACCTCTGCGCGATGTCGTTGTTTATCCCCACTTAGTTATCCCATTGTTTGTTGGGCGCGCTAAGTCTGTTAAAGCCTTAGAGATGGCTTCAGAGGGTGATAAACAAATTTTATTAGTGGCACAAAAATCAGCCAACAAAGATGAGCCTGATGCTGAAGATTTATACGAAGTAGGCACTATTGCGACAGTGTTACAAATGCTCAAGTTGCCAGATGGCACTGTAAAAGTGCTGGTAGAAGGCGTGCAGCGTGCAAAAGTCACTGGTTTTATTGAAACTGAGGAGTGTTTTGCTGCACGTGCTGAGCTAATCCCAGAATCAGAAAGCGATATTGAGATTCAAGCGTTGATGCGCACGGTATTCACGCAGTTTGACCAATACGTGAAGCTGAATAAAAAAATTCCACCTGAAATTTTGACTTCATTGGCTACGATTGATGAAGCTGGTCGCTTGGCTGACACCATTGCAGCGCACTTAACGCTTAAATTAGACGAAAAACAAAAGATTCTTGAAATGTTCAGTGTGGCTGAACGTTTAGAGCATTTGTTACGCTTGATGGAAGGTGAAATTGATATTCTGCAAGTGGAAAAACGTATCCGTGGCCGTGTAAAACGCCAAATGGAAAAAACGCAACGTGAGTATTATTTAAATGAGCAAGTAAAAGCGATTCAAAAAGAGCTTGGCGAGCAAGATGAAAATGCCGAGATGGAAGAGCTTGAAAAGCGCATTGATGCTGCACGCATGCCAAAAGAAGCCTTAGCTAAAGTCGCTAGTGAGCTTAAAAAGCTGAAGCTGATGTCGCCTATGTCTGCAGAGGCATCAGTGGTGCGTAACTATATTGATACGCTGATTAACTTGCCGTGGAAAAAGAAAACCAAAATCAGTAAAGATCTATTGGCTGCCGAAGCTATTTTAGATGGCGATCATTACGGGCTTGAAAAAGTAAAAGAACGTATCGTTGAGTATTTAGCGGTTCAACAACGTGTAGATAAAATCAAAGCGCCTATTTTGTGTTTAGTTGGCCCACCAGGTGTTGGTAAGACTTCACTAGGGCAAAGTATCGCAAAAGCGGTCAATCGCAAATTTGTGCGTATGGCGCTAGGCGGCGTGCGTGATGAATCTGAGATTCGTGGACATAGACGCACTTATATAGGCTCAATGCCAGGCAAAATCATGCAAAGCATGACTAAAGTGGGCGTTAAAAACCCACTTTTCCTACTGGATGAAGTTGATAAGCTAGGTCAGGATATGCGAGGCGATCCGTCTTCAGCATTATTGGAAGTGCTAGATCCTGAGCAAAACCATACATTTGCGGACCATTACATTGAAGTTGAGTACGATTTATCTGATGTGATGTTTGTTGCAACGGCTAACTCAATGAATATTCCTGCGCCGTTGTTAGACCGTATGGAAATCATTCATCTTTCAGGCTATACCGAAGATGAAAAAGTAAATATCGCAATGCGTTATTTATTGCCTAAGCAATTGAAAACACATGGCTTAAAAGAGCATGAAGTCAATGTGTCTGAAGCGGCTGTGCGAGATATTGTAAGGTTTTACACCCGTGAAGCAGGTGTGCGTAAATTAGAGCAAGAAATTGCTAAAATTTGCCGTAAAGTCGTTAAAGAGCTTCTTACTACTAAAACAAAAGAAGGGGCTAAATCTGTTAAAAAAATTGGTGTCACGCCGAAAACATTAGATGTTTATTTAGGTGTACAAAGATTTGATTATGGTGTCGCTGCAAAAGAAAACCAAGTTGGACAAGTAACAGGTCTGGCATGGACATCTGTAGGTGGTGAATTATTGACGATTGAAGCAGTTTTGTTGCCTGGTAAAGGTAAAACCACTACAACAGGTAAGCTGGGCGATGTGATGCAAGAATCAACTCAGGCAGCTATGAGTGTAGTGCGCAGCCGTGCTAAACGTTTAGGGATTGCGAACGACTTCTATGAAAAGAATGATATTCATATTCACTTTCCTGAAGGCGCTACGCCAAAAGATGGCCCAAGTGCAGGTATTGCCATTACTACTGCCTTAGTTTCAATCTTAACGGGCATTCCTGCGCGTGCTGATGTGGCTATGACTGGCGAGATTACGTTGCGTGGTGAAGTATTGCCAATCGGTGGTTTGAAAGAGAAGTTGTTGGCAGCACATCGTGGCGGCATTAAAACTGTACTTATTCCACAGCAAAATGTTAAAGACTTGGCTGACATCCCGGAGAATATCAAAAATCAACTAGATATTCATCCTGTACAATGGATAGATGAGGTGTTATCGTTAGCACTGGCTTCACAGCCTAAGCCTTTAGCTGAAATATCAGAAGCTAATGAAGTTCCTACAAAAGAGGTTCAAGCTACTGATAAATCTACAGAAAGTACAACTTCTGTAATTGGTGGAACAAAGCACTAAATAAATAAGTGAAATATCAGACCGATAAAAGCTTGACACAGCCTTCATCGGCTTGATATAAAGCTGTACGGGCAGTTAATGTCCAAATAAATACTAAGTCTTTATTTAACAAACCTTAAGAGGGGATTACACGTGAATAAATCAGAACTGATTGATGATATTGCAAACGCAGCAGGTATTTCAAAAGCTGCAGCTGGTCGTGCTTTAGATGCAACAACAGCTTCAATTACAAAAGCAATGAAAAATGGCGATTTAGTAACTCTAATTGGCTTCGGTACATTCTATGTTGGTAAACGCGAAGCTCGTAACGGTCGCAATCCACGTACTGGTGCAACTATTAGTATTAAAGCTGCAAATTCTCCTAAATTTAGGGCTGGTAAAGCACTTAAAGATGCTGTAAACTAGCGTTTTTGTTGGTTAAGCAGGGTGCTTAGCTCAGTTGGTAGAGCGTCGCCCTTACAAGGCGAATGTCAGCGGTTCGACCCCGTTAGCACCCACCAAAAACCAGCAAAAAATGTGACTAAGTCGTTCCTAATTGTAAAATTGAGAGTGCTAGCAGTTTAGGCACTCTTTATTTTGTAAAAAATTTGATTTAAGTAAAATTTTACTAAAATCAAATTAGTAATATAAAGGACGCAAAATTTAATGTGATTAATTTTAACTAAGTTAATTTACATAAAAGTAATGGAGTGGTAGTTCAGTTGGTTAGAATACCTGCCTGTCACGCAGGGGGTCGCGGGTTCGAGTCCCGTCCACTCCGCCAAAAAGTCTATGTTATTTCCCAACGGAGATAATATAGCGTTAAAGCCCCGCCAACAGCGGGGCTTTTGCTTTTGTACTTTCTCTGTGTATCCTGAATCCCCTCTTTTACCCTTG
>JACMNP010000200.1 GCA_014378495.1 Methylotenera sp. | reverse complement strand
TATTTGGTGGTTTGGTGGCGGTATGGATTTGACGCCTTATTACGGCTTTGAAGATGATGTGATCCATTTTCACCGTACCAATAAAACTGCTTTAGATGCTTTTGACCCCGCTTATTACCCTCAATTTAAAAAACATTGTGACGAGTATTTTTACCTGAAACATCGCAAAGAACCGCGGGGTATTGGCGGCATCTTTTTTGATGACTTTAATGCCTTAGGTTTTGAGCAAAGCTTTGCCTTACAGCGTGCGGTGGGTGATAGTTTCTTGAATGCTTACCTGCCTATCCTGCAGCGCCGTAAAGATACGCCTTACGGTGATTTAGAAAGAGACTTTCAAGCCTATAGACGTGGCCGCTACGTTGAATTCAATTTGGTCTATGACCGTGGCACATTATTCGGTTTGCAGTCTAATGGACGTACTGAATCCATCTTAATGTCTATGCCACCCATTGTAAAATGGCGTTACGACTGGAAACCAGAGGCGAATAGCCAAGAAGCTAAGCTTTATTCAGACTTTTTGATTGATAAGGACTGGTTAAATTGTACATAGTATTTATCTCCCAGTACTTATCTCACAGTGCTTATCTATTGTTAGTATTTATTTTACTTTAAAACATTTACACTAAATAACTATGACCACTGCAATAGAAACTAAAGTTCAAGCTAAAAAACTAGCACAAGACTTACTTGATTTTATTGATGCCAGCCCTAGCCCTTGGCATGCAGTGAATAGTGTTGAACAGCGCTTATTAGCACAAGGTTTTATAGCGTTACCAGAAACGAATACTTGGCAGCTAAAATCTGGCGGCAGCTATTTTGTGACGCGTGGTGGTGCCTCTATCATTGCGTTTACATTAGGCAGTCAATCCCTGACGGAATCTGGCTTCCGCATGATTGGCGCACATACCGATTCACCTGGTTTGAGACTCAAGCCGCACGCTGCTTTTGGCAGTGATGGTTTAGTACGTATTGGTGTTGAAGTCTATGGTGGGCCAATCTTAGCCACTTTTACCGACCGCGATTTAAGCGTGGCTGGTCGTGTGAATGTACGTACTTCGTCTGGATTTGAAACTCGTTTGGTAAAGTTTGATGACTCCATTATGCGTTTGCCAAATCTTGCCATCCACATGAACCGCGAAGTGAATGACAAAGGTTTAAAGCTCAATAAGCAAACCGAGTTGCCGCTGATCTTTGGTGAAACTGAAGCTGATATTGAAGCTGAAAAACAATTTTTAGGTCATATTGCTAAAGCACTCAACATTAAATCGGACGACATACTCACTTTTGAACTGAATGTATTTGATACACAAAAAGGTAGTTTTTGGGGCGCAGAGCAAGAATTTATTACTGATAGCCAACTCGACAATTTAGCCTCTTGTCATGCTGCGGTCACGGCTTTAATTGCCATTAAAAATCCAGACTCGACCGTTGTATGCGCTTTATTTGACCATGAAGAAGTAGGTAGTGAAAGTGCAACGGGTGCAAGCGGTAGCTTTTTATCAGATGTGATTAACCGCATTACCAGCAAGTTAACGCTAAATGAAGAAGAAAAATTACGCACACTAGCGCAAAGTTTTTTCATCAGCGCAGATATGGCGCATGCTTATCACCCTAATTATCCAAGCGCCTATGAGCCGTGCCATCATGCGCTGGTCAATAAAGGCCCAGTCATTAAAACCAATGCGAACCAACGCTATAGCACTAGCGCTGATACTGCCGCACGCTTCATTACCCTCTGTGAAAAAGCCGAAGTACCCTATCAGCAATATGCGCATCGTACAGATTTGGGTTGTGGCAGCACCATAGGCCCGATTATTGCTTCAAATTTAGGTGTAGCTAGTGTAGATGTAGGCTCGCCCATGTGGGCAATGCACAGCATACGTGAAAGTGCTGGCGTGCTGGATCACAGTTATATGATTGCAGTAATGAAGGCGATGTTTAAAAGTTGATGTACTATTCAGAAACATTACTATCCAGACAGTGAATTAAAAACTTAATCAATTGAAACGATTTAGAAGCACCTAATAAGGGACATTACAATGCTCAAACAGCTTCTTCGCACCAAACCTATATTAGAACATTCCGGCAGTGGGCTAAAAAAATGTCTTTCCGCTTTTGACTTAGCACTTTTGGGTATTGGCGGCGCAATTGGTACTGGGATTTTTGTGCTGACAGGCATCGCTGCGGCCACGCAGTCAGGCCCTGCAGTTGTTATTTCATTTATTATCGCAGGTATTGCGTCAGCTTTTGCAGCTTTATCCTACGCAGAACTTTCATCATCAGTTGGTGGCTCTGGCAGTGCTTATGGCTACAGTTATGTAGCTTTTGGTGAATTTGCAGCTTGGGTAATGGGATGGATATTATTGCTTGAATACGGCGTTGGCGCAGCCGCTGTAGCAAATGGCTGGGGCGGATATTTTGTAAATACGCTCGCTAACTTCAATTTACACTTACCAGCAGCACTCACTAAAGCGCCTATTCTCGGCGGCCTTATTAACTTACCAGCCTTTGGTATTATATGGGTGCTGACAATTTTATTGACGATAGGCGTTAAAGAAAGTGCGCGATTCAATAATATTATTGTCATCATCAAACTCTCTACTATCGCTATTTTTATTGCACTCGCTTCTATGCATCTTAATACCGATAATTGGCATCCATTCATGCCGTTTGGCTGGTTTACCATGGTTGAAGGCGGTAAAAATATCGGTGTATTAGCAGGTGCATCATTAGTCTTCTTCGCTTATTTTGGTTTTGATGCAGTTTCAACTGCAGCTGAAGAGGCTAAGAATCCACAACGTGATTTACCCATTGGATTAATCGCTTCGCTCACTTTTTGCACCATAGTTTATATCATAGTCTCTGCGTTACTGACTGGAATTGTGCCTTACACAGAGCTCAATGTTCCCTCACCAGTGGCTTGGGCACTCACTAAAATTGGTTATACATGGGCATCTACTTTAGTGGCTACTGGCGTATTGGCAGGCTTAATTACTGTGTTATTGGTATTGTTGTACGGTCTTACCCGTATTCTTTTTACCATGAGCCGTGACGGTTTAATTTCACCTGTATTTTCAGAAATAAATCCAGACCGTCAGACACCAACCAAAATAATTTTAGTGTGTGGGTTAATAGTATCTATAGTGGCTGGCTTTATCCCACTGGGAGAGTTAGCAGAAACAGTGAATATTGGCACACTCGCCAGCTTTATCATGGTGTGTGTTGGTGTCATTGTGTTGCGCATACGTCAACCAAATTTAAAACGTCCATTTAAAAACCCATGGAATCCGTTAATTCCTGTGCTAGGTATTTTATCTTGTGGGGCATTAATGGGATTTTTACCAGCAACCACTTGGATTCGATTTGGTGTGTGGGTTTTGATTGGGATAGTAGTTTATTTCGCCTACTCAATGCACCACAGTAAATTGAAAACTTAACGTAAAATCTCTTTGAGTAATAAAAAAGCCAGTCTAACGACTGGCTTTTTTATTTTGAAACCATATCAGCTTGTACTAACTCACAAGCTCAATGCTTAAAATCTTATAGTGACAATACCCACTGAACCACAGTAGTAATATCAGCCTCTTTAACTTGTGCACCCATTGCTGGCATAGCCATAGGGCCCCAAACGCCACTACCGCCCGCTTTAACTTTAGCAACTAAACGTGCCTCAGCACCTTTATCACCTTTGTATTTTGCAGCAACATCTTTGTAAGCTGGGCCGATAACTTTTTTCTCAACACTGTGACAGGCTAAACAGCCACTTTTTTGTGCCAATGCTTCAGCCGCTTTCGCGTCAACTGCATTAGCTTGCGCTGCAACTAACATTGAACCAGCAGCAGCGATTGTTAATAATAATGCTTTCATGCTATCTCCTTGAATTGACGCTTAAAAACTTGTAATTTAAATACTTATAATTTGCACTTTTTTGCAACGAGGTATGATACCTGCAATTACAATTTTAACAAGCCAGTTAAAGCAACTTATATAAATAGTATAACCCTATTAAATCTGACTTAACAAGCGAGGTAAGTCATCGATACTTCGAAAACAAACAACGCCTTAGCATACCAAAGCGTTGACATCTATTGACTAATTATTAGAAATTTTTGGCAAACCTGAATAGGTTTTAAGCATATCGTAAAAATATGAGCTAGTAACAAACCAGTTTAGTTGTCATCAAATAGTAGTCTTAAATATCAGTTACCACATACTCCACTGCTAACACATGCGTATAACCAGGGTTAATCATAACAATATTTTCCATCGCATTAGCAGTTTCTACACAGATCATTTTGCGCCAGCCGTCATCTCTAGGCATATCTATAATTTGATGTGCTTTTTTCTCCCATGGTGTCCATACCACAGTTGAACTACTGCCTTTTTTATTAATAATAATATTACGTCCTAGCATTTCATCATGAATAGTCACAGCGTTGCGCGTACCAACATAGACTCTGTCAAACTCTTGGTTAAATCGCACGGTACCATCTTGCGTGTCACGCCAATAATCCAGTAATTTATCAGCGTATTCAGAGTCTTCTAGACCCGTAAGGCTTATTTTTTCTACATCACCAATATTAAAATAAGTATGGAATGCTTCGCCCATAAAAAATGGCTGTCTACCACGATTAGTCGTCGCTAATCTGATAGACAAAGTTTCGCCTATCTCAATAGTGAGCACCAAGGTGTATGGATAAGAAAGCTGGCGCGCAGCGTTTTCGGTATGTTTCATTTGGAGAATCACACGCGTATAACCATTAGTCATCTGGCCAACATCAATCACCGTAAATGGTGTCACGCGTGCAAAACCGT
Organism: Methylotenera sp.; assembly: GCA_014378495.1. Lineage (GTDB taxonomy): Bacteria > Pseudomonadota > Gammaproteobacteria > Burkholderiales > Methylophilaceae > Methylotenera. The sequence goes on along the minus strand of JACMNP010000200.1, from coordinate 136 downwards.
GCATACATAACGAACTATCCGTAGGGTGTGCACCAAACCAAGGCCAGCACAATGGGATTCCACCCCTTATAGATCGGCCTACTTCAAAGCGAGAGCGATCTGACATCCATAACACTGGCTCTGCCGTATGCTTAGG
>JACMNP010000040.1 GCA_014378495.1 Methylotenera sp. | reverse complement strand
TTGATAACCTTCAATCACTACGGGCAGTTTGAGCACAGTTGCTGTTGCTTCAACGCAAGCAATAATATCGAGGTAATGCTCTAACGCAGTCGTTGGCGGTAAAAACACATGGAGGCGACCACCTCTGGTTTCTACGCATAAGGCCGTATGCGGGGTAAATTCAGGATTTTTTGGAGTACTTATGTCTTGATTACTAGTATCTTCGTTACCAGTGTCTTCATTGCTAGCATCGTCATTGCCAGTATCTTCAACCGCGTGCATTTCATTAGCGTGTTCATTTTCTTTATTGAACTTGCTGATACGGCGACTCATTACAGCATCCACTTCTTCTAATGGCGCTACTGCCTCATACAGACTACGTTCATGTTCATGATCACGATCTTCAAACGCGACCCAAGGCAACGAGCTTAAAGGTAAACGCAAACCCATTGCAGAATCGCCTGGCGCGAGGAACATCTCACCACGTCTGAACTTCCATTCACTGCTGCTCCATGCATTTCGTTGATGACTCCAGTGTAAAGGTAGCAAATAACCTACCTTTGCACCCAAGTCACCTGTGAGCACTTTGGTTAAACGTTTGCGCTCCAAATCATCTTTTAAGTCAGATTTAAGCGGATTCAGGTTGTCTGGCACTAAACCTTCTTGCAGTAAATAGTACAACGGGTCTTCAAAACCAGCACAAATATGACTACCTTTAAGCCCCAATCGCTTTGCTAGATCTCGTATAAAAGTTTCGGCATGTGTGCTGTTAAGGCCATAGTCTTTGGTTTCATCGGCCAATAATTCAGCATTACGCCAAATTGGCTTGCCATCTTTTCGCCAAAAACAGGCGAGCTGCCAACGTGGCAAAGGCTCACCTGGGTACCATTTGCCTTGTCCAAAATACAATAAGCCGCCTGGTGCAAAACTGTTGCGTAAACGTCTTACGAGTTGGCCTGCGAGCTTACGTTTTTCCACACCATCTGCGTCGATATTCCACTCTGGCGCATCCATGTTATCAATCGAGATAAAGGTTGGCTCGCCGCCCATCGTCAGGCGCACGTCACCGGCATTCAGTTCAGCATCTATTTCATGACCTAATGCATCAATTTGTGCCCACTGTTCTTCACTGTAAGGCTTGGTGACCCGCGGATCTTCATGAATCCGCGTCACACTATTACTAAAGCTAAACTCAATATTGGCTTGACCAGTATATCCGCCTGTCACTGGTGCCGCACTTACGTAGTCAGCAGTACAGGCCAACGGAATATGACCTTCGCCAGCAAGCAAGCCAGAAGTCGCATCTAAGCCTATCCAACCTGCTCCTGGAATATACACTTCAGCCCAGGCATGCAAATCTGTGAAGTCTTTTTCTGTGCCTGATGGGCCATCTAATGACTTAATATCCGCTGTAAGTTGCACTAAATAACCTGACACAAACCGCGCCGCCAGACCCATATGACGCATGGCTTGCACTAGCAACCAAGCAGAATCACGGCAAGAACCCAGCGCTTTAGCGAGTGTTTCTTCGCAAGTTTGTACACCTGCTTCCATACGAATCGAGTAATTGACCGTGTGATTAACGCGCTGATTCAAGTAAACCAAAAAGTCAACAATCGCTTTTTTGCTGCCATCAATCTGCGCCAGCCATTGCGCGAAAAGCGGCCCGTTTTCACGAATCTCAAGGTAAGGCGCTAGCTCTTTACTCAATTGCTCTGGATAGGCGAATGGATAATTTTCGGCGTATTCCTCTAAAAAGAAATCGAATGGATTAATTACCGTCATTTCAGCAATTAAATCGACCTCAATAGAAAGCTCTGTCGATTTTTCAGGAAACACTACACGTGCTAAATAGTTGCCAAATGGGTCTTGTTGCCAGCTGATAAAGTGATTTTCTGGTGTGATTTTTAATGAATAAGCAGTCACTGGTGTGCGCGAATGTGCCGCTGGCCGCAACCTAAACACATGTGGCGCTAACTGTATGGGGCTATCATAGTAATAGGCTGTTTTGTGGTTAAGCGCGACTCGTATCGTCATTAAAAAATCTCTTTATTTAGAGTCGGGTTATCTAGAATCGCGATTGTATGCGTCATTATTTAGCATTACTTTCAGCTTGAAGTAAGCGCAAACTTTCTTCAACGCCGGCTGCTCTAGTGAGTTCAGCAACATTTTGTTTAGTGAAAAATCCTTCAAAATCACCAAAACGCTGCACATATTCAATAATCAGAGAAGAGTGCTCGGAAGCACTGGAGAATATCTGTTTGAGACCCTCTTCACGTGACCCAATCACATCAAGTAAAAAGTCCTTACCTTTAGCTCGAATTGCATCCACCACGTAATCAATGTTGATTTGGCCATTGGTTTCACCATCAGCCACACCCAGTGCAATATGGTGCAAACGTGGGCCATAGTTGCGTACAAAGTTTTCAGTAGGTGATGGCAAACCAATCAAATGATTTACAAAATACGGATGATTGGCTGCAGTAAATACCTTTGCTGGGCTACGTTGCTCATCGTTGTAATGCGCACTTTTTGTAACATTCGTTGATGAGTTTTGGCTATCGATATCATACGAACCCCAGTAGTAATAACTAGAAAGGGTTAAGTACTCAAGTATCGCCACTTCACGGTTTTGGCTATAAATTCTGGTCGCTAGGTGGTCGATTGGCAAAATCAACTTATCTAATCCTAGTTTCTCTTGTGTTTCTTTAGCCTCACGATAACCACGATTCACATCATTATGAATAACACTCACGCCTAGCGCATAGACACGAATTTCTTCAGCTGGGCGCTCCCAATAACCGACAATGTTATGCGTGTAAGGCGACGGTTTAACAATCGCCATATTGCCAGGTAGTTCTAATTTACGAATTTGATCTTGATTGAAAAAACGAATCTCGCGCGCTTTTTGCAGTTCAACAACTTCATGCTGATTAGTCACACGGAAAATCTCGCCCATGTAGCGCGAGTTTGGCTTGTGCGCGCCGATTGGGTACACATCATTTAAACTGCGAAAAATCCCGTGAATGTTAGGGTCTCTCACTTCTCGCACCAATACATCTGGTGAATTCATATCGATACGCAACACATGCGTCCAATGCGACTCTGACTCTAGCGTTACTAGGTAATGATAAGGCGTCATCAACGCGAGTTCGCTGATGTAAGCCACTGAGCAACCAGGCTCAACGGTAATCATCATTGCGTCAATCTCGTGAATCATATCGGTTAAGCCAATACGATCACGGTCTTCTAACAGCTTAGGTAAAAATTCTTCAAACCATGGCGAATTGACTTTATCGCCGTGGCGTTGATGTTGCAATGAGTTCATTTAAAAATCCGTATGGGTTGAGCTATATTTAGCTTAACTGTATTTAATTGCGGTAGCAGCTTTTAGCTTTGACTCTGTGCTAATGCAGGCTTTTGTTCATTTGCATCAGATGATTTTACGCTTAATTCTTTAGTCTCGGACGCCTTGGCATTAGGTTCTTTGTCACCAGCTTCTTTTGTACTAGGCGCATTTAAATAAGTGCGCTGAATTTCGACACCTAGCCCATTATTTTGACGCAAGAAGGCTTCTAAAAATTCATGTAAGCCATTGCGGAAAATATCTTCCATACGACCGTAACGCAATCCAGAATACATCTCGCCAGCTAGACGTTTACATTCATTGCCTGCATTGCCAGTCAGTTGCTCAAGAATAATCGTGAGCTCGTTCATACAAGCATGCAATGAGCGCGGCATATCTTGTCGCAACACCAAAAGCTCGGCAACACGCAACGGCATTACTGCATCACGATACACTTTTAAATAGGCCTCATAGGCGCTTGCAGAACGCAACAATGCGCTCCACTCGTAATAATCCACTGCACCGCCAACGTCTGCGGTTGAAGGCAATAATAGGTGATACTTCACATCCAAGAGACGCGCCATATCATCTGCACGCTCAATAAACCCGCCTAGTCGCGTAAAGCGGAAACCATCATCACGCAACATGGTGCCGTAAGTCACGCCTCTAAACAGATGTGAGCGAGATTTCACCCAATCGCAGAATTCTGATAAGCCATGATCCATAATCAGCTTTTCATCCATCTGCTGAAACTCTAGCCATAAGCTATTGATGTTCTCCCACATTTCTGAAGACATCGCCACGCGTACGGCATGCGCATTTTCTCTTGCGGCGCGTAAACAGCTATAAATGCTAGAAAGATTTCTTTCATCAAACGCAATGTAATAAATTACGTTACGCGCACTTACTTCATCGTAATTGGCATGAAATTCTTTAACCGTATCTGATATATGTAACAACGGAACCCAAAGCGCCGCTTCACTTTGCGCAGCATTCTGCACTAGCGACATTCTGTAAGTCACTTCCAGCATACGGGCCATGTTTTCAGCACGTTCTATATAACGTGCCATCCAGTAAAGATGATCAGCGGTGCGGCTTAACATTGCAACACCCACGTATCTTTCGTGCCACCGCCTTGCGATGAATTCACCACTAATGAACCTTCATTCATCGCTACACGGCATAGTGCGCCTGGCACTACAGTCGTTGTTTTTCCGGTTAAAACATAAGGGCGTAAGTCTACATGCCGTGGCGCAACACCCTCTTTCACCATGGTTGGGCAAGTAGAGAGTGCGAGCGTTGGTTGCGCAATATAATTATCTGGATCCGCAATAATGCGCAATCTAAACTCCTCAACCTGCGCTTTGCTAGAAGTAGGCCCAACTAACATGCCATACCCACCAGAACCTTGCACTTCTTTTACTACTAACTTCTCTAGGTTGGCTAATACATATTTTCTGTCATCTTCAATACTTAACTTATAAGTTGGTACATTAGACAATATCGGTTCCTCTCCTAAGTAAAAACGAATCATATCGGGCACATAGGTATAGGTTGCTTTATCATCCGCTACGCCCGTACCTATTGCATTTGCGAGTGCCACACCACCATTGCGATATACCGACACCAAGCCTGGTACACCTAGCATCGAGTCTTTTCTAAAGGCTAACGGGTCAATGAAGTCATCATCAATACGCCTATAAATCACATCTATCTTTTTAGGGCCTTCTGTCGTTCGCATAAACACTGCGTTGTCTTTAACGAACATATCGCGCCCTTCTACCAGCTCAATACCCATCTGTTGTGCAAGAAACGCATGCTCAAAGTAAGCGCTGTTATAAGCGCCTGGCGTCATCAGCACCACCGTAGGGTCATTCGCTCCGCGCGGTGCGACCGCACGTAGATTTTCTAGTAATAGTTGTGGGTAATGCTCAACAGGTGCAATTGGATAGTGTCGGAATAGCTCGGGGAAAAGACGCATCATCATGCGTCTGTCTTCCAGCATGTAAGACACGCCAGAGGGCGTACGCAAATTATCTTCTAGTACGTAAAAGCTATCAGCCTCGGTACGCACAATATCAATGCCGGCAATGTGTGCATACACATCACCTGGCACATCTACACCCTGCATTTCAGGGCGATACATCTCGTTGTTAAGTATGCTTGCAGGCATAATGCCAGCTTTAATAATATCTTGGCTGTGATAGATGTCATTCAAAAACATATTGAGTGCACGCACACGTTGGCAGGCGCCTTCAGAAAGCTTTTTCCACTCACTAGCTGCCAATATTCGAGGAATAACATCAAATGGAATCAGGCGTTCAGCACCCTCATCTTCGCCGTAGACTGCGAAAGTGATACCTACTCGGCGAAACAGTAGCTCAGCATCACGTGATTTTTGTGCAAGTTGTGAGAATTCTTTACTAGCAAGCCATTTAGCATAAGGTGCATACACTGATCGCACACCCTGCTTAGCGTCAAACGATTCGTCAAAAGCATTTAGTTTTATATTTTTATAATTAATATCAGCCATAGTATCTATCTTAGGTATTATTTAACTCAATGCAATTTAACTTATGCAAGGTACGTGCCAGCTACATAAAGAGCGGTTAAGGCTACATCTTATGCCTCTTACAGCTAGATTTTGAAGCTAAGTTTTAATGGCTGCTCAAAATTACGCACATTATTGGTGCATCTGAAATATCCACCGTATATTTCAGTGCAACGTTTACTGTTAGTGTTATCTAAGTAACATTAGTCTGAATATATATGGGCTATATTAACCCGATATGAATATAAATTAACTAGCTAGAAAGTATTCATCCTAAATTTAAACACGTTAGAATGAGTTGCATGTTTAATAATGATATATGTTTGATAATAAGGAAATACCGTGTGGCTTAGAACTAAATGTGATATTACTTTTGACGTAAGTGTTGATACGCCGTTTATCCTAATGTTGCGTCCTCGTAGCGGCTTGCATCAATGGATCGCGCGTGAATCATACACCTTAAATCCTAGTGTGCCTGTGGTTGAATTTACAGACAATTATGGTAATTTATGCCAACGATTGATTGCCCTTCCCGGTGAGTTTTCAATACGGACCTCCGCAGATATTCTGACATCGGATGGTATAGATGTTTGCCCGGGCGCGCCTTTTGATGAAGTACAAAACTTGCCAGACGAAGTACTCACTTATTTATTACCTACACGTTATTGTGAATCAGATAGATTTATTGATTTGGGCCAAAAAATCGTGGCTGGGGTAGCGCCTGGTTATGATCAAGTGGATGCTTTAGTGACATGGATTCGCAATAATATTCACTTTAATCCCGACTCTATCCACTTTCAGTTATCTGCAGTAGAAGTCAACCAGCAACGTGAGGGTGTATGCCGTGAACTTGCACATCTTGGTATCGCGCTCTGTCGCGGTCTTTGTATTCCTGCACGGATGGTGGTTGGTTATTTACATGGACTTAAACCTATGGATTTTCACGCGTGGTTTGAAGCCTATGTAGGTGGACGTTGGTATACGTTTGATCCTACCCAAGCAAATCCGATTGGTGGGCGTGTGACGGTTGCTTACGGACGCGATGCTGCTGATGTAGCGATATTCAATCAGTATGGGCCAGCATTATATCCAAGAGAAATGGTGGTTCGCGTTGAGTTACTAAATGCGCCACCTGATTAAATTTATGTTTAACCAATGTTAGTTAAACCGATCTTAAAAAAATAAAATAGCATGCAAAGATTACGCATCAAACATGTAACGGAATATATTTTCCCAACCACGGTGACATTAAATAGTCATCGTTTACTGTTGCGCCCACGCGAAGGGCATGACGTTCGTATTGAAACTTCAAAACTCGAAATCACCCCTGCGTACAATATCAAATGGCAACGTGATGTGTTTGATAATTCTTTGGCTATAGTTAACTTCCTTGAACCTTCAAATAGATTAACCATCGCTAGTGAAGTCGTTATTCAACATTACGAGCTTACGGCCTATGATTTTATTATTGAAGACTACGCGGTGAACTACCCGTTTACTTATGCGCTGGATGAACAAGTTGATTTGGCCGTTTTTCAGCAGCCTATTTTTCTTAATGATGAATATCAAATAAATATTTGGTTGCAGCAGTTGATGCTAAATGGCATGGATACTTTTAGCATGCTATTAAAGTTAAACCAGTCCATCAATCAACAATTTCGCTATCAAATGCGTGAAGAAGCTGGCGTTCAGTCGCCATCGACCACATTAACGCAGGCCAGTGGATCATGTAGGGATTACGCGACACTATTCATTGAAGCTTGTCGCTGGCTTGGATTTGCAAGTCGTTTTGTAAGTGGCTATTTACATGCTCCTGCTACTGAAGCTGGAAACGCAACTACCCACGCATGGGTTGAAGTTTATTTGCCAGGAACGGGTTGGAAAGGATTTGACCCAACTACGGGTGAAGTCACTAGTAATCGACATATCGCAGTAGCTGTGGCGCGCAATCCAGAATCCATTCCGCCAGTGTCTGGGAGTTTTATAGGGCCTGGTTTGATAACACCAACATTACTCGTGGATGTACAAGTTAACTTATTAGACTAAATAATACTTTCACTTAGTATTGAAATTAAGGTATTAAAATCAGCGTATTAGATTACGTGTAATCACTCACTCACAATCACTTGTGGATTCATATAGTTCATTACCACTGGGCCAAATATTGTACTAAAGGCAGTATCAGAAGCATCTCTGCCCGTTGCAATTCTAACTAACTCCTCGACAGGCGACATTGCGGTTGGGTCAAACAACACCCAACGATCACCTAAATAAGCTTCAAAGATGGCATGAAAATCATTAGGTGGTTCTGCAAAATGCGCATAACCAGTGACAAATCTTGCTGGAATATTGAGTGCCCTGCAAAAGCTAATCCCCAAATGAGCAAAGTCTCGGCAAACACCAATACCGCCATCCAATACGTTTCTTGATGAGGTGACAGAGTTGGTTATACCAGGCTGGTACTTGATGTTATCTCTTATCCACTGACAAATCGCCTCAACTCTACAATAACCTGGGGTTAAGCGTCCAAAGAGTTCATTGGCTAATTTTAAAATAGCATCAGATTCACAGTATCGACTTGACCAAATATAAGGGATGACATCTAAAGGTAGATTAGCGATTTTAACTTCAGGCTCATCACCTTTAGGGCTTGGATAATTGACATTCACCGTGCCCTGATAGCGAATACTGAATGAATTGACGATATCGCTCAACCTTAAAAGCCTATTTTGCCCTGTGTGACCTAAACCAAATGTGGCTGAACTATCAGGTTTAAAACTCAGTTTTTCTTCCATAATATCTTGCCACTCATGATGAGCAGCCTGAATATTAAAGACAAAATCTGAAGATGCGGTCGCAAAATATTGGAGTTCGCAATCTATAAATACTTTTCTCATAACTTCACTTTTTCACAATTTCTCAAGTTTTACAAATAGACAAAAAATTAGCCGGTGGCTAGCGACTGATTTTTACCTAAACTTCTATTTATTAATATATAACTTAACAGCAAGTTAAATGAGGAGATTTATAATGAAAGTCTTGTAAGAATTATCCTACATTGATAGTATTTTTTTACTAAAATCACCCAGCTAAGAAATCGACTACTCAATATTTTGAATCTGCTCACGCATTTGCTCAATCAACACTTTTAGCTCCATTGAAACTTGTGTAGTCTGCACAGATACTGATTTTGAGCCTAATGTATTCGCTTCACGATTCAATTCCTGCATCAAAAAATCTAAGCGTTTACCAGCGGGGGCATCGCTATTCAAAATACGTTTTACTTCTGAAATATGCGCAGTGAGTCTGGTCAATTCTTCATCAACATCAATGCGTTGTGCAAATAACACCAGCTCTTGTGCCACGCGTTCTTGATCGATTGTTTTGAGCGTATCTTGTAATTTATTTTCCAGCTTAGTTTGATACTCTTTAGTCAGGGCTGGTAATAATGGTTTAACTTTTGCAACCAATGCCTCAATTTGAGCAAGCCTGTCTAACACCAAAGCTTTCAGCTTTTCACCTTCACGTACTCGCGAGGCGTTAAGCTCTTGCAAACCTTGACTGACCAATTTTTTTACATCATCTGCTAGGTTTTCATTGGCTGAATTTTCATTTAAAACCACACCCGGCCAACGTAAAATATCAGCAATGCTTAATTCACGGCTTTGCGGAAAATACGCTTGGGCCTTTATTTGCATCGCAGCCAATTGCTGCATTAAAGTTTCATCAAGCTGCGTAGCCTGATTCGCTTGTGCACGCTGAATCAAATTAACCTTACATTCAATTTTACCGCGACTTAAATACGCACCAATCAATTCACGAATCGTTGGTTCTAAGCTTCTTAAATTTTCATCCAACTTAAAATGTAAATCTAAATAACGACTATTAACCGCACGAAGTTCTAGTATTAAAGTGGCGTTGTCTATAGGCTGTTCTAGAGCGGCAAAGCCAGTCATGCTGAAGGTCATGGTACTTATTTCCTGACGTAAGGTATTTAAATTGATGCCATGTTATCAAATACCTGCTGTTTCATGCTTAAATATCTTTAACACTAACTTCAAAAAATAACTTTAAGTACAAACAATTACGCGTTATATTGCTCAAAGTGCATCTAGCGTGTCAGATAGCTTAATACTACAAAGTATCAATATAGAATATTTTTAAAATTGCCTTCAACTAAAAATTTAGCACTGCCCGCTGGCTATCAGTTACAAGACTATGAAATCAGAAAAGTCTTGAGCTCTGGCGGGTTTAGTTTCGTCTATTTGGCGCGTGACAAAGATAAAAAAACTGTCGCAATTAAAGAGTACTTACCTACCTCTATTGCCGTACGTGCTGATGGCGCGACCGTTCTACCAAACGCTGATGACGTAGCGCTCTTTAGGCACGGCCTAAAATGCTTCTTTGATGAAGGTTTGTCGCTCGCCAAAATCGACCATAAAAATATCGTACGCGTGATTAACTTCTTCCGCGAGAATGAAACCGTGTATATGGTGATGCAATATGAGCGCGGGAAATCGTTACAAGATTATATTTTAGGACAAAATGAATTAGTGTCAGAACAGTTTATTCGCCGTGTATTTGGTGAGTTATCTAATGGCCTGCGAGAAGTACACACCCAAAAACTATTACATTTAGACATCAAACCAGCCAATATCTACATTCGTCTTGATGGATCACCTGTTTTGCTAGATTTTGGTTCTGCGCGTCAAGCATTGAGCGAAAGCCAAGCGAAAATCGCGCCAAGCTATACACCTGGCTTTGCATCGCCTGAGCAGTATTATGATAGAAAATTATTGGGTCCATGGAGCGATATTTACAGCATAGGTGCGACCATGTACTCATGCCTGACACGCACCTCACCACTTGCAGCGAATCAACGTATCAAAAATGATTTATTGGTACCCGCAGTCAAATTAGGCAAAGGCATCTACTCACAAAACTTGCTAGCAATTATTGATAAGTGCTTGAGTTTAGATTACTTGGCAAGGCCACAAAGCGTATTTTCATTACAAAAAGCATTGCTGGAATCACAACCCCATACTGAGAAAAAAGTCAGCTTTGTGAATAAAATCGTTGGTATTTTAAATAAAACGCTCTGATTCTACTTTTATGAATACCTCATCATGAAATTTACTATATTTCAAAACAGTCGCCAAGGCCCTCGACCTTATAACCAAGATAGATTAGCCTATTCATATAGTAAAGACGCACTTTTGCTAGTAGTGGCTGATGGCATGGGTGGCCATAAAAATGGTGAAATTGCTGCACAGTTAGCAGTGACTACAATGACTGAAGCTTTTCAGCGTTTAGCAGTGCCGACACTATCAAGTCCAGCAAAGTTTTTAATTGAGAATATTCAGCAAGTGCATGACATGATAGACCAGCTCACACAGGAACGTGAAATGCTGGAATCGCCACGAACTACAATCGTTGCGGCGGTAGTACAGCGTGGGGTGTTGTATTGTGCGCATGTAGGAGATTCACGGTTATATCATTTCCGTGATGGCCATTTGCTTTATCGTACTGAAGATCACTCAATTGTACAGTCGCTTTACAATAAAGGCATGATTGAAAAGGGTGATATGTCCACACATCCTTATCGCCATAAAGTTTACAGCTGCTTGGGTGGCGACATCCCACCTAAAATTGAGCTTTCTGATAGGCATGAACTCGCTGAAGGTGACACTATTTTACTGTGTACAGACGGTGTTTGGGGTGCAGTTGCTGATGATCAGATGAGGCGTATACTCAATAACCCGTTGATTACCGAAAGCGTGACCGAGCTATTGAATCAAGCAGAATCTGTTAGCCAAGAACAAGGAGACAACATGAGCGCGATTGGTTTGCAATGGGGCGATAAACTCAGTACTGGCTTAGCAGTTTCCACCATGACGATGGCGATGGGATTAACCACAACTATCATGAATCCAGTCACTAATCCTAATTATGAAAATGACCCGAATGGTGAGTTCAATACGGATTTAACAGCCGACGAAATTGAAAAAACCATCGCCGAAATACAAGAGGCATTGCGCAAAACGCAACGTAAATAAGCTACTTTTGAATCAGGAAATATCGTATGCAAGCCAGCAATACTGAAATGAATAATAATCTCAGACCTAGCCAACGCGCTAATGATCAACTACGCAGTGTAGAAATCATTCGCCATTACACGAAACATGCTGAAGGCTCTGTATTAGTAAAATTTGGTGACACCCACGTGTTATGTACTGCGAGTATTGAAGAACGCGTACCAGGATTTTTAAAAGGTAAAGGGCAAGGCTGGGTTACTGCTGAGTATGGTATGTTGCCACGTTCTACAGGCAGCCGCATGGATAGAGAAGCCGCAAAAGGTAAACAATCTGGTCGCACGCAAGAAATTCAGCGTTTAATTGGCCGCTCTTTACGTGCCATTATTGATTTAGAAAAACTGGGCGAGCGTAGTATCCAAATTGACTGCGATGTCATTCAAGCAGATGGCGGCACACGCACCGCGAGTATTACTGGTGCTTATGTAGCGTTACAGGATGCAATTTCAACATTGCTAGCCAACGGAAAGCTTGCCTCAAGCCCAATAAAACAAGCGATTGCGGCGATTTCAGTGGGGGTTTATAAGGGCAACCCCGTGCTAGATTTAGACTATATTGAAGATTCCGATTGCGACACAGATATGAATGTAGTGATGACAGAAGACGGTGGGTTTGTAGAGATTCAAGGTACCGCAGAAGGTGAACCATTTAGCCGAGAAGCAATGAACAGCATGCTAGATTTAGCTGCAAGCGGGATTCGTGAACTGATCACTAAACAAAAAACTGTATTGTCCATTTAATTGAGGCATTTACTTATAAATGAATTCAGACAATCTCTATAAGTCAACAAATCTGCAAAAAATCGTCATTGCTAGTAGCAATCAAGGCAAGCTAAAAGAAATCCAACAATTGTTGGGCACTACTGGGATTGAAGTATTACCACAATCTCAGTTTAATATCCCTGAAGCTGAGGAACCCCACTGTACCTTTATTGAAAATGCCTTGGCAAAGGCGCGTCATTCTAGCCTGCATTCTGGCTTCCCTGCGCTAGCAGATGATTCTGGTCTGTGTGTTGAATCGTTAGAAGGAGCGCCTGGTGTACACTCCGCTTACTACGGTGGCGA
>JACMNP010000199.1 GCA_014378495.1 Methylotenera sp. | reverse complement strand
TTCATTGGGCGGTATCGAGCATATTCGCACCACCGTGACTGATGGCTTAGTCAGCATCAGCGTACAATTTAACATTGATAAAAATTCTGAAGTAGCACTGAACGAAGTGCGTAATGCGGTGGATGGCGTGCGCTCTGATTTGCCTACGGCTGTGACTAATCCTGTGGTGTCTAAAACCACTACTTCTGGTGGGGTGTTGCTTACTTATGTTGTTGTCGCAGATAACATGGATGAACAAGCACTTTCATGGTTTGTTGATAACGATATTAACAAGACTTTATTGTCAGTACCTGGAGTAGGTAGAGTCGCCCGTATCGGCGGGGTAGATCGCGAAGTGCATGTTGACCTTAATCCTGCGTTGATGGCTGGGCTGAATGTAAGTGCTGGCGAAATATCCAGCCAATTAAAACAAGTGCAGCAAGATGCCTCTGGTGGTCGTGGCGATATCGGTGGCAGCATACAATCGGTGCGTACTTTAGGCGCTGTGAGCACACCAGAAGAAATCGCCACGCTGGATATTCCATTGACTGATGGTCGTCATATTAAGCTAGACCAAGTGGCTACCGTAAAAGATACCTTAGCTGAGCGCAGCAGTTACGCCACCATAGATGGCAAGCCAGTGATTGGCTTTGAAATTACCCGCACCAAAGGTACTAGCGAAGTCACCGTAGCGACAGCGGTACGTGCGGCTATTGCCAAGTTTTCAGAGGCTCATCCAAAAACGCATATTACCGAAGCTTTTAATACCGTAAAACCTGTAGAAGATAATTATGAAGGTTCGATGCACCTATTGTTTGAAGGTGCAATTTTAGCCGTGTTAGTAGTGTGGTTCTTTTTGCGTGATTGGCGCGCGACTTTTGTCGCAACGGTGGCACTGCCGCTCTCTATCATTCCTACATTTGCCGTCATGTATTACTCAGGCTTTAGTTTGAATGTACTGACATTATTAGCATTAGCGCTAGTGGTAGGTATTTTGGTGGATGATGCCATTGTAGAAATTGAAAATATCGTGCGGCATTTGCGCATGGGTAAAACGCCGTTTCAAGCTGCCATGGAAGCTGCGGATGAAATCGGTTTTGCCGTCATCGCGACTACGTTTACCTTAGTGGCGGTATTTTTACCCACGGCCTTTATGGGTGGTATTCCAGGTAAATTTTTCAAACAATTTGGTATGACAGCGGCAGCAGCTGTCATGGCGTCGCTATTGGTTGCGCGCTTACTTACACCAATGATGGCAGCGTATATACTCAAACCACACCCTGCAACTGAGGAAGTGTATAGCGCTCCAATGCGCTTTTATCTGCGTATTGTAAAATGGTGCTTAAATTATCGTAAAACAGTAGTGATTGGTGTCACGTTATTTATCATTGGCTCGCTTGCGCTCATGCCTTTATTGCCTAAAGGCTTTGTACCAGCGGCTGATAGCAGCCAGACTAAGGTGGCGCTAGAATTGCAACCAGGTAGCACTTTAGAGCAAACCAAAAAAATCGCCGTACGTGCAGAGCAATTACTGCGTGAAATGCCCGATGTGACGCAAGTATTTACCGCTGTAGGCGTGAGTACGACGGGTGGCGGGCCATCTGGCAGCGTAAGCAGTAACGATGTACGCAAGGCGACACTCACGCTCACATTATTAAGCCGTAGTGAGCGCTCACGCAAACAGGCGGCGATCGAAGATGATATTCGAACTAAATTGGCTATATTACCCGGCGCAAGAATCTCGGTAGGCGCTGGTGGCAATGGCGAACGTTTGCAAGTCACACTCGCCAGTGATGATCCCTATGCGTTACAAACTGCGAGTAAGGCGGTCGAGCGTGATTTACGCACTTTAAAAGGTTTAGGCAATATTACCTCTAGCGCGAGTTTAGAGCGACCAGAAGTTCAGATTAAGCCAGATTTTAATAAAGCTGCAGAGTTGGGTATTACTGTGCAATCGCTGGCAGATGTGATTCGGGTCGCCACTTCTGGTGATTTTTCTAACATTATGCCTAAGCTTAATCTGCCACAGCGGCAGATTCCAATTCGCGTACGCTTAGATGAATCATTTCGTCAAAATATAGACGATATCGCGCAATTACGCGTACCGGGTCGTGCCGGCAGTGTTTCATTGGTCACGGTGGCGGACATCCAAATCAACGGCGGTCCGCAACAAATCGATAGATTAGACCGCATGCGCAATGTGACTTTTGAAATCGAGCTAGGTAAACGCTTGATTGGCGCAGTGACGGATGAAGTTAAAAAACTGCCCTCTATGCAATCGCTCCCGCCAAGTGTGAAGCTGATTGAATCTGGCGATGCACAACGCATGACCGAGTTATTTGGCAGCTTTGGCGCCGCGATGATGATTGGCGTGCTGTGTATTTACGTAGTGCTTGTGCTGCTGTTCCACGACTTTTTACAACCAGTGACTATTCTAGGCGCGTTACCGTTATCGTTAGGCGGCGCATTTTTAGCGTTGCTCATCACAGGCAGCAGTTTTTCCATGCCGACTGTTATTGGCCTCTTAATGCTCATGGGAGTCGTGACCAAGAACTCGATTTTGCTAGTGGAATACACTATTATCGGTCGCAATGAACGTGGCTTGAATCGGCTAGATGCGATATTAGATGGCTGCCATAAACGCGCTCAGCCAATCATTATGACGACCATCGCCATGGGCGCAGGTATGCTACCGATTGCGTTAGGTTATGGCGCAGACCCAAGCTTTAGAGCGCCTATGGCAATTACTGTGATTGGCGGATTAATCACTTCAACGCTGTTAAGTTTAGTGATTATTCCAGTGGTGTATACCTATGTGGACGACATCAATCAGTTGCTAAAAAATATTTTTCACGCAAAGCGATTGAAGACTACATGATGAGCGTCATATTTCAGATGTTGTTAGGAAGAGCATAGACGTTGGCGCTGGTAGGAGAGTATGATGATTTTAAAACTGAGCAATTGAGGTGCTTTGTGAATTCAGACTTAAATAACATGAAAAAAAAGAAGCATCTGCAACCTAAAATAGCAGCTGAAAATTCGCACCTTCCGCAAACAAATATAGCTGGTCAACCTCCCGAAGGTGTTATGCAAAGGCTTCAGGAATATCAAAGTCAATTAGAAAAACAGATAGAGGTTTTGCAACAGGCACAGATAGCATTAGCACTATCACGTGATTATTATGTAGATTTGTATGAACACTCTCCAATTAGTTATCTTAGCGTCACTGCTGACGAATTGATTGCTGAGTGTAATCAAAAAGCTTTAAAACTGTTCGGTATGGAGCGTAAAAGGTTAATCAATAGCCGTCTGTCTCAGCTAATTGCTCATCAAGATAAAGACCGCTGGCATCGTCTTTTTTCAAGCTTTCAAAAAACTGCAGAAGATGAATTAGAACAGAAAGACCTTGAGTTCGATTTATCAATGATACGCGAGGATGGGATTGAGATAGCGGTGCATTTTCAGTGTATCCAACTAAATAAAAGTAATACACCATTGATATTGCGTATGGCCTTAACAGACATTACGGCACGCAAACTGATTGAAAACGCTTTGCGACAGCAAGAAGAGTTTTTTCGTTTTATGGCTGAAAACAGTGAAGACTTTATCGCCGTGCTGGATTTAGAAGGGAGGCGACTTTATAACAATCGCTCTTACGCTAAGCTTTTCGGTGATATTGAAAATCTTGAAGGGACTGACTCATTTGCTGACATACATCCTGACGACCGAGAGCGCGTTAAAAAAGCATTTAAGGAGACGATAAAATCTGGCATTGGTCAACGTTCTGAGTTTAGATTTTTACTAGCAGATGGCGCGATTAGATATATTGAGTCGTCTGGTGGCTTGGTAAAAAATAGTAAATCCGAGCCTTCATTCGTTGTGGTTGTGTCACACGATATCACTGAGCGTAAGCGAATCGAAGATGAAATTCAGAAGCTAGCTTTTTTTGACCAGCTTACACAGCTACCCAACCGCCGATTGTTCAACGACCGCATGCTTCAAACCATGGCTGCTAGCAAACGAAGTAGTCGTTTTGGCGCAGTGATATTTTTAGATTTAGACAACTTTAAGCCGATTAACGACGAGTATGGACATGCAGTTGGTGATTTGTTATTAATAGAGGTGGCAAATCGACTTAAAAGCTGTGTTCGTGAGGTGGATACGGTATCGCGCTTTGGGGGCGATGAGTTCGTCGTCATGCTTAATGAGTTGCATGCAGATAAAAACAAATCTACCATTCAAGCGGAAATTGTGGCAGAAAAAGTTCGTATCACTTTAGCTCAACCCTATATACTCAAAATCAATCAAGATAAAGAGCTGGCAATCGTCATTGAGCATGCATGTACTGCCAGCATAGGCGTGACCTTATTCATAGACCATAAAATCAGCCAAGACAGCATACTTAAAGCAGCCGACTTAGCGATGTATCAATCTAAAGTCGCTGGCGGTAATTCAATTAGCTTTAATGATTTAAATTAGCTGAGGCCTCAAGCTGAAATTGCTAATTGCGTTGGCTGGGAGTTCAAATATATCTGATTTAACTTATTAATTATCGTCACTCAAACTTGCCAACAAATCTGCTTGATGTTCAGCCGATAACGCACCAATCAATTCATCCATATCGCCTTCGGTAATCGCATCGATTTTATACAAAGTAAGGTTAATACGATGGTCTGTGATACGGCCTTGTGGGTAATTGTAGGTACGAATGCGTTCACTGCGGTCGCCTGAACCGATTAAAGATTTGCGCTCTGAGGCGATTTTGGATTGTTGTGCGCGTACTTCTGCATCTTTAATCCTTGCCACTAGCACGCTCATGGCTTGTGCTTTATTTTTATGTTGCGAGCGGTCATCTTGGCATTCCACCACGATGCCTGTTGGCAAATGCGTAATACGTACTGCAGAGTCAGTCTTATTAATGTGCTGACCACCAGCACCTGAAGCCCTGTAAGTATCAATGCGGATTTCAGCGGGATTAATCACTACATCACTCACTTCATCGGCTTCTGCCAATATGGCTACTGTACACGCAGATGTGTGAATGCGGCCTTGGGTTTCAGTGTCTGGTACGCGCTGCACGCGATGCACGCCCGACTCGAATTTAAGTTTTGAATACGCACCGTAACCTTCAACCTTGGCGATGATTTCTTTGTAGCCGCCTACTTCAGACTCATTCGCTGAAACCACTTCTACCTTCCAGCGTTGCCGCTCTGCGTAGCGAGAATACATTCTGAATAAGTCACCTGCAAACAAGCCAGATTCATCACCACCCGTGCCTGCACGAATCTCCAAGAATAGATTACGGTCATCATTAGGGTCTTTAGGTAGCAGTAATTTTTGTAGCTCAGCTTCAATAGCCGTAGTTTTGGCTTTACCCTGCTCAATTTCTTCTTGCGCAAACTCTTTCATGTCCGGGTCGCCTAGCATTTTTTGCGCCTCGTTCATGTCGGCTTCAACCTGCTCAAACGCACGGTATTGCTCAACAATAGGCGTGATTTCTGCATGTTCTTGCGTGAGTTTGCGATAATTATCCATATTATTGGTCGCGTCTTCGCTACTCATTAAACGGTTAATTTCATCTAGGCGCTCGCTTAAATTAGCGAGCTTAGTAATCATGCTGGGTTTCATTCGATGCTTCTTTAGTTTTAAATTAAGTTAACGCTAAATTGGGTTAACTTTTTATCTGGCTTGTTTTTAATTAGGCTTAACTTTTTATTTGGTATAGCTGCTTTAACATATGCTCTAACCTAGTATGTTCATCACCCTGCGCAAGGTTAAGTGCGTGGCTAGGCGCGTGCAAGAATTTATTGGTGAGCGCATTACTCAGGGCTTCCAGCACTTTTTCAGCACTTTCACCTCTTTGAATGAGCTTAATCGCTTTATCTAACTCAAGCTTACGTGTGGCTTCTGCCTGATCGCGCAACGCTTTAATGGTAGGTACTGCATCGCGTTTTTTCAGCCAACTCATAAAGGTTTCTACGCGCGCTTGTACGATTAACTCTGCATCAATGGCCGCTTCTTGGCGGTTGACCATACCATCAGTCACCACTTGCGCAAGGTCATCCACCGTGTATAAAAATACATCGTCCAACTGAGCGACTTCGTGTTCAATATCACG
>JACMNP010000198.1 GCA_014378495.1 Methylotenera sp. | reverse complement strand
CTTACGTGCACATTATCGCAGCCCATTAAATTATTCAGACAAGCATTTAGATGATGCTAAATCAGCGCTAACTCGTTTGTATACCGCTTTGCGTGGTTTTGAAGTTGTTGATAGTCCAGTTGATTGGCAACAGCCCCAAGCCGCGCGTTTCAAAGCTGCGATGGACGACGATTTCAACACATCAGAAGCGATGGCAGTATTGTTCGATTTAGTGAAGACTAAATCATTAGAGTCTGCTTCTTTACTCAAAAGCTTAGGTGGAGTTTTAGGGTTGTTGCAACGTCATCCTACTGAGTTTTTGCAAAGTGATGTAACAATTCAATTGAAAGGTGTTGAAGCTAAAGGTGAAGTTGGTATGGTTGGGACTTCCACATCTAATTCTGAAGTAATTGGTCACTTAACTTTTTTAGTGACTGATTCAGAAGGGAAAAGTCAAAGCGTAGATGATTGGATAATAGTCCGGACACTTGCAAAAAAAGCTAAAAACTTTGCCGAGTCTGACCGCATCCGTAAAGAGCTTGCCGATGCAGGCATCATTTTAGAAGATTCACCACAAGGTACAACATGGCGCCGTGCTTAATTGCAATCGCCTCATATAAAAACTAAAAAAGGAATAATCGATGCCCGTTAATTTAACCTCTCCTGCCGCGCATACATTGTTGCCCATTAAAGGTGTAAAGCTAGGTTTTGCTGAGGCACATGTACGCAAGCCTAACCGTAAAGATGTATTGGTCATCACGCTTTCAGAGGGTTCAACAGTCTCTGGTGTGTTTACCAAAAATCAATTCTGTGCCGCGCCAGTCTTACTTTGCAAAGATCATCTAGTGAGTAATCAGCCTATACGTGCTCTGTTAGTGAATACAGGTTGTGCCAATGCTGGTACAGGTGAAGATGGCATGCAGCGCGCGGGATTAACTTGTGAGGCGTTGGCTTCAGCGCTAGATATTCAGCCAAAACAAGTATTGCCGTTTTCAACTGGCGTGATTTTAGAGCCTTTGCCTGCGGATAAAGTGATTGCAGGCTTACCAGCCGCGATTGCTAATTTAAAAGAAGATAATTGGTTGAATGCCGCTGAAGCGATTATGACTACTGATATCGTTGCAAAAGGCACTTCGCGACAAATTATCTTGTCTGGCCAGAAAGTCACGGTGACGGGCATTTCTAAAGGTTCAGGCATGATACATCCGAATATGGCGACCATGCTGGGCTATATTGCGACTGACGCTGCCATCACGCAAAGTGCGCTCGATGAAATGATTAAAGATGTAGTCAATGAGTCGTTCAATTGCATTACTGTGGATGGTGATACTTCAACTAACGATTCATTGATTTTGATGGCAACAGGCCAAGCAAAAAACTCTGAGATCGAGATAAATTCTACAGGTTACTTAGCCATTAAAGAGTTAATCACAGAAGTGGCCATTGAGTTGGCGCAAGCAATCGTGCGCGATGGCGAAGGCGCGACAAAGTTCATGACAGTGAAAATTGAAGGTGGTCGAGATGAAGCGGAGTGCCGTAAAGTGGCTTATGCCATCGCACATTCACCACTGATTAAAACTGCATTTTTTGCGTCGGACCCCAATCTAGGCCGCATTTTAGCTGCTATTGGTTATGCGGGTGTTGATCAGCTAGATGTGAATGCGCTCAAGCTTTATTTAGGTGATGTGTTAGTTGCAGAAAATGGCGGTAGGGCAGCAGCTTACCTTGAAGAGCAAGGTTCTGCCGTGATGAAAGAACCAGAGATTTTGGTGCGAGTAGATTTAGCACGCGGTAACGCAACTTGTACGATTTGGACATGTGACTTTTCGTATGATTATGTGAAAATCAATGCGGATTACAGGTCCTGATGGCAGATTTTAATAATTTAATTGACCGTGCTGAAGGCTTGCTGAATAAGCTAGAAAACTTGCTGCCAGCTTCACCTGAATTACCAGATTGGTCTGCAATCGCTTGGCGTTGGCAGCATAATAAAGGCCGCGGTTACTTAGAGGCGATACCGCATCCGCACTTGATTAAATTGGATTACTTGCATAATATTGATGCCCAAAAAGCAGAAATCGTCCGTAATACAGCGCAATTTGTGCAAGGCTACACTGCCAACAACGTACTGCTAACTGGTGCGCGTGGTACAGGTAAGTCTTCAGTCGTGAAAGCGTTGTTAAGCCAATTTTCGCAAGATGGTTTACGTGTAGTTGAAGTAGATAAGCAAGATTTGACTGACTTACCGCAAATCACGTCATTATTACGTGGCCGCAATGAGCGTTTTATCGTGTTTTGCGATGATCTTTCTTTTGAAACTGGTGATGGTGGCTATAAAGCGCTTAAAGTCGTGCTTGATGGCTCTATGGCAGTCACTTCTGATAATATTTTGGTCTATGCCACATCGAATCGCCGACATTTGTTGCCAGAATTTATGGCAGAAAATCTCGAGACCCAACACTTAGGTGGCGAGATTCGCCCAGGTGATAGCGTAGAAGAAAAAACCTCGCTCTCAGATCGATTCGGCATGTGGTTATCGTTTTATTCTTTTGATCAGCAAGAATACCTTACCATCGCGGCGCAGTGGTTAAGGCACTACGGCATTCAAGTATTTGATGAAGAAACCAGCCGCGCGGCACTGCAATGGTCGCATACGCGGGGTTCACGCAGTGGTCGTGCGGCCTATCAGTTTGCACGAGACTATGCAGGTAGACATTCTTTGAAGAAGACTTCAGTTAAATAACTGGTTAGCAGTTCGCTATTCATGAGCAAAAATCAGACCATCAATCCAGCAACAATCACTCATATTACCCATGCGGCTGTCGGCGTCATTATGCATGCGAATGGCTTAGTGTTGTTGGCTGAGCGCCCAGTTGGTAAGCCTTGGGCAGGTTATTGGGAGTTTCCCGGTGGGAAGATAGAGGCGAGTGAAACCCCCACACAAGCTTTAAAGCGTGAGCTAAAAGAAGAGCTCGATATAGAAGTCACTACGCTTTATCCGTGGCTCACGCGTTCATTTGATTATCCTGCTAAATACGATGCTGTTGGTAATCTAGAGTCACCTGCTAAAACGGTAAAACTACACTTTTTTATTGTTGTGGCATGGCAAGGAGAGCCGTTTGGTTTGGAAAAACAAACGATCAGCTGGCAAAATCCAGAAAAAGTGCTGGTGAGTCCGCTGTTGCCAGCAAACTCACCAATTTTTAGCGCATTGAGTTTATCTACTGTATATGGCATTACTAATTTAGCTGAATTAGGCGAAGACTTGTTTTTTGAGCGACTTAAGACCGCCTTAGACAATGGTTTAATGATGATTCTAGTGCGAGAAAAGCAACTTACAGCGGAGGATTTATTGTTATTCGCAGAGCGTGTGATTGAACTGGCAGGGCCATATGAGGCTAAAGTGTTCATTCACTCAGATGCGATATTAGCTAAAAAGCTACAAGCTACAGGTGTGCATTTCACAAGCCATGATTTAATGCAGCTTTCAAATAAACCCCAAGAGATGCTATGTGGTGCATCTTGTCATAACAGCGTAGAACTTGCCCAAGCGGTTATGCTTGGTATGGATTATGTGTTGTTGTCTCCTATACAAACGACTCGTAGTCATGTAGATGCTGAACCGCTAGGCTGGGATGGTTTTAGTGATTTAGTTGCTGGGTTTACATTACCCGTATATGCCCTAGGTGGCATGAAAGTAGGGGATTTACACACCGCTAGGTCACATGGGGCACATGGCATTGCAATGCAACGTGATATTTGGGATGACAGTTTTAGTTGAGCTTAAGGTATCAGATAAAATAACTATTTAGCCATTGTTTTCATGTCATGCTCATCCTTGGGTGCTTGCGGTGCTGTTTGTACTTTTACTTTGATATTTTGTGTTATTTCGGCAGTATCTTTTTTATATTTAGCGTTTTCACTCGTCGGTTTGAAATGTAATACAAAGCTAACTTCATCACCAATATTCAACGGTTTTTTCAAGTCGAATAACATGAAGTGAAAGCCCCCTGGAGCAAGTATATATGGCTTTTTAGCAGATAATACTATCGTATCTAGCATGCGCATTTTCATGACACTGCCTTCCATCGACATGTTGTGTATTTCCACACTTTTAGTCACATCACTCTCGATTTTCACCAATGTAATGTCTTGTTTGCTAGTGAATGTCATATAGGCAGCCCCTACTACTTGACCAGCATTCGTCGGTCGTACCCATGCATTTTGAATTGAAACAAGTTCTTTATTAGATTGATTTTTTTGTGCTGATATTGGTTTTTCTGCATTTGCCTGAGAAGTATTAAAGCTCACGGTGACCGCTATCAGTATTAGATTAAACACATATTTTTGAAGTGAAGATTTATACATCATTTAACATTTCCTTTGGTACGAACTTACAATATGACTAAAGGCGCACTAATAAATTCAATGATTTAAAGTGTCGCTAGAAAAGTCGTCTGCTAAATCCTCAGGCTTTATGGCAACAGGAATCGCATAGCCCTCACTTGCCCAAACGCCCAAGTCAATCAATTTACAGCGCTCACTACAAAAAGGCCTGAATACGTTTGTTGGTGCAAATTCTGATAAATTGCTGCAGTTAGGACATGCAACCATTCGTTTTTTAGGGGTGGTCATAGAGATTATTTGCTGTATTTAAAAATTACTACTAAAACTTACGTTCAAAATGGAAGGCGATTATCGTTATAAATTACATAGCGTTAGTGAAAACTTAACATCGGCATCACATTTTTGTGGTTTTTGTGTCGAATCTAGCGAGTTAAATCGTATGTTAATCGCATATTTGTTCGCACTCACTTCAGGAAAGCAAGTAAGGTCATCAGCCACTTCTATTCGTAACATCTGCGCTGGCTTTGCGCCACCTAGCATTTGTTGGTACGCACCGTTATCTGCAACTAGTTTAGTCGTCGCGCCACTGCCGCGCAGTATGTGCAGAATAATACCAATTGCGCTATGCATGGGCAATAATGGTGTAAGCCATGTTTTAAAATCTTCTCTACGCCTTGCTTCACCTAGTCCTAGCCAGTAATGATAAGACGGTACATCAAACTCGCATACACCACCTGGAATACCGGCGCGCTGTTTGATGCTCATGAGCCATTCATTAGCCCGCAATGTTTGACCAAGCTTAGTCGTTTCGGAACGCAAAGCCTCTGCAGCGCTGTTAATATCATCCAAAATGCCATCCAATTTTTTTGGCGCAATAGCAGGGTTGCCTTTTAGCATCAACATGACTGTTTTTTGGCGGTCTAGTTCTTGTAGTAAATCTAGTTTTAACTCTGCACGATCCACTACATCTAGAATTTGTAGTAACGTAAGTAAAGCGCAATGATGATGTACTTCATGGCCAGCTTCTACATTATGTAAAACTTTGGCGAATAAATCTTCAACACGTAATAATGTGCGTATGCGTTCATTAAAAGGATAATCGTAGCTAGCCATGTTTTAAGT
>JACMNP010000197.1 GCA_014378495.1 Methylotenera sp. | reverse complement strand
TTAAAACCCAAAAATAATTTTGATAGTAAAGATGGTTGGGGTGCGTTTGAACTAGGGTTACGCTACAGCAAATTTGATGCCTCTGACTTTAAAGCGCTACTACCTGCCCCAACTGCTACTACCTCATTTACCAGTGAAGCTGATGCATGGACCGCTGGCGGAAAATGGTTACTTAATCCTAACGCGCGTTTAATGCTGAACTATATTCATACTAAGTTTGATACTGACATCCGTGTAAATGGCAAATTAGATGATGCGGAAGATGCAGTAGTATTAAGAGCGCAATACGACTTTTGATGTAAATTTAAATAATATAAATTTAAAACGAATAGTGATTGCTCTAAAGGTTAATAAGGATAAAAAATGATTAAAAATATCGTTACATGGCTATTGAGCCTGCTTATTTTAAGTATAGGCTTTACTGCAAATGCAGATGAAAAAATCACTATATTTGCAGCGGCTAGTTTAACTAATGCATTAACTGACATTGATGCTCAGTATGAAAAAGAAAAATCTACAAAAATAGTACATTCTTTTGCGGCGTCTTCAACCTTAGCAAAACAAATAGAAAATGGTGCGCCAGCAGATATTTTTATTTCTGCTGATACTAAATGGATGAATTATTTACAAGATAAAAAACTCATCGATACTAATTCACGCAAAGAATTTTTGGGTAATAAGTTAGTATTGATTGCACCAAAAGGACGTGGTTTCAATGTAAAGCTGGATAAGTCATTTGACTTTTCAAAATCTTTTGATGGCCGTTTGTGTACAGGTGATATTGACTCAGTACCAGCTGGTATTTATGCAAAACAATCGCTAACTTACCTAAACTGGTGGGACTCTGTTAAAACTAGAATCGTTGGTGCGCAGGATGTCCGCGGTGCGCTTGCTTTTGTTGAGCGTGGTGAATGTGCGGCTGGCATAGTTTACGAGACAGATGCGAAAGTATCGAATAAAGTAGATATTGTGGCAATATTTCCTGAAGAGAGTCATACGCCTATTGTTTACCCAGTTGCATTTGTGACTAATGCTAAGAACATGAATATGGACTATTTTAATTACTTGCAATCTCCTGTAGCGTTAGATGTGTTCAAAAAATATGGTTTTAACATTATTAGTAAACCTTAATTTACTAAGCCTAAACACTTAGTCACTTAATAACTTAATATTAACTACTTAAAAAATTAGTGACAGATTCTATTTTCACGCTTAGCCCGCCAGAAATTGCCGCACTGCTACTTTCAGCTAAAGTAGCAGTCTTTTGTACGCTCAATATTT
This sequence comes from Methylotenera sp., assembly GCA_014378495.1. Taxonomy (GTDB): domain Bacteria; phylum Pseudomonadota; class Gammaproteobacteria; order Burkholderiales; family Methylophilaceae; genus Methylotenera. Next base: position 692 of record JACMNP010000197.1, on the reverse strand, counting down.
GCATTCCTGGCGTGGCCGTTGCATGGCTATTGGCAAAAAAATCATTTATAGGCAAATCTCTGTTAGATGGCCTAGTGCATTTACCCTTGGTATTACCACCAGTCATACCAGGTTTTCTTTTGTTGCTGCTATTGGGCAATCAAGGTTTAATTGGAAAGTGGTTGAATACAACTTTTGGAGTATCAATCGCTTTTACATGGGTAGGCGCAGTCATCGCTTCAGCTGTAATGGGTTTTCCACTCATGGTACGTTCTGCTCGCTTAGCTATCAGCCAAGTAGATAGCGGTTTAGAGGCAGCAGCACAATCATTAGGAGCACGTCCAATCAGAGTATTTTTTACAGTGACATTGCCGTTAGCGATGCCTGGAGTCGTTACGGGATTGATTCTAGCTTTTAGTCGCAGTTTAGGTGAGTTTGGCGCTACCATTACATTTGTAGGCAATATTGAAGGTGAAACACGTACACTGCCCTTAGCTATTTATACATATACACAGTTGCCGGGTGGTGATATGGCCGCTACCCGTTTAGTGATTATCAGCATGCTGATTGCCTTAGGTGCACTGATGTTTAGTGAGATATTAGAGCGCCAAGCAAACAAGCGAATTGGTCGCGACATGGCGCCTAAAAATAATATATAACTCAGAAAATACTGCATGATAGAACTAGATTTAGAGCGCACACAAGGCAATTTT
>JACMNP010000196.1 GCA_014378495.1 Methylotenera sp. | reverse complement strand
TGCGTAATAGTGTTGATTTTCCACAGCCTGATGGGCCAATAAACGCAGTGACCTTATTTGCTGGAATTTCGATATTGATGTTTTTTAGCGCATGAAATTTACCATAGTAAAAATTCATATTTTGCGCAGAAATTTTTGATGGAGCGATATTAGTAGACATTGTTTAAGTAACCTTAGTTTTAAGTACTTTTATTAGTTTTGAGATTGACTTGGGCGGAAGATGGTTCGCGCTAAAATATTAAGAGTCAACACGAACAAGGTGATTAGCAATGCACCAGCCCATGCTAAGTGTTGCCAATCTTCATAAGGACTCATTGCAAATTGGAAAATCACAACGGCTAAGCTGGCAATGGGTTTACTCATGTCAGCACTCCAAAATTGGTTATTTAATGCAGTAAATAACAGCGGTGCGGTTTCACCACTAATTCTAGCTACTGCAAGCAATAGGCCAGTCATAATGCCGGTTCTAGCTGATCGATAGACAACATTAACAATCACTTTCCAGTACGGCGCACCAAGTGCAGCCGCAGCTTCTCTTAATGTACTTGGTACTAATTGCATCATATTTTCTGTGGTTCTTACTACAACAGGAATGACTATCAGTGATAGTGCTAAAGCGCCTGCCCACCCTGAAAAATGTCCGACAGAATTCACTGCAACTTCATAAACAAATAAGCCGATAACGATAGACGGTGCCGAGAGTAAAATATCATTAATGAATCGAGTCGTTGGCGCTAACCAGCCAGATTTTCCATATTCTGCAAGATAAGTTCCTGCTAATACACCAATAGGCGTGCCAATGAAAGTTGCGATTAATACCATATACAAGCTGCCGACAATCGCATTTAAAAGGCCACCAGAACTGCCAGGTGGTGGCGTCATTTTAGTAAATACATCTAAACCTAAATGACTTAAACCTTGGCTAAATAAGGTCCATAATATCCAGACCAAAAAAGTGAGCGCGAAAAGTACTGTGAGCAAAGAGATGCTTAAAGTCACATTGTTAATGATCTTGCGCTTCAAATAGCGCTTATTGTTTAATTGGCTCATGACTGTTTTCCTTCGCGCATGGAGAGGCGAATCAATAGAAGTTTAGCAATGGCTAAGACTACAAAGGTGATTACAAATAAGGTTAAGCCTAGTGTAATAAGGGAGGAGGTATAAATATCGCCCACGGCTTCAGTAAATTCATTTGCTAAGGCAGAGGATATCGTATTGCCAGGCATCATCAATGAGGCTGATAGTTCGTGTGCATTACCAATCACAAATGTTACTGCCATTGTCTCGCCCAGTGCACGGCCTAGCCCCAGCATGATGCCACCAACCACACCAGTTTTTGTATAGGGCAATACTACATTCCAAACGACTTCCCACGTAGTTGCACCTAAGCCGTAAGCAGATTCTTTAAGCATCGTCGGGACGATTTCAAATACATCGCGCATGACTGATGAGGTAAATGGAATCACCATAATCGCCAAAATAAAACCAGCGGTTAACATGCCGATACCCATAGGAGGACCTTGAAACACTTGCCCGATTACTGGCAATGCACCAAGGTTATCATTGATCCAAGGTTGAACATGGTCTGCAAATAAAGGGGCAAATACAAATAAGCCCCACATGCCATAAATAATACTTGGAATGCCTGCAAGTAATTCAATTGCAATGCCGATAGGGCGTTTGAGCCATGTTGGGGAAAGCTCAGTGATAAAAATTGCAATACCAAAACTCACTGGTATACCAATCACCATTGCTATTAATGCTGTGATAAACGTACCATAAATAGGCACTAATCCACCGAATTGAATCTCAACTGGGTTCCAAGCGTCACTTGTAAAAAAAGCTGGGCCAAACGCTTTAAGCGCTGGCAAGCTACCAACAAATAATGTGACGATAATGCCAAGTAATAAGATAAAAACCAAAAAAGCGAAAAACATTGTAGTGCCACGAAACAGCTTATCTAATCTAGCCCCCATGTTTTTACTTTGCATAATAGATGACATAGATGTTGATTCTCTAATTATTGTTGGTTCGTTTAAAAGTGATGCAGGGGAAAGGTAAGCCTCTCCGCCTGCATTAGTCATTTTGACGACATATTTTACTGCATTACTCTAATTTTTACTTAGTCCAAACTGCAGCGCCATCTTTGCTTTTTAGATTGTTTTTCCAGCTAGTTTCAATCAATTTAACAACACTTTCCGGCATAGGTACATAATCTAGCGCTTTAGCCATCAAGCTACCATTGGTATAAGCCCAGTCAAAAAACTTCAATACTTCTGCGCCATTTTCTGGTTTATCTTGAATTTTATGCATTAAGATAAAAGTAGCGCCTGAGATAGGCCATGTTGTTTTGCCTGGCTCATTGGTTAGAATTTCATAGAAACCAGGTGCGCTTTCCCATTTTGCATATTTAGCCGCAGATTGAAAGCTTTCAATACTTGGTTTAACGAACTCACCTTCGCTGTTTTGTAAAGTCACTGCAGGTAAGTTGTTTTGTTTAGCAAAAGCATATTCAACATAACCAATAGAACCTTTAATGCGCTGCGCATAAGAAGCTACACCTTCATTACCCTTGCCACCCACACCAGTTGGCCATGCCACAGAGGTATCAGCACCTACTTTACTACTCCACTCTTTGCTTACTTTAGTTAAATAGTTAGCAAATACAAAAGTGGTACCAGAACCATCAGAGCGATGCACAACAGTAATGGCTGAATCTGGTAAAGCTAGGCTTGGATTCAAGCTTTTAATCGCTGGATCATTCCATTTGGTAATTTTCTTTAGAAAAATATCGGCTAAGACTTCACCAGTCAAACGTAACTGACCATCGGCAATACCTGGAATATTAACCACTGGCACTACACCGCCTACAACAGCAGGAAACTGAATAAGACCTGCTTTTTCAAGGGCTTCAGGAGTTAATGGTTTATCAGAAGCACCAAAATCAACCGTTTTATTGGTGATTTGTTTAATACCGCCACCTGAACCAATAGATTGGTAATTGAGTTTTACGCCTGTTTTAACGTTGTAAGATTCAGCCCATTTTGCATAAATTGGATATGGGAATGTAGCGCCCGCGCCAGTAATATCAACGGCAAATGCGCTTGTAGCGATGGTAAGACCAGCAACTAATAAAGTGGCCTTAAGACTAAAGCTAGATACTTGCATTAATTTCTCCTGTTTTCTTTGCATATATAATGTCCTGTAGACCTAAGGATACTAACGCCAAATTGTGACATTTGTGTGACAAATTTAGTGATTGGTCTAGTCAATATTGCTAGCATTGAAATACCTTGCTCAAGCTTACTAGGCATATTTATCAGACTTTAAAATCATTTTAAAAAAAGGTCTCAAGAGACCTTTTTAGTAGGCCTTATTTAAGGCCTAAACATTCAATATAAAACTTAAGTACCTTTAAACTTATAAAAAAGTGCTGCCGAAATGATAACTAATGGCAGCGATTAATGCGGCTGACGGAATAGTGAGTACCCATGCCCAAACAATACGCGAAGCTAATCCCCAGCGTACCGCTGATACGCGGCGTGATAGCCCTACACCGACAATCGCACCTGTAATGGTGTGCGTGGTAGATACGGGAATGCCAAGCGATGTAGCGATAAATAAGGCGATAGCGCCTGAAGTTTGTGCACAAAAACCGCCAGAGGGACGAATGCGCGTAATGCCCATACCCATTGTGCGTACGATGCGCCAGCCGCCAAACAATGTACCTAAGCCCATGGCAATTTGACAAGAAATAACCACCCAAAATGGCACATGAAACTCACCTTGCAGGTAACCATTGGCATAGAGCAATACCGCGATAATCCCCATAGTTTTTTGGGCATCATTACCACCATGACCTAAGCTATATAGTGATGACGAGACAAATTGTAGTTTGTTAAAACGACGTTCGGTTGGATAGGGCGAGGATTTTTCATACAACCATAACACTACTATTGATAATATTAACGCCAGCAATAGCCCAAATAATGGCGATAAAATAATGGCTAGTGAGGTTTTTAAAAGACCTTGCGCTACGATTGCGCCCCAACCTGCTTTAGCAACGCCTGCACCCACTAAGCCTCCGACTAAAGCATGTGAAGACGACGATGGAATGCCAAACCACCAAGTAATGAGATTCCACGAGATTGCACCACTAAGTGCGCCAAAAATCACAGCGTTATCGATTATTTCTTTTGAAATGATGCCTTTACCAACGGTATCCGCAACATGTAGACCAAAAAATAAAAAAGCCACTAAGTTGAAAAATGCCGCCCAAACCACTGCCGCTTGTGGTGTAAGTAGTCGTGTTGAAACCATGAGAGCGATAGAGTTTGCCGCGTCGTGAAAGCCATTCATAAAATCAAAAATGAGGGCTACCACCACCAGCAACGCCATGATGACAATTGCGTGATCCATCGTGTGTGCTCCTAAATTCGTTCTAGCACTACGCCGTGAATCACATCTGCGACATCTTCACAGCTATCAACCGCTTCTTCGAACAAGTCGTAAAGTTCTTTAGAGCGAATGATGGTACGCGCATCAGACTCTTCAGCAAATAAGCGGTGCATACCAGCACGCATCACGTGGTCAGCTTCACCTTCAATACTACTAATTTCTTCGCAAGTACGCAAAATACGCTCAGCATTTTTCATGTCTGAGAGCATAGTTACCGCATCTCGTACTTTTTCAGCAGCACGTAATAAAATCTGTCCTAATGCCACCATTTCTGGGGTGAAATTACTATGGCCATATATTTTAGAGCTTTGCGGAATATCTTCCATATAATCAATAATGTCATCCAAAGCCATGGCTAGCTCGCGAATTTCACGACGATCAAAAGGCGTAATAAATGTTTTGTGTAAAGAAAGGAGAATTTCTTTAGTGTATTCGTCGGCCTGAGACTCTATTCTTCTGATTTCTGCAAAATGTTCTTCGAATTTGTTCGGGTCATTGACGGCTGTCATCATTGCCAATACTTTAGAACCTTTAACAGCGCTCTCAGCTAGATTATTGAACAACACAAAGTAATTATCGTTGCGCGGTGAAATTGCTGTCATTAATCGACTAAAAACGCCATTTGCCATCTTTTAACTCCCGTTAATAATTACATTTTTGTTTCTAAATTATTTCAAATTTATTACATTTTTGTTATTCGATGAGTTTAACTGCCTGAGGCAAAATCTGCGAGAATAAAATAATATAAATTCAAAAAATCAGATTCAAAATGATTGTAATTAGGTATTTGCGCAAAAAATCATGTTTACTGTATTCACTTAACACGTAGGTAATAATTCAACATCGAATCAAAAAGCCTTTACATCAGCTAAGTTTAGCGTGTAGACCTTTGCTGTATAATATGCGCTTTTAGTATTAAGTAAGCCATTATGGAAGCAGAACAACTCAACAGCATTGCCAATCGCTTAATTGATTTAAGCGACCGCCATTTAGCCCTCAGGGGGTATCTTTGACTTTGAGAGTAAAAGCCAGAAACTAGAAGAAGTGAATGGCTTATTAGAAGACCCAAAAATTTGGGATAACGCCAAAAAGGCGCAAGAATTAGGTAAAGAAAAACGCTCGCTAGAATTGGTGGTGCATAATCTGCAAAATCTTGAGAATGGCTTAAAAGATAGCCAAGAGCTTTTTGAAATGGCGCGTGAAGAAGCGGATGATGACACATTACTAAGCATAGATGCCGATACGCAAGCCATCGAAACAAAAATCGCTGAGATGGAATTTCGCCGTATGTTTTCAGGTGAGCTAGATAGCGCAAACTGCTTTATTGAGTTTCAATCAGGCTCTGGCGGCACCGAGGCTCAGGATTGGTGCAATATGTTGTTGCGCATGTATTTACGCTATACGGAGCGCAAAGGCTTTAAGGTAGAAGTACTGGAATTATCTGACGGCGATGTGGCTGGTATCAAAGGCGCTTCTATCAAGGTTACAGGTGACTACGCTTACGGCACGTTACGCACTGAAAATGGTGTGCATCGCTTGGTTAGGAAATCTCCTTTTGATTCAAATGCTAAACGCCATACTTCATTTGCTAGTGTGCAGATTTTCCCTGAAGTAGATGACTCTATTGAAATTGACATCAACCCCGCAGATTTGCGCGTAGACACCTATCGAGCATCAGGCGCAGGCGGGCAGCATATTAATAAAACAGATTCAGCCGTGCGTATTACGCATTTGCCCACAAACGTCGTTGTGCAATGCCAAAATGATCGTAGCCAGCATCGCAACCGTGAAGAAGCCATGAATATGCTCAAAGGTGCGTTGTATAACCTAGAACTAAATAAGCGTAACGCCGACAAACAAGCGTTAGAAGATGCTAAGACCGATATCGGCTGGGGTCATCAAATTAGAAGTTACGTGCTAGATCAAGGCCGCATTAAAGATTTGCGTACCAATGTTGAAATTGGCAATACTCAAGGTGTGTTAGACGGCGACCTTGACCCATTTATACAAGTTAGTTTGAAGCAGGGAGTTTAAGCGTGAGCAATAACCAAAAAATGAGTGACAATCAACAAAATAATGAAACAGTGGTAATAGATGAAAACCATGTGATTGCAGATCGTCGCGAGAAGTTAAAAGCGATTCGTGCTAATGGCGGTGTTGCTTTTCCAAATGACTTTAAGCCTTTGCATAAAGCAGATGCACTACATACTGCTTACGGTGAAAAGGATAAAGAAACTTTAGACCCAAAAGCCATTTCAGCCACTGTAGCTGGTCGCATGATGTTAAAGCGTGTAATGGGTAAAGCAAGTTTTGCGACTATTCAAGATGGTAGTGGTGAAAATGCTAGCGGCCGTATTCAACTTTATATTGCGCGCGATGAAGTCGGTGAAGAAGTATACGAAAGCTTTAAACATTGGGATATGGGTGACTTTTTAGGCGCCACTGGCCGTTTATTTAAAACGCGTACAGGTGAGTTATCTATTCATGTGACAGAGTTACGCTTGCTGACAAAATCATTACGTCCGTTGCCAGAAAAATTCCACGGACTACAAGATCAAGAAGTTAAATATCGTCAAAGATATGTGGATTTAATTACCAGTGAAGAAACGCGTGCGACCTTTATTGCGCGCTCTAAAGTAGTTTCTGCTATTCGCAACTTTATGATTCAAAATGAATTCTTAGAAGTTGAAACGCCGATGTTGCACCCCATTCCTGGCGGCGCATCGGCTAAACCATTTATCACACATCATAATGCGTTAGATATGCAAATGTTTATGCGCATTGCGCCTGAGTTGTATCTCAAAAGGCTAATTGTAGGTGGTTTTGAGCGCGTGTTTGAAATCAACCGTAACTTTAGAAATGAAGGTTTAAGCGTTCGCCATAATCCAGAATTCACCATGATGGAATTCTATGCCGCTTATACTGACTACCAATGGTTGATGGATTTCACTGAAAACTGTATTCGCGCTGCTGCAATCGCTGCAAGAGGCACTGCGGTGCTGGAATATCAAGGTCGCGAGCTGGATTTAAGTAAGCCATTTCAGCGTTTGACGATTGTCGGTGCGATACAAAAATATGCACCGCAATACACGCTTGTACAATTAAATGACACAGTGTTCTTACGATCTGAAATACTCAAACACGGTACAAAACCGTTTGACCATGCTGGTTTAGGCGCATTGCAATTAGCGCTTTTTGAAGAAACAGCTGAAAGCCAATTGTGGGAACCTACTTATATTATTGACTACCCAGTTGAGGTTTCTCCATTAGCACGTGCGTCAGATGCTAACCCAGAAATCACTGAGCGTTTTGAGTTATTTGTCACTGGTCGTGAAATTGCCAACGGTTTTAGTGAGCTGAATGATGCTGAAGACCAAGCTGCGCGTTTCCAAGCACAGATGAAAGCTAAAGAAGCAGGGGACGCGGAAGCAATGTATTACGATGCTGACTTTATTCGCGCCTTGGAATACGGTATGCCACCAACAGGTGGTTGCGGTATTGGTATAGACCGTTTAGTGATGATGATT
>JACMNP010000039.1 GCA_014378495.1 Methylotenera sp. | reverse complement strand
TCACTTGCCATGTTTTTAACTTTGGCACTATTAATCAACTCCTGCCCTTTTAACACGCCACCTAATAGCAAGCCAATAATCACTAGCACAATGGCTAACTCAATTAACGTGAAGCCTGTTTGTTGTTTTTTCATTTATATCCCCGAACCGTATGTATATAAAGCATTTAACTAATTACAAATGCTCATTTAGTAAAAGTTAATATGCAAATCTTATGCCAGTGGTGTTTTTATTCTTTTACTGCTTTATTGCCTACATTCTATAAGAATTTATTATAAATTGCATAATAATTGTCAAAAACCAAACAGTTATGTTCAATTTTTAACGTTATTATAGAAGTAATATTTATATACACATACCAATATAGTAAGCTTATATAGCGAAGTAGCTCAATTATTTTACAAGTAAATATCTAATGCAAATTTTGATTAAACTATACCGCCAACTGTTCAACGACTCTGACCGATTAATGGCATTGATGCTTTTATCATTACATGCATTATTGATTTGGGGTGAAGTGGGCGACCTGCATAAAGCGTTATTTTTATGCCATTACGGCTTGTTTTTAATGTGGCAACCGCTATTACGTCAAACCAAAAAACTATCATGGCAATCCGCTTTACTGATTGTGATTGGTGCATTTGTAGTGATGTCTTACAGCAGCTGGTGGGCAACTGCTTTTTGGTTGGCAGGTTTATTCGCCCTGATTGGTGGCCGTATCTTTTCGGGTGAATCTACGCGCACAAGGCTACCTAATATTTTGGCTGCGGCTTATCTACTAGCGATTTTATTATTGTGGGTAGTGCCTAAAATACTCAAAGCTAATGATGATTTAGCCGCTGCAGAGTTTTTACTGATTTACTTTTTACCTATATTGCCCTTATCAATCTTATTTTTGTCAGTTAAAAATAAGCCTGATCAACCTACGCCTAATATCGACTTTTTTTACACTTTACTCATTTTTTTACTAACGCTAATCGTAATACTAGGTAGCTTTGCCATTGGCGTGATTTGGAATATTCACTACATTGAATTGCTAATAGTGGCGGTGCTGGGTTTGGCAATCACATTGGTTGGATTGAGTTGGCTATGGAACCCCACTGCCACTTTTTCAGGCCTAGAGCTATTGATGTCGCGTTATCTACTGAGCTTAGGTTTGCCATTTGAACAATGGATTAGAAAAATAGCGACGCATGCAGACTATGAAGCAACAGCAGACAATTTTTTGCAAGCAGCCATGCGTGAGCTGACTACATTAAACTGGGTAAGCGGGGTAATGTGGAAAGTAGATAGTGCGCAACATGAGGTAGGCGAAGCGACTAAATTTATTTCTACCTTTAACTTTCAGCAACTGAGCCTCACACTTTACTCTCGCTGGCAATTTAGTCCTGCTATGTATTTGCATGTACAGCTTTTAACGCAGCTTTTAGGTGAATTTTATGAAGCCAAGCGTCGTGAAGAGACTATTAGTCAAAATATTTATATGCAAACATTCTATGAAACTGGCTCTAGGCTTACGCATGATATTAAAAATATTTTGCAATCTATGGGCACACTATCTGCAGCCGCACTTCAAAATGCTGATGGGGTTAAAAATGAAGAAGAAGATGCAAGACTGATCGAACTGATTAAGAAGCAATTACCTAGATTAAGTCAGCGTTTAAATGCTACTTTGACCAAACTTGAACGCCCAAGCAGCGAGAAAAATCATCAAGCTAAAGTGACCACTTGGTGGAAAAAATTTAAACAACTAAATGCACACTATTCAAGTTCACAAAACCAAATTGTGTTTGAAGCGCCAGCTAAGATGCCTAAGTCTGACATTGATCCCGAAGTACTTGATAGTATTGTGGATAATTTGATTCAGAATGCTTTAGAGAAAGCAAAACTGGAAGCGCATACCTTCATTAAAGTCACGCTCATGCCTTCAGAACAGTTTTGTGTAGAAGTGAGTGATACAGGCTCTGCAATGCCAAAAAATGTCGCTGACAAACTCTTTAAAACACATATTAGCTCTAGAAATGGCTTGGGAGTAGGCTTGTACCACGCGGCACAACAAGCCAAACAATCTGGCTACTTACTAAGTTTGGTTGAAAACCGTGATGGTGAAGTAAGATTTAGATTAGAGATGATAGTGCCAGAGCTAACAGTTTAAAATAATAAATAAAAAGCGGCTTTTGGGCCGCTTTTTTTACATGCCAAATCTAACTACTCACTTAGAGTGTGCCGTATGAGTGCAAGCCACTTAAAAACATATTCACCCCTAAGAATGCAAAGGTTGTGACCACCAAACCGATTAATGCCCACCAAGCTAATACTGGTCCGCGTAAACCTTTTACCATACGTAAGTGTAACCATGCGGCATAGTTAAGCCATACGATAAGCGCCCAAGTTTCTTTTGGGTCCCAACTCCAATAACCACCCCAAGCTTCTGCTGCCCAAATCGCACCCAAAATAGTCGCAATCGTGAAAAACGCGAATCCAATTGCAATCGATTTGTACATCACGTCATCTAGTATTTCTAAACTAGGTAATCGCGTTGCTAATATACCTTTATTCGCGAGCAAATAAGCACTTGCAACCATTGCTGCCAATGAAAATGAACCATAACCCACAAAGTTAGCTGGCACGTGAATTTTCATCCAATAGCTTTGTAAGGCAGGCACTAGCGGCTGAATACCATTCGCATGTCTGTCAAACGTATACCAAAGAATAAAACCGACCGCAGCGTTGATGACTAATAATACAAAACCACCGAGTTGTTTGGTATTGAATTTCTGCTCGTAATGCAAATACAGTAGCGATGTAATTAGACAAAATAAAATAAATACTTCATATAAATTACTGATAGGAATGTGGCCCACTTCAGGCGCGATGAGATAAGACTCATACCAACGTACCATCAGACCTACAAAACCCATCAATACTGCAGTCCAAGTTAACGAGGATGCTACTTTTCCTGCAAAATCTGAACGCTTGTACATAGCGAACCAATAGGTCACCATCGCCAATACAAACAACACATTCATCCACATAATGGCAGATTGACTTGAAATTAAGAATCTAAGCATGAAAGCCTGCGTGGCTCGTGCTTGATCACCATGATATAAACTAATTGAGAATAAACTGATGACAGCGATTGCAATCACTAATTTGCCAATTGCCTTCCACTGCCACCCTAAGTAGCTAAACAGGGCCGCAGCACCAAACAAAAAACCTGCCTCGTAAACGTCCATATAACTGCCATATTTGGTGTATGCAAAGATAGCACCTAAAAAAAGTACTGCCGCATAAGCCCAATCTAGCCATTTGAGGCGTTGCAGTAATGTTTTGGGTTGATAATTAATTGCGCCCATATTTAAATTGTTACTATTCATATCAAATCCTTATGCGAGCACGCTTTTAAGCTGCTCGCGATATAAACTAAACTCTTGTTCAAAATCTAACCCTTTACGGTTAGAAGACATTGCAAAATGCACTTGGTTGCTAGCTGGTTTTAGCAACAACCAAATACGGCGCTCTCGAATGTAAAACATCGAAAATATACCTAATACCAGTAAAAAAGAACCCAAATAAACCCATTTTTCACCTGGTGATTTTGTCAGTTGCAAACCACTCGCTTGCTTATGTTCAAACTTCTCTAGCTGTAAGTAATATGGCGTGCCGTAAAAAAACATATCACTAAATGCATTTAAACTGTCTTGTATCAACGCTTGAGTTTCCGGATTGTTGACTAAAAGTGGTTTTTTATTCGCTGCCAAATTCATATTGTAGGCTTCTAACGCTGCAACGTTAATCATTTTAATATAAGTTTTAGCCGCGATTTCGCGTTCTTTTACAGGGACATTTTTCTCAATCACTTGCGCGACTTGGTTATAGCCACCTTGTGAGAATGTGCGTAAAAGTTGCACTACGCTGTCTTCAAACTGCTGTTTAACATTTGCGTCTTTATTGGCACTAGTGTTATTTGCAATAGCATTTTGTGCCAATTGATGTGCAATGATAGGATATTTTGAAGCGTCCATCATCGTCGCTTTAAAATGCATAAATCCGTCAATAGCAAAGTCTTCATCTACTGGAATACGTAAGTAGTGAAACTCATCTTGCACCGTTTCACGCATACCGGAAATAAAGTAATGTTTGCCGTCAATTTGCATAGGCTGCATATACGTTACATATTCTCTTGCTTGGCCTTCAGCATCGCGTAGTTTGTAAGTAATATTTGGCCCAACGTTATGGGGCTTGCCTTTGCCATCTGGCGTTAAATTAAGAATGTTAAATTTACGAAAATCGTTATATTCAACTTTTACAATATTTGCATCTTCACCTGCGACTCCACCACCCAAAGTACCTTTTTGAAAAATAGCACCATCCAAATTTTGAGTTTGTGCGTCTTTAGTAAACAAATTCCACACTTTGAAATTCAGCTTAGTGCCTCCATCCTGAAAATCAGACTGGTAGATGGCGATACCTTTATAGGTAAGTGGGTGATTCACACTAATTGTTTTAGTAAGCGGTGTTTTGAGATCAGGGTCAGTAATGACGATGTCGCTCTCAAAAGATTTTGGCTGGCCTGTTGCATAGTGTTCAATACGAAAATCTTTTAAGGCAACACGAAATGGTAGATCTTGCACTAAATAGCCATCGCGCACGCGTACAAAAGCCACGTTATCACTCATGCCTTCTGGCAAAGTCATGTTAGCGCGAAATGATGGATTATTATTGCTCAAACGACTGATTTCCGGCACTTGAGACTCTGGAATATCTAGCGTTTCAATACGTTTATGGCCCAACATTTCTTGTACTTTAAGCGGCAAGTTACCATCTAATAAACCACCAAAAAAGATAATGACCATCGCAGAGTGCGTAAAAATGTAACCTAAACGCTGATGCGTGCCCGCCTTGGCAGCAATCAGCTCACTACCATCGGTTTGTGTTTTGAACTTAAACTTAAAACCTTTAGCCTGTAAAAACTGTGTGAGCTGTTGTTTGGTATTTTCTAAATTTGAACTTGTTGGGTAGATTGCTTGATGACTGAATGCATTCAAAGACTTTTCTGTGGCTTGCTCTTTAAAAGTACGCCATTCTTTAATCATTAGCGGGCTGTTACGGTAAATACATAAGGTTGTTGAAATAATCAAAAATAATAGAATCAACAAAAACCAACCACTATGATAAACGTCGTATAGCCCTAAGTTTTCAAAAAAACCAAACCAAAATTGGCCAAATTTGATAATATAATTCTCATAAGGCTCGTTCTGCTTCAGCACTGTACCGATAATCGATGCGATACCAAGCACACTCAGCATACTGACGGCAAAGCGCATCGAGCTCATTAAATCAAAAATGTTTCTAGCGATTGAGTGTTTGGGATTCAAAATATTTAGGATTCAAAATTAAAATACTAAAAAACACTAGTATTTGTGAGGTACTTAAATTGATGGGTTGAAGCTAAGACCATGAAAAAAGATAGATAGTTGCTAAAATAAACGGCTAGTCAAAATTAAGGGCAGCTTACGCCACCCCAATTTTCAACCAGTTAGATTAACGCAAACCTTGAATATAATCAGCGACTGCAGCCATTTCAGCATCAGTCATTTTTGTAGCGATTGTCATCATCATAGGCGCATTTGCACGCTCACCTGTACGAAAGTTTTTCAGTTGCGTTGTTAAGTAATCAGCATGCTGACCACCCATGCGTGGAAACTGTTTTGGCAAGCCAGCACCTGTAGGGCCATGACAAGCGGCACATGCAGGCACATTAGTTGCCGCAATACCACCACGATAGATTTTTTCACCTAGCGAGCCAGCGCCATTTGTTTTAGCTGTGCCTAGCGTTAGTTTTTGGCTAGAAAAATATGCGGCCAGATTTTTCATATCTTCTGGACTCAGGCCAGCAGCCATGCCAGACATCACAGCATTGGCACGCTTACCTGATTTGAATTCAGTCAATTGCTTTTCAATATACTCAGGATGTTGACCCGCTAATTTTGGATTTAAACTAATTACGCTATTACCATCTTGCGCGTGGCAAGCAACACAGACAGCCGTTACAATTTGCTGCGCTGTTCTCTTTTCAGCGGGCTGAGCTGATGTTGCCTGAACCGCTGTTGGAACCACAGCTGGCTTTACTGCAGCAGCCTCTTTTTTAACAGTTGTTTCAGCAAAAACTGATGCGGACGTTAATGAAAAAACACTTAATACTAACAATACTAAATGACGAACTTGCATTACTGCTCCTAATAAACTTGAAATCTGGATAAACTTAAATCTGGAAAGCCAATACATTCAAACTAATAAAATGTGCATCAAAGCACGCTACAGTTATTTTTTATGGTTATTCTGCTGTAGTTATTTTTGCAATTACAAATTTAATGCCAAAAATTTAGACTAATCTAAAGTATTCAATCAATTAACTCGCTATTTTAGCTAAAAACCCCTATTCGTGATAGCATTTTTCACTATTGTTTGTAGTGTCGGTTTTATTGTGAATTATCTAACTCACGGCTTGATAAGGACACATCAAACAGCAATAACCTAATAGAATCGGATTACCATGCCTTTGTTTCAAAATGCTGCATTTTTTATTTCAGCCCATCACCTACGTGACTTACCTATTGCCAGCGGCATTGAAGTCGCCTTCGCAGGCCGCTCAAACGCAGGTAAATCTAGCGCCCTTAATACACTTGCGAACCATAATCGCTTAGCTTTCGTTAGTAAACAGCCTGGCCGTACACAACTCATCAATTTTTTCACACTTGGTAACGACAGGCATCTAGTTGATCTACCAGGTTACGGCTACGCAAAAGTACCTGAATCTATGCGCGCACATTGGCAAAACGTACTTGCCCGTTACTTAAGTGAACGCTCAAGCTTAGGCGGCTTAGTATTAGTGATGGATAGCCGCCACCCACTCACACCACTAGACCGCCAAATGTTAGATTGGTTTTGTCCAAGTGGTAAACCTGTGCATGTTTTATTGACAAAATCTGACAAACTGTCACGCGGTGAAGCAGGCTTAACACTAAGCCGGGTGCGTAAAGAGCTTACAGAAACGTGGGGCAACCATTACCATAGTGAATGCAGCGTACAATTATTTTCTAGTTTGAAGAAACAAGGTGTTGAAGAGGCCGAGAAAGTGATTGGTAAATGGCTATTTGCAGAAGAGCCTGAAGATTTGGTGCGTAAGACTTTTAAGATTGATGAAGGTTAACTGCGTAGCACAGCGTTTAAACGAAGCCAGCTAGCACAATCCGCCTTGTTCATATCATCAAGTGGCAAGTGCTAATATATTAATAGGCTACTTAGATTTCAGGTGTTTTGCGCTAAATTAAAGCACATCCAGCGGACTACTCACGCCACGCCCACCTTTGTTTAACACGTGTGTATAAATCATAGTGGTTGCAACATCTGAATGCCCTAATAACTCTTGCACAGTACGAATATCATAACCACCTTCAAGCAAGTGGGTGGCAAAACTGTGGCGTAGTGTATGTGGCGTTGCGGGCTTTGTAATGGCTGAATCCACCACGGCTTGACGCATTGCGCGTTGCACCGCTTGATCTTGCAAATGATGGCGACGCATCACAGGTTCAGCCTCGTTTTTAGCACGCGGGTCTTGCGACAGATTACTGCTTGGAAACACGTATTGCCAAATCCAATCTCGCGCTGCGTAAGGAAACTTAAGCCCTAGCGCCTGCGGCATATAAACCGCACCTAAACCATCAATCAAATCATTTTGATGCAATTGCTTAACACGCTCTAAATGTGTTTTTAATGGCGCAACCAAAGTCATCGGCAACATAGTCACGCGGTCTTTAAAACCTTTGGCATCACGAATTAAAATCTCTTTACGCTCAAAATCAATATCTTTTACGCGCAAACGCAATACCTCTAAAATACGCATGCCAGTGCCATACAATAAACTCGCCACCAACCAATGCGTACCGCTCAAGCGACCAAGCACTGCCTGCACTTCACTTTTCGTTAACACCACAGGCATGCGCTTAGGTGTTTTTGCCTGCTCAACATTATCTAGCCAAGGCAGCGCAACGCCCAACACCTCTTTATACAAAAACAACAAAGCACTTTTAGCCTGATTTTGCGTGCTGGCTGAAACGTTACGCTCCACCGCCAAATGGGTTAAAAACACCTCCACTTCTACCGCACCCATCTCATTTGGGTGGCGCTTGTCAAAATGCAAAATAAAGCGTTTAATCCAATCTAAATAAGCCTGTTCAGTACGAATGCTGTAATGTTTAAGCCGAATTTTTCCCCGCACTTGCTCTAAAAGTTTAGGTGGCTCCGTAGTTGTAGTAGCATTTTGTGAAGAATTTGATATAGTGTTTTGCATATTTTATGCCGTGTAAAAATATTAATTTTAAGCACCACTAAAAATAGTTAATGCTATGATTTTATTATATACTTTATTTTTAAAAATGAAATGGTATTCATTTTTGACGCATTTAAAAGCGTCAAATAGGATACCTACTTTACGTTAGCCATATTAAGAATGAAATTCGCAGTAAAAACTTTGGGGGCTATTTTGCTTGTCTATTTATTAGCAATGGCTGCTATTGTTTATGATGGCTTAAATGATAATGTTTTTAAGGCTGATCTAATTATTGTCCCAGGCAATAAAGTAGAGCTTGATGGAAAAGCGTGCCCACGCCTGCAGGCCAGACTTAATGAGGCAATTGAGATTTACAATCAAGGCCAAACCAAATCAATATTTGTCAGTGGCGGTTTTGGTAAAGAAGGTTTTGATGAAGCTACGGTCATGTCTGAATATTTAATTCAACATGGCATTTCTCAAAGTGTAATTGTCACTGATAGTTTAGGCATTGATATTATGGCTACAGCAAAAAATGCGAGTGTTTTTATGAAAAAACACCATTTCACTTCCGCCATTGTAGTAACGCAATATTTTCATGTATCTCGTACAAAATTAGCATTAAAGAAAATGGGCATTTCTAGTATCGGTAATGCCCATGCAAGGTTTGTTGAGTTAAGAGACATTTATTCATTAGCACGGGAAGTAATTGGATACATTACATATCTTGGCAAAAATGCCTAACCCATCCATCAAGCGGGACTGCACAAAAGCGCGCTACACCTTAGCTCCGCATCAGGCAAAATACAGAGGAGGGATTATGAAATTTCTCATTTCAATGATTGCAGGTTTAGTTGTTAATGCAACAACTGCATATGCAGCCCCTGAAGATTTTATAGGCACTTTCAAAGGCACAGAAAAAAGTACTCTTACTAATTGTGGTGCCTATAACGGTACATCAACTGGTTCATGGTTTGTGAAGCACTCTGATTTAAAAGACAATCAGTTTGTAGGAGCAGGAAGCAATAAAGACGGTGACTTCACTGTTACTGGTGAAGCATCAGACACTACCGCTTTTGGGGTAGCCAAGGGAGTTAATAAATATGGCTTAGCTTGGAAAGCAGAATTCAAAGCAACCCTTGAGAGCAATAAATTTACATCAACTACCATGGGTAGTGTGTCTTCTGGCTGCAAATTCACTTCTGAAGTCGAGGCTACAAAAAGATGATTACCACTTTTCCAAATCATTCCATCAAGCGGTACGCGCTAAAGCCTGCCACTTATGTCAAACATTAGCATTATGAAAATTAACATACCTAAACTGTTTGATGCCATCGCAGACGGCGGATTCTCAATAATTACCTTCTACCTTGGGGCTATCATTATCGGATTAGGTGCTGGACTTATCGGACCATATCTTGATCCTGAAGATGTCAGGCCAATTAATTGGGAATCACTCATTTTTCTTTTGCTAGGATCTGCATTTTTTTATTTATCATATCGGTTTCTGAAGCATGGATTCAAGTTGATTAGAAAGAATGTGTTCTTAAAATGCTAACCCATCCATCAAGCAGAACGCCTAACGGCGCCCCTTAATGTAAACTTTAGGCCAAAGGAGGTTTCACATGAAAAGATTAATATTCTTGTTTTTGTTAGCGCTATTCCACCATAGTTCATTTGGTGCTATCTACAAATGCGAACAAAATGGAAAAGTCGAATATCAAGCCACTCAATGTGCAAAAGGAAACGACATTTCAAACAAAATAAAACAGCCACCTCCTGCCACTTCGCCAATCAGTGAAGTCACCCCATCTAGCATCAAAAAATGTCAAGGCAAGGAAATGAGTTTAAATTTTCCAGATATCACTATATTTACCACACTACACGTCATTGCAGATTTTTCAGGAAATAAATTGGTCGCCGACCCTTTTGTAGGTGGCTCAGGTGCTTTTTATTATCAATGCACTCCATGGACATTTGTATTAGAAGATATAGCTAGTAAATACAATTTAATTATTAAAGTTGAAAATGGCACTATATTTGCTCGTAATCGCTAAACTAAAACAGCGTAACCCATCATTCAAGCGGGAGGCCTAACGGCGCCCCTTAATTCAAACGTTAACACCCAACTATCCTACGTGCATCCAACTAAACACATTCAAAGACTCGTACTCACAAGCTTTATCGTCACTTTTGCGTTGGCGCGTATTGTGGTGTTTTTTATTATGTCACGCGATATTCCAGACTTGTATTTTCACTTTGGGGGTACACACGTACATCACCTCAATTACGGTATATTCATTCTTTCTGCAGTAGGGGCTGTATTACTTTTCGAGCCGCCCTCGGGTAAATGGCTAGGGGCGATTGCAATAGCTTACGGCGTAGGCCTAGCATTAACTTTTGATGAATTTGGCATGTGGCTGCATTTAGGTGGTGGTTATTGGCAACGTGCTAGCTTTGATGCGGTGACGATTGTCGCTGGCATTTTATTATTGCTAGCTTACACACCACCAATTAGATATTGGACTCGGCGAAGATTCGCTTGGGCCATTTTTTTACTGGCGATTTTGAGTATATTTTTCTGGCGCTTATCGGTGACGCTTATCTCTATAGAACAAAAGACCTTGCCTAAGCTTGAACGTCTTAAGAAGCTAGGGCCACGCTAGAGCGCTTTAGTTGAAATTTAAAGTTGCTACTGACGTTTAAATACCATATCCCAAACGCCATGCCCAAGCTTGATACCGCGATTTTCAAACTTGGTTAGTGGTCGGTAGCTAGGTTTTTCAGCATAACCAAGTGTTAACTCTGTTGCAGTATTTCGCAATTGTGGTTCAGCACTTAATATTTCTAATACCCACTCAGCATATTCTTGCCAATCCGTCGCCACGTGCAAGTAACCGCCTACTTTTAACTTAGTACATAGCAGTTTTACAAACCCAGCTTGAATAAGCCTGCGTTTATGGTGGCGCTTTTTATGCCAAGGATCTGGAAAGAAAATATGCACACCATCTAAACTTGCATCTGCCAGCATGTTTTGCAGGACTTCGACGACATCATGCTGAATAATACGAATGTTAGTGAGTGCGCCCTCTTCAATCAACTTAAGTAAAGCGCCCACGCCTGGTGTGTGCACTTCAGCGGCTAAGAAATCATAATCTGGTAGGGTATGGGCAATCTTGGCGGTAGTTTCACCCATGCCAAAACCGATTTCTAGTATTTTTGGTGAGTTTTCGCGATTAAATACTTGGTTCAAATCAAGCTGTTTTGATTCGTAACTGATGCCGAATTTAGGCAAGCCAGTTTCTAGCGCGCGTTCTTGACCTTTAGTCACTCGGCCTTGGCGCAATACAAAACTGCGAATACGTCGATTTTTTAAAGCTTCTTTATTGAAGCTTTCTTTGTTGGCAAGTTCTTCTGGGGTGTCTAGCTTGGGTTTAATGTCTTCTGTCATAACCACCATTATACTTTTAATGACGCTAACTTGAACGGCGGCTGGTTATAAAGTATGGGATTTATCTCCGCTCACAAAGCCTATCAGCGGTTCATCTATATTTTTAGTAAAGCCTATTACCTTAAATAAATCGCCCATTTCAGCAGGCGATAATAGTTTTTGTGCGGCTGCGGCGAGCGGTGCATATTTCGCCATATCATGTGGTGACACCTGACTCATAACGTCCAAAATGCCGCAGTTCATTAAAAACTGTGCTTGGCTGCAAAAGCCAGCTAAAGCCAGACCATTATTCACGCCTGTGTAAGCAATATTAGTAAAATCCACATGCGCGGTAATATCTTGCAAGCCAACGTAAATCAGCGG
>JACMNP010000195.1 GCA_014378495.1 Methylotenera sp. | reverse complement strand
TTAGCCATATCACCAATGTCTAATATCATGCCGTCTTTGAGGCTTGAACAACTATCATCAGGTAGCATTTCTACGGCTAAACGTAGTCTTGCTAATGGCGTACGAATGTCATGCGAAACGCCTGCAAGAATGAGCGTTCTTTCTGCATCTAACTCTGCTAATGAATCGGCCATTTTGTTAAACGTGCTGCTCACTTCACTGAGCTCAGTCATGCTATCTTCAGGTAATTTTTCTGGACGCTCACCGTTGCGTAATCTATCCGCTGCGCGCACTAACAAGTTTAATGGCCGATTAATCCGTGCTGCCAACAAATACCCGCCAGCCAATGAAAGTAATAACACCAAAGCGCCCCAGCCCAGCCATTGCCAAGGGAAGTTGCGTTCTACATGCACACGTGGAATCACTACCCAAAAGTCATCTTGACCAATGTTAAAGCTGACCCATAAGCCCTGAATACCGTAATGGTTCACTGTAATAATGGTCTCTACGCCTAGGCGTTGCTTGATTTTATCTGCCACCATGTTGATAAAGGGATCTGCGGGTAATGGGGCGATCTCTTCCATAAAGTCTGCGTAATAAACACGCACACCTTCTTTGCCAGTTAATTCTGAGAGTAATGCTAAACGTAAGTTTTCTTGTGAGGCAATAAGTGATGCACGTGTGTAATTCACCACGGTGACTGCTTGCAAAGCAGTCGCTTCTGCACGTGGTTCACGCTCAAAGTATTCAAATATTTGTAAAGAAGCAAACTGGCCGACTGCCAATAAAACGGCAATCAGCAGCATGACTCTAGCGAGTAGTGTTTTGGGGAGTAAGCGCAATTTCTATGACGACTTGATTTTTATGGCAATCTTGGTTTGGTGAAAATGGCGTTTATGAAAATATTTTATAAAAATAACAGTTAAGTACAAAAATCTTGCACAGTTATTTAAAATAACTGTGCAAGATTTTTTAGTATTTATTCCACATTCCCATCAGGAATGAACACATAACCAAAGCCCCACATCGTTTGTAGGTAACGTGGATGCGCCGCATCTGGCTCAACCAATTTGCGTAAACGAGATACTTGCACATCAATACTACGGTCGAAAACATCAAGCTCACGACCACGCGCCAATTGCATTAATCTGTCACGCGACAATGGTTGACGAGGGTGATCAACAAATACTTTAAGCAGCGCAAATTCACCGCTGGTAATAGTAATAGCCATCCCATCGCGGGTGAGTGAGCGTGTAGAGGCGTTAAATAAAAATTCACCAATAGTCACGTTGTCACTATTTATCGCAGGCGCACTAGGTTGCAGGCGCTCATGTCTACGCATCACCGCATTAATACGGGCGAGTAACTCACGTGGATTAAACGGTTTTGGTAAATAATCGTCAGCACCCATCTCTAAGCCAATAATACGATCTACTTCATCGCCTCGTGCTGTTAACATCACTATCGGCAACATGGTGCCGCTGCCACGAATTCTACGGCAGATAGATAAACCATCTTCGCCAGGTAACATTAAATCTAACACCAATAAATCAATGGGTTCAGCCGCTAATATGGCATCCATCTCTTTTCCGTCGGACGCCACTTTAATGGTGAAGCCTTGCTCGGTAAGGTAGCGCTGCAATAGCTCGCGTAACCGAATGTCATCATCTACTACCAAGATTTTTTTGTTTTGATCTGCCATGATTTAATTTAAGCTCGTGTTTTAAGTTAATTTGAAGAAGTTAATCTGAAGCTATTTTGTTTTAATCTATTTTGCTTGAAACTAGTCTGCAAGCAATGACGTAATTTACAAATTAATTACAAAAAATTGGAGTCATTAAAGTTTTTTAAGTTTTAAATGATTAAATCAATTTCATCATGACTATATTGAGCATCAACATTAAAAATTCAACAATAAAACCAAATTCTAACTTATTACTAAATTGTTAGCTAATTTTAGCGAATATCCAGCACTATCAAGCAAACTAAACCTAATTTTATAAGTCTATATCGCAATGATAACGCCGTTACAATTATTTACAATTTCAGGGTTTAATGAAACATTCGATTTACAATCGTGCTTCATTATTATCCGTCCTGATAGGGCTAACTACTAATAAAAAGTTGATGCATTGCAATTAATCTTACTAAAATTTAACTCTACCGCCAAATACGCTTGCCTAGCGCTGTGTATTAGTCTTGGATTACCTTTTAATACGATTGCAGCTGGTAAAAACGGTTTATTTATTACTGACCCTTTACCAAAGCGCATCGCCGATGCAGACTCGCTAATTGATCCTACACAGCAAACGCTGAATTTGAATTTTAGTCCTGAGCATCGGGAAAAATTACGCAAAGCCTTAGATGATTATGCCCGCTCAGTTGACCCTGATCATGAGCAGATTGAAGAACGTCGCCGAGCAATGCATGAAAGTATCAAGGCCAGATTCTTAGCTTCCGACAATGACAATGACGGTACGATAGACCGCCAAGAAGCCACGGAGAGCCTCCCACAGATTGCTAGACATTTTAGCCAAGTAGATACTAATCAAGATGGTGTTATTTCACTTGATGAACTTGAAGCCGCACAAGCGCGTATTGCAGACCGCAGAAAAGCGGCAGAAGCTGCAATGGACGCGCAAAAACAGCAGGAAGCGGATATTGCCGCTGCAGCTAAGCGCAAAACTAAGCAAGCCACCAACGCCTCACGTAAACCAGCACTCTAAGTCTTTATCATTTAAGTCTTTATCATTAAGTCTTAATATAAATCTTCATTATTAGTTGTTAAATCAACTTTTCAAGCCTCAATTTTAATTGCATCACCTCAAAACTTATTGTGCCTATAAGCCTCATAAAATAGGTACTATGAGTAAATTAATTAATTCTGAGAGCTACTATTAATGAGCTTGGCGCGATGAGTTTAACATTAGAAATCACTGATAGTATCCAAGCCATCGATTCAAACAGCTGGGATGCCTTAGTAGGTGATATGCCATTATTGAGCCACGCTTTTTTAGGTGCGCTTGAGGCATCCGGTTCGGTAGGTAAAGGCACTGGTTGGCAGCCTTATCCTATGCTGGTGCATGATGCGGGTAAATTAGTGGGCGCCATGCCACTCTATGTTAAAAGCCACTCTTACGGCGAATATGTGTTCGATTGGGCATGGGCAGAGGCTTATCAGCGTAGCAACTTAAATTACTATCCAAAATTATTATCCGCAATTCCGTTTACACCCATTACCAGTCAAAGGTTATTGGGAAATAATGCACACATTCAAACGCTGATGATAGAAGCGCTGAGCGAGACGATGTTTAAACATCAGCTTTCATCAGCGCATGTCATTTTTCCAGATGATGCATCGGCAGCGTTATTGTTGCAAGCAGGCTGGATGCAGCGACAAGGCGTGCAATTTAGATGGCAGAACGATAATTTTAATGATTTTGACGATTTTTTAAATACACTAAGTCACGACAAACGTAAAAAAATCCGCCAAGAACGAAAAAAAGT
>JACMNP010000194.1 GCA_014378495.1 Methylotenera sp. | reverse complement strand
GCCTTGAATGCCGCAGTAGAAGCTGCGAGGGCAGGTGAACAAGGTCGTGGCTTTGCCGTAGTGGCTGGTGAAGTGCGTAATCTAGCACAGCGCTCAGCTAACGCCGCAAAAGAAATTAAAGAACTCATCTCAGATTCAGTTGGCAAAACCGCAGAAGGCACTGCTCAAGTAGAACAAGCCGGTAAAACAATGCAAGAGATCGTTGCCTCAGTGCAACGTGTGACAGACATCATGGGAGAAATTACCGCAGCATCTACTGAGCAAAGCGTAGGTATCGATCAAGTTAATGCAGCCGTGACCATCATGGATGAAACCACACAACAAAATGCGGCATTGGTAGAACAAGCCGCAGCCGCAGCAGAATCATTAGTGGAACAAGCGACACAGCTTTCTGATGTTGTGGGTGTGTTCAAATTGGACAATTTTAGTGCTACAAATAATCGTCGTGCAACAAGCAGCACATTGCGGAAAATCACTGTACACGGTACAAAAAATTCATTTTCGTTTGAAGATGGAGCAGATGCACATAATAAATGGAAAATGGGATAAGTCCGGTTTATAGGTGGTCAGTCTCGTAAAGCCGCCGTCACTGACTCTGCACAACCTTTACTACTACTATAAGGGTCATAACTGCTCATTGCATCCGTTTCTCGATACCCCCCCACATTTGTTCACTATTTTCATAACATTTAGCGCTGTTAATAGCAATTGCAGCTTTAACGCTAGGCGTATTTCTTGAAGACTCTAACAAGTTAACCGTGCCCATGACATTGGTTGAAAAGGTTTCAACTGGCGATTGATAGGATTGCCTGACCAAACTTTGCGCCGCCATATGAATGACTATTTCAGGTTGATGTACATTAAAAACATTGCTTAAATGATTTAAATCACGAATGTCGCCGTGAATACTGGTCATATTTTGTTCGACATGGGCGATTTCAAACAAACTGGGCTCCGAGGGCGGATTAAGTGAAAAACCAATAATCTCTGCCCCTAATGCTTGCAACCACAGCGAAAGTCAGCTGCCTTTAAAGCCTGTATGTCCTGTGAGTAAAACCCGTTTTCCTTGCCAAAAATCCGAATTTATAACCATGTTTTCCATGGTGCTTTACCAGTTGCGCACTACTCATCTAAATACATTTTATCGCGTAGCGTATCCATGGGGTGCCAGAATCCATCATCCACATAAGCATCAATTTGATTATCGCCCGCTAAGTTTTCTAAAGGTTCTTTTTCCCAAAAGGTGTTGTCGTCTGCAATATAGTCTATAACTTTAGGCGATAGCACAAAAAAGCCGCTGTTAATCCAGTTATTGTCGCCTTGTGGTTTTTCTTTAAACCTTACTATATTTTGACCTACCAATTCAATTGCACCAAAACGACCTTTGGGCTGCACAGCCGTCGTGGTAGCTAGTTTGCCATGCTGTTGATGAAAAGCAATGGAGGCACTGATGTTGATGTCTGAGACACCATTTACATAGGTAAAACAAAAGGCTTCATCAAGCTCTACAAATCTTCGTACACGCTTTAATCGCCCACCAGTCATGGTATCTTCACCTGTGTCCACTACCGTGACCTTCCAAAGTTCTGCGTGTCGTTAATGCACTTCCATTGTGTTGTCTTGCAGGTCAAAAGTGACATCAGAAGTATGAAAAAAGTAGTTAGCGAAAAACTCTTTAATCACATAACCTTTATAGCCGCAACATATTACAAAATCGTTAATGCCTTGCTTGGAATAGCCTTTCATAATATGCCAAAGAATGGGCTTGCCACTAATTTCTATCATGGGCTTTGGCCGCAGCGTTGTTTCTTCGCTCAAGCGCGTACCTAAACCACCCGCTAAAATATTAGCTTTCAAAATTCCCTCTCCCAAAGTCGATTTTTATTATTTTCAATTTATCAGGATATTCTTATCGACTGCAATCATTTTATAAATATAGAGTGCTTTTAATAGATTATTCATGCTTTGTTTAATATTGAGTAGATTAATAAACAGCGCGGATTGAAGGATGAAATGCAAAAAGTGCAACATGATGCTGACTAAAATCGAATGCTTCTAGTGTAAATAATTCGACGGGCATTTGAATCCTACCGATTTTCATACCTATTTTTCTAGCAGGAACGCCCCGTGCCGAACAAATGTTGGATGTTTAATTGATATTTCTTGATGATTAGAGATGTTGCTTTCACGATGGGCCTCTCTCCTGTAGCGATATTGTGTATTAATTGGCGCTTACATTCTTACCCCAGCACCTGTCATGCCATCCACGCCTATTTGTTTTAACACTTCCAACTCATCTGCGGTTTGAACACCCTCAGCAATCGCCATTACACCAATGGAGTGGGCTATCATACATAAGCCGCGTAATAAAGCTTGGTTTGCTTGATTACTATCAATGTCTCTAATGACGGATACATCAATTTTAAGATAATCTAAGCCCATATCATGCAGTTCGCCGAGGCGGCCAATCCTAAAGCCAACGTGCTCTACGCCAACTTTACAACCCAAAGCTTTAAGCTGACTACAAAAATTTCTAAACTCTACTAAATGGTCAAACACACCTTGTTCTGGTACTTCAAAATATAGGCGATGGGCTAGGTATTGATTGTTTTTAATGATGTTAGTAGTGGTTTCTAAAAAATGTGGGTTGCAAATTGCGCTTGCTGAAATATTAAGCCCTATCGGTTGGCTACCACTCTCTAGCATATTGACTGCAGTTTCTAGCACTAACTCATCTAGACGATTCATGAGTTTGAGTTGCGTAGCCCAGCTAATAAACTCACCAGCAGTAAACCATTTGCCATCAGGCATTAGCTGTAAGCGCACTGGGCTTTCATAATGCAATAGTGCGCCAGTTTGGCTGATGACGGGGTATTGTTCTAGACGAATCCTTTTGTAATCTAGTGCCGAAGTGAGTAGGCGCAACCATTTGGTTCTATCATTATTTTGATAGTCTGCCATTAGGTTTTGATTGATGACATGTAGTGAGTTTTCATTATTGTTGGTTGATGTATCAAATGCTTGGTGTATCAAATCAAATAATAAGGCTGCGTTATCTTCTTTTTTCACTTTACTGCACACGTGTAGAAACTGCGCAGTCAATAGCGTATGTTCCATACGGTTGATTTTTTCTAATTCACTTTTGATTTGGTTGCCAAATGCATAGGCATCCATTGGTTTTTTGCAAAATACGGCAAAATCCAAACCACCTAATCTACCGCAAATGAAAGAAGTGTTGTTTTTACATAGTTGCTCTAGGATATTGCCAATTCTTTTGATGAGCACATTGGTTTCTACAAAACCTAGTTTCTGGTCAATTTCTGCTAAGTTGATTAGACGGGAAATGATTAAATTACCTTCGTTAAAATACTCGGTACGACCTATGCTGCCATTAATATTTTTTGCAAAATAATCATGATTCATTAAGCCAGAAATTTGATCAAAATTTGTTTGAAACTGCAAAGCATCTAACCTGATAGCCTCTTCGTTTACGGTCTTTTTGATACGGTTGGATAGGCTGTTCATGGCGACCACCACCGCTCTAAATTCTTTAGTTTTAGGCTCTTTAATGGTAATAAATCGACTTTCACCAATGGCTTTCGCCTGTTGCACAACCTCTTTAAGCGGTTTTAAAATACGCTTTAAAATTTGCCCACTTAAGTAGCAGCTGACCACGCCTATTGCCAATGCCCATATCGCAATAAGTAATGTGGCATGCCATAGTTTATCAATGACAAAATTGGCGTCACTTTCTAGTTTAATACTACCGTACTGCTTCCATCCATCTTGAATATCTGCAATACCTGGTTGCACTTTGATGGGGATTAACTTAACAAACCACATGGGTGCTTTAGTTTGGCTATTGGCATTAACACGCTCACTGATAACCTTGCCGTTTGGGTCACGCAATCCAATATAACGATAGTGGCCTGAATCAAACTCAGCTGAAAGTAATAAATCAATTGTCGTTGGATCTTTAGGCATTTGCGACATTGAAACCGCTATTGATGTAGCGTTATCGCTATTTTTTATTTGTAATTGTTGCGCTAAATAATTCTTACTAGATAGCGTACTCAGTACAAAGCTACCACCTGTTGCGAGTAGCAACACGAGTAAAATAGCTAACCAAAGTTGTTTGATAAGTGACATTTTGTTTCCCTTTACCTTTATTCTATTCCATCTGCTTTAATTCTTGCTAATACATCACGCCAGCGCGATAAGCTAGCTTGTGAAGAGCTACTAGCGTTGCTGTTCCCCACCCATAAGCCTTTATCATTAAAGCTGAACACGGGAGACAAATCTGTGCGTGCGCTAGCTGGCATAATATTGGGAATTAAATTATCTAAAATTAAGGGTTCAGACTGAGGTGTAGCGTAATAGCTCAGCACCATGTGCCCCCGCACAGTTTTAATATCTTGTTTATATAACACGGCTCTTACGTAAGTGAGACGAAGCTTGTCATTAGCAACATTAGCCACTTTGAGAAAGATATATTTGGCGATGCTAAAGTCTTCGCAATCTCCGCCTTGTACACCAATAGATTCTAAGGGCGTTGCCCAATAATCGACTTTATTCCACAATTCAATATCGTCTACAAAGCGCATTTTACGATTAAAGAAATTGTTAATTTGTGTGAGTTTTTCGATATCTGAAGCCTGCTTTAACTGCCTGACAAGTTGGTTAAGCTCAGAAATGCTCTTGTATGCTTCTTCACCGTAACGGCTGCGTGCTAAGTTTCCTAGTTTATCAAAGTCACAGCTAGCTGCATTAATGCAGCTAGCGCTTAATAATAGTAAAAACAAACCCCAGCTTTTGAGGGTTTTGCATAAGCTTATAGGTCTAGTATTTTTTGTAAAACTAATAAGCACAAGTAGTCCAAGATTGAATAAACAAAAGTTATTATGTTTATCGGCTTAAACTCTTCAGACTTTATTGCAAATGATTAAAGTGCCTAAGTCAGTATGAGGTTTCGTATTGGCCATCTGTACAATATTTTTATGTTTTAAATAAGTATTTAATGCCACAGTGAAAAGAAGTTTAAACGCATTGATATTTAATTAGGACATCAACATGGCAATGGTCGGTAAAGTAGTAGCAATGACAGGTGTAGCATATTTAATCACTGATAATGGTGATAAACGCGAGCTACAACTTGGCGACGAAATACAAGTTGGCAGCACCATACAAACACCGCCAGGTGTCATCGTCGACATTAGATTTGCCGATGGTCGTGATGTTCATATTGGCCCCAATCAGTTGGTTGCCTTTACGGAAGACTTATCTCAAATATTATCATCTGGTAGCCAAATAGATGCGCTTAGTCAAGATAGCGCATTAAACGCAGCCACGATTGACACGGTGATTAAAGCGATTGAGCAAGGTAAAGATATTGGTGATGTTTTAGAAGAGACTGCCGCAGGTACCTCTGGTTTAGCTACTGCTTATGGCTTTAGTTTTGTTGAGCTGCTCAGAATTAATGAAGTACTTAATCAGTTTAGCTTTGCTTATCAAACCACAACAAATGGCCAGATTAATGTTGAGTCAATAGCTAGCACATTTGATAATACCGATCAAATTAGACCGACTAATGCGGTGTCACTCGTTGATCCAGTTCCAGCCCCAGCTGCTCCCGCTGTCGCTCCTAATATGACGGATGCAACTGACACAGGCAGCAGCGTCACAGATAACAACACCAGCAACACTATGCCAAGTTTTATGATACCAGCACTTGGTGCTGGTATCACGCCGACTCTGTATGTAGATGGTGTAGCCGTACCCTCCACATTTAATGTGGCCACCAACACACTCACAGCGACCACACCACTGAGTGAAGGCAACCACAACATTGCCTACACCCTTACCAATGCCGGTGGTAGTGAAAGTGCGCTAAGTCCAAACTTGCCGTCAGTGATCGACACCATTGCCCCAACCACCGCACCTAGCGTCACCATCGTCGCTGACACCAATAATGACGGCTCAATCAACGCCTCAGAAAAAGGCGCTGCGACCACCACCAGTGTCACGGTCGGCATT
>JACMNP010000193.1 GCA_014378495.1 Methylotenera sp. | reverse complement strand
TACCTTTATTGAAAATGCCTTGGCAAAGGCGCGTCATTCTAGCCTGCATTCTGGCTTCCCTGCGCTAGCAGATGATTCTGGTCTGTGTGTTGAATCGTTAGAAGGAGCGCCTGGTGTACACTCCGCTTACTACGGTGGCGAACCTAGAAGCGATGCAAAAAATAATGCGCATTTATTAGAAATGCTAAAGAACCACATTAATCGACGCGCTTATTACTTTTGCACTTTGGTTTTAGTGCGCCGTCATGACGACCCTCAACCATTAATTGCTGAGGGAATATGGACAGGTGAGATATTAAGCGCCCCGCGTGGAACACTCGGTTTTGGCTATGATCCCTTATTTTTAGATGATAAAACCAAAAAAACAGGCGCTGAACTAACACCCGAAATTAAAAATCATATTAGCCATCGTGGCCATGCTTTACGTAAAATGCTACTTTTAATTGAAAAATTAAACGCCATCTAGTTATCAAATCTAGGCATTAACTAATATAAATAACTTTTAATATGCGCAAAAAACCTGACAATTCGTTACCCATTTGGGTTCGTGACGACACTTCCATCGTGGCATGCACTGAAAAAATCAAAGTTATGAAAGAAAATTTTGATGAAATCCGTCAAATCGCCCAAGACGCATTGGAAGATGGCTTACTGATGGAAGTGAATGAAGCCCAGATGCGTGAGGCTTTGCATCAACTCGTTGAAAATCTAACTAACCCATACAAAAAATCTAATGGATAGTCATTCGTTTTAAACTATTTTGTCATAATCTCCATGCTAATTTTTAGATTCATAGCTTTTTTAGCTTTATTAAGTTAAATTCCGAGCTGGCATTGCTCTTAAAGCAATATTTCAATTAAAAAAATTAAACAACGAGAAAAATCAAAAATGATAATAACAAAAAAACTTATCAGCGCTTCATTAGTATTGTTACTAATAGCCATGAGTGGATGTGCAACTATGCAAGATGTAGTTAAAGCTAAGCAAAACGGCTCAGAAGGGACTACGCAAACGTATAATGTAAATGAAGCTCAAGCTTGGGAAATTGCTAAAACAGTATTTCGTTGGGAAGGCTCTGATGCTATTGAAGAACATAAAGAACAAAACTATATGTTAACAAGTAGTGGCATGAATTTGGTTTCATATGGTGCAGTGATGGGTGCTTGGATAGAACCCAATACTAAAGCTTCTGATACGAAAGTCACTGTAGTCACTAAACGCAGAGTGGCGATGAATATTGCGACTACTTTAACAGAAAGTACTTTTCATAGACGTTTTGCACAAGCGGTTGAAATAATCCATAAAGGTCAACTATTACCTGCTGAAGCACCTTAAGTTTAAAAGCTAAAAGTGATGAGTTTTAATGGTTAATCCATGCGCATCTTAATAATAAGCCCATCATCAGTCGTTATTAGCGACAAGTAACTTTTACTTGTCGCTAATAAACTCAAATATTGCTGTAATTTAAGAATAATTTATTACTCAGTACTGTCACTAATAATATACAGCTTATGATTCCTATCATCCCTATCAATAATTTTTCCCCGCCACATCCGCATGCACCTCTCGCTGGAAGTAATACTATTTCTGGCATTAGCAACTCACCTCCACTCTCGTTATACATCCATATTCCATGGTGTGTAAAAAAATGTCCTTATTGTGACTTCAACTCTCATGAGAGCCGGCATAAAAATGGCGAGATTCCTGAAAGTGCTTATGTAGATGCACTAATTGCAGATTTAGAGCTTGCCACACCTAAAGTGTGGGGCCGTAAAATCAAAAGTGTGTTCTTTGGTGGTGGTACACCAAGTTTGTTTTCGGCTGAATCCATAGACCGCATTTTGAGCCATGTACGCATGTTGACGCCTTTAGAGTTTGGTGCTGAAATCACACTAGAAGCAAACCCTGGCACTGTTGATGTGGCTAATTTTTTGGGTTACAAACAAGCGGGTATAAATCGACTTTCTTTAGGTATACAAAGTTTTAATAATGATTACTTAAAGTCTCTAGGACGTATTCACGACAGCCAACAAGCGCATGATGCCGTAGCGCTAGCACTCAATACATTCGAGCAAGTAAATTGCGACATTATGTACGGCTTGCCGAATCAAAGCCTTAAAGATGCACTAAGGGATGCGCAAACAGCGGTCAAACTCAGCCCTGCGCATTTATCTTTTTATCATTTAACTTTAGAGCCCAATACACCGTTTTATCGTACTCCGCCCAGTTTGCCTGATGACGATACTAGCGCTGAAATGCAAATTGAAATTGAAGCTTTATTAGCGGAACATGGCTATGAACATTACGAAACATCCGCGTTTGCAAAAAAAGGCAAACAAGCTAAACATAATCTAAATTATTGGCAATTTGGTGATTACTTAGGCATAGGGGCTGGTGCACATAGCAAACTTAGCTATCATGATAAAATCACCCGTGAAACGCGTCCAAAACACCCTAAAGCTTATATGGAGCGAGCCTTACAAGGTAAAGCAATTGAACGTGAGTGGATTATAAATAAAGAAGATTTAGGGTTTGAATTTATGATGAACGCGCTACGTTTAATTGAGGGCGTTCCATTAGATTTGTTTCAGCAACGCACTGGGCTGCATATAAACACACTTGAGGCCGCAATAAAAAAAGCCCAAATTAAAGGCTTGTTAGAAATTACCAACGGCACCATGCATCCTACATTACTCGGTCAGCGCTTTTTAAATGAATTGTTAGCACTTTTCTTAACCTAGCATAGGATTTTTTAGTTATTAATCAATTTGTACTAACTTATCACGCACATCCAATAAATCACGCAGCATGATGATCTCTTGAAAGACCTCCATACTAAAACCAGCTCGCTCACTGTCTCGATTATCAGTGAGTAACTCATCTAAATAACCTTTTGTCTGGGCTATTTTATTAGCCTCTTTTTCACAATCGGCCCATAATTTAGTCACTTTGCTCGAAATATGAGAAAACTCTTCTATGCTAGAAGCAATAGCCATCTGAGAAGGTGAGCTCTCCCATAACGGTATCATTACGTTGAAATTCTCATGCAGTTGTTTTGCATATTTCAAAAACTCTTCTTTTTGATCGGTATTGCGATAAATATCCAAAAGATACAACCAATGATGTAATGCTGTTTTAGGCGCCGCATGAATTTGCGTTTTAAGTAGCTTTACAGCATAGGATGAGCGATCAATTTGAACGAATATTTTTGCTTGTTCGAGTATCAATTCCGCTTCGTTTTTGTCATATAAAACTGCAATAGTGGGTTCTGGTTTTTGTACCTTTGACTTAGCAACGATATCTGCTCCAGGCATACTATGGGTAAATTCATGTGCATCTGATGAATCAGCTTCAGCTGTAGGCATGGTTGGCATTGCAACAATCTTAAGTTCACGCTTGTGAGTAGATGCTTTTTTTCCTAAAAAGCTAAACTTTCCAGTTGCTGCGAGATAAAGATTTTTTGCTTGTCGACGTGAATAATAAATAAAACCAACAAACAAGCTAATCACTAGTATTAAGGGCAAAATTGACATCCATAAATACTGTGAGTTGAACCAGTTTGTCTCTGTTGCAGTCGTCATAACAGCAGACTCCACTAGCGGATTTTCTACACGTTGTGTTACTTTTTGATCATTAGCCACAGGCGCTGAATTGAGTTGACCATTTTGCACAAAAGTATTGCTTATTGGACCCACTACAGTTGATTTAATGGGATCAGTTCTAGCAACTGGTAAATCATTCGCAAAAAGTTGAGCTACCTCAAGTTTTAATGCCTCTAACACCTGCTGTAAACCCGCCAATCTAACATTTAGCTGTTCTAGCTCAAGCTTTAAAAATTCATTCTTTTTAACTAACTCATCATAAATCAGTGGCATTTTTGGATTAATGACTGCCGTTATCACTTCTTTAAAACCATTGCTGGCGGCCAACCGTTGCTTAGCATTATTATTTTTAGCCGCTATTGGCTTGATACTATTGGACAACTTTGAAATTAACTTGAGATCTGGAATAACAATTGAAATCATCTGACTTGAGCTAGCAGTAGCACTAAGATTTGGCTGAATCTTACGGCTCAAACGCTGCGTATTTGTAATAAATATCTGCTGCATGTTTTTATTCTTTGGATAAAACAGACTCGCTAAATGCGCTAGGCTTTCACCTGGCATTAAAGACCAAACCATACCCGCTTGATCGGTTGCAGATAGCTGAGGCGGCTCTGACGTATCTTGCAAAGTCGTTTCCGCCAGCAGAAAATGACTATAGACTGTAGCGATTAAAGCCGTCAGGACTAGTACAAGCTTAGTAGTTTTGCTGTTTTGCACTATGTATACTCAAGTTTAGGTTAATTTTTTATAGACATCACTAATCAATTCAATGTTTCACGCGCACTTTTAATCGCAGCCTTCACTTGCATTGGCGCAGTACCGCCAATATGATTACGGCTATTTAGCGAGCCTTCTAATGTTAATACGGCATAAACATCGCTATTAATTTCTGGAGCAAATTGCTGCAACGTTTCTAATGGCAAGTCGCTTAAATCTACTTTTTTATCCACCGCATAACGCACCGCTAGTGCGACTACTTCATGAGCATCTCTGAACGGCATACCTTTTTTAGCTAAGTAGTCTGCTAAATCTGTCGCAGTCGCAAAGCCTTCACTGGCAGCCTGACGCATATTTTCTTTATTCACGGTGATACCGCGCATCATGTCCGCATAAATTTCTAAAGTTACTAACAAAGTATCCGCCGTATCAAATAACGGCTCTTTATCTTCTTGATTATCTTTATTGTAAGCGAGTGGCTGACCTTTCATTAAAGTCAGCAACGCTGTTAAATGCCCATATACGCGACCCGTTTTACCACGTACCAACTCCGGTACATCAGGATTTTTTTTCTGCGGCATGATAGAGGAGCCAGTACAGAATCTATCTGCGATGTCGATGAAAGCAAATCTTGGTGAGCTCCACAAAATAAGTTCTTCAGATAACCTTGATAAATGCGTCATCACTAATGACGATGCAAAAGTAAATTCAATGGCAAAATCGCGATCAGAAACTGCATCTAGCGAATTTTCACACACGCCGTCAAACCCTAAAGTTTTAGCCACCAATTCACGGTCTATTGGGTAACTTGTACCCGCTAGAGCGGCCGCACCTAATGGCAAACGGTTAATACGCTTTCTACAATCAGCAAAACGCGCTTTATCTCGCTTAAGCATTTCAACATAAGCCATTAAATGATGGCCAAATGTCACTGGCTGCGCTACCTGTAAATGTGTAAACCCTGGCATCACTGTATCAAAATGTTTATCTGCTAAATCTAGCAAACTAAGTTGTAGCTTTTGCAAGCCCGCCATCACATCATCTGTAGTGGCACGCAACCAAAGCCTAACATCAGTGGCCACCTGATCGTTACGGCTTCTGCCGGTATGTAAGCGCTTACCTGCATCACCAATTTTATCAGTAAGACGTTTTTCAATATTAAGATGCACGTCTTCTAAATCTAATAGCCATTCAAAACGGCCAGCTTCGATTTCTTGCAAAATTTCAGCAAGGCCAACTTCAATCGATTTCACATCATCAAGACTAATTATTTTTTGCGCCCCCAGCATTTGGGCATGTGCAAGTGAGCCTTGAATATCAAATAACGCCAAACGTTGATCAAATCCAACTGATGCTGTGTATTTTTTTACCAGCTCGGCTACAGGCTCATTAAAACGCCCTGACCAGCTCGTATTTTTATTATTAAGTGCGCTTGTTTTTTGCGCAGGACTTTCTTTTTGTGTCACTTTATTTTTCTCGCTTAGCTTTTATCTTTTTTTATCTTTATTTTCTGCCATTTGTTAGGCTTAAAATCAAAATTATTGTTTAATAATAATATACTTATATGATTAGTATAATGCAAAATACAAACACTAAGATGTTACTAAACTCAAAAACTGCCTATGTATATTAGAATTAATCATGCGCGATAAAATATGAGAAAATCTAGCCGTTTGCCGAATATGCGTAACTTAGGTGTTAACTTACGTATATTACTCATAGTAAATGCATTTTTGGCGCTCTCGGCACTACTACTGAGCAATAGTTTCACTGAGTTTCTAACGCTGATCACCTCTATTTCCGCCCTTGCCCAACCCATGCTGTTACTAAGTTTATTAGTGCTTTATGTAAGTTATCAACTACTGGCTAAACTACAATACTGGCAAGGCATAATAGCCATATTATTGATCGTCTTACTTACCTGCGGTAGCGTCAATAGCCTGTTTGCACTATTGCTAATTTTTGAAGATTTGAATGGCAATCATATACAAATGCGTACGTTATTTTTTGTATTGGTCATCACACTGTTCACACTCTATTATTTTAATTTGCACCAACGTGCATATTCTCCTGCCGTGGCTGAAGCGAGACTGCAGGCGCTACAAGCAAGGATTCGTCCGCACTTCTTATTTAACAGTATCAACGCTGTTTTATCCCTTATCCGCAGCCAGCCCAAACAAGCAGAAACCGCACTTGAAGATATGGCAGATTTATTTCGTGTACTGATGAGCGAAAATCGAGATTTAGTGCCGCTCGCACAGGAAATCGGCTTATGTCGACAATATTTAGCGCTGGAAAAACTACGCTTAGAAGAGCGGCTAAAAATTCTATGGCAAATTGACGATATGCCGCCTGACGCACTGATTCCACCTTTACTGCTACAGCCGCTGATTGAAAACGCCGTATATCACGGCATTGAACCACTAACCGCAGGTGGCTTGATTACCATACAAATTTACACTAAACGTAATGAAGTACACTTGCTTTTAACTAACCCGTGTAGCGGTCAAAATAAGCATAATAATGGTAATAAAATGGCACTTAAAAATATTAAAGAGCGCCTAACCTTACATTTTGACCTTGAAGCCTCATTAAAAAGCACGCAATCTAATAATGAATATCAAGTGCATATTATTTTGCCACACACTATTAAATGACCGCTCATTTAAAACTTATTATCGCCGATGATGAAGCGCCAGCCCGCAACCGCTTACGTGAGTTATTAGCGGACATCAGCACCATTACCATTGTGGCTGAAGCTCAGAACGGTAAGGAGGCGCTAAATCTAGCAAATGAACATCATCCGGACATTGTGTTATTAGATATTCGCATGCCCAGTATGGATGGCATTGAGGCTGCGCAACATTTACAAAAAATGTCTAAACCACCAGCCATTATCTTTACCACTGCATTTGATAGTTATGCAATGCAAGCTTTTGATATTAACGCGGTAGATTATTTACTTAAGCCGATACGCTTAGCGCGTTTAGAAACTGCTATCAGTAAAGCACGCGCGTTATTACCTAGCCAGCTTGAAGCGCTAGCACCACTCAATCCGCAGAGAAGCTATTTCAGCATTAGTGAGCGTAGCCGTGTGTTATTAGTGCCAATCAATGAGGTGATTTATCTACGTGCTGAGCTTAAATATATTACGGTCCGTACTGCTGAGCGCGAATATTTATTAGAAGAATCACTCACCCATTTAGAGCAAGAGTTTGGAGATATTTTTGTGCGTCTACATCGCAACTGCTTAGTAGCGAATGCTTATATCGTAGGCTACGAAAAGCGGGCTATCGAGAGTAGCCGTGATATTCAAAATGAACATGACAACCAAACAGAAATTATTGAGTCTGGCGACAAACAATGGTTTGCATTATTAAAAGACATTCCTGAAACCATTGCTGTGAGTCGCAGACAACAACATATCGTGCGCAAGACTTAAGCTTTAAAGAACTTGCACACGACGTTGTTAATTTTCAGGTTGTTAACTTTTAAGTTAATTATTTTTTAGATTTATTAAAATCTTCAATCACTTTAGCGGCCCAATCTTTACCACCTAAACCAAATGCAATAGCAAGCGCTAAAAATAACGCACCAAATACAATAATGAATAGTGAGTTTATCAGTTGCGTACCGATACCAAGTTGTTCTAAAGCCACAAATATTGCTAATATTTGTATGCCGTATTCTACTGAAGTACTGATTTCCAAAGCGCGTTCAAATTTAATGCCATATAACCACGCAAACACTAAACGATTTACAAATCGTGCCAATAATGTACCAAAAATTAGTACTAAAATAGCGACAATAATATGAGGTAGATAGCTGGCTAGTTGTTGTAGTAGCACTGAAACTTCATTCAAACCCAACCTGTTTGAGCCAGTAATAATAAAAATTAAAATGACCAACCAATATACAACGTGGCTAATAATGCCGCTTAAACTTAAATTTAAGCTGCTATGATTCATGAAGGCTTCTAAGCCAGACTTTTGGGCAAATTTATCAAACTGCATTAGCTCGAGTGTGCGTTTTACTGCGGCTCTAGCAATTTTAGCTAACAGCCAGCCAAAAAATAAGATGACCACTACAGCCAATAATTTAGGTAAAAAATTAACTAGTTGTAACCAAAACTGGTTGAGTGAATTGATAAACATATCGAGTTGATATTGCATAAAGTCTCCTAACAATATTTAATTTTATAAAACTTGAAATCAAATGCTTAAATTAATGTAATTAAATTTCGCAAAAATTCAGCTTACTCCTAATACCCCCTATTTTACAAATGCTATTACGTGTCACTATTTACATAGTTGCGCTGTGATAAAATTCAAATTATGAATAATCATACAGTCTCAATTGCACCTAAAAAACTCGTCATCGCTTCACGTGAAAGCCCTCTCGCTATGTGGCAAGCGCTGCACATACAAAGTCGCTTGCAAGCACTTTATCCTGAAACAATCATAGAAATTTTGGGCATGACCACTACTGGCGACCAAATTTTAGATACGCCATTAGCTAAAGTAGGTGGCAAGGGCCTGTTTGTCAAAGAATTAGAAATGGCTTTAGCGGATGGCCGTGCAGATTTAGCAGTACACAGCATGAAAGATGTGCCAATGAATTTGCCCGAAGGATTTTTGATGGCGGCCACCGGTGAACGAGAAGACCCTCGCGATGCTTTTGTTTCAAATAACTTTTCATCGCTAGAAAATTTACCAATCGGCAGTGTGGTCGGCACATCAAGTTTGCGTCGTCAAAGCCAGCTGCAGGCCCGCTTGCCGCATTTAAAAATCGAATCTTTACGTGGTAATTTACAAACACGATTACGCAAGTTGGATGAAGGCCAATATGCTGCCATTATTCTTGCTGCAGCTGGATTGATTAGACTAGGCCTGGAAGCGCGTATTCGTAATGCGATTTCACCTGAATTGAGTATTCCTGCCGTTGGACAAGGCGCATTAGGTATAGAGATTAATGCAAGCCGTACTGATTTACTTGCTATTCTTGCGCCACTTAACCATGCTGATACGCAAGTGTGTGTAGAAGCAGAACGTGGCATGAGCCGCGCGCTTGCTGGCAGTTGCACTGTGCCGCTAGGTGCTTATGCTACTTGCAAGGCCGATAAAATTCATATTACAGGCTTTGTAGCAAGTGTAGACGGCACACAAATGTTGGTTGAAAGTATCAGTGGAAGCAGAAACCAAGCGGAAGCTTTAGGAAAAGCTTTGGCAGACCAATTACGTGCAAAAGGTGCGGATAAGATTTTGGCATTGTTAGACTAATGCGCAGCCTAAACTTCAATGATGTTTAACCCAATCGCCACTTAACTTTAATATGCTTAATACACTCAAAGGTATGGGCATTGCAGTTTCAAGGCCTGTGTCACAAGCGACCAAACTCAATGCCTTGATTCGTGAAAACGATGGTGAGCCTATTAGCTTTCCATTAATCGACATCGTTCCACTGCAAGATTACACTACGTTTGACAACACGATAAAAGCACTTGAAACCACTGACTGGGCTATTTTTATCAGTAGCAATGCGGTTCAAAATGGTATGCCGCGCTTAGTAGCTCAATATAGCAAACTACCTTCAGGACTCAAATTTGCTGCAATTGGTCCAGTCACAGCCTCTGAGCTGATGCAAATGGGTGCTCAACAAGTATTGATACCAAAAAACAGATTTGATAGTGAATCACTACTTAGTTTGCCTGAAATGCAAGGTATGCAAGGTAAAAAAGTAATGATCTTTCGCGGCGTTGGTGGGCGCGAGGTGCTGGCAGATACTTTGCAAACACGCGGCGCAAAAGTGACATTTGCGGAGTGCTACCGTCGTATTAACCCTCAAACGAGTTGTTTAGCGTTAGCGCAATTATGGCAAAATCAACAACTTCATGCGATAGTAGTAACGAGCTCTGAGGCAATGCGCTACCTATTAGAGATGACGCATCATGGCAATGATGATTGGATTCGTCATATAAAAATCTGTGTGAACCATGCACGTATTGCGGAAGAAGCGGTTGGCCTACAAGTGTCAGTTGCTGATGCGCCTGGCGATGCTGCAATGTTGACTTGCTTAAGAACTGCTTTATCTAAAGGTGTGGCCTAAAAATGAGCGATAAGCAAAACTCACTGGCAATACCCACGCAAGAAACGGTGCTGCAACCAACCAAAATACGTAAGTCTTCATTCTTAGCCAATACCGCTTTAATACTGGTAGTGGTAGCGCTACTGACGCTCGCATGGCAATGGCTAAACACTCGCCATCGCTTTAACGAGATTGAAAAATCGCTCAGTCAAAAATTAGATACCTATCAAGCGCTCAATCAACAGAGCTTAGCTTTGGCAAAACAAGCTGAAGAACGTAGTACTGAGGCGAATGCGCGTACTGTGATTTTGGAGCAAAAATTAGAAGAATCACGTGACCAACAGGACGTATTGCAAACTTTGTATGACCAATTAGCAGAAAATCGTGAAGCCACAGCAGTCGCTGAAGTTGAGCAGTTATTAACCATTGCTAACCAACAATTACAATTAGTGGGCAATGTAAAATCTGCCCTATTAGCCTTGCAAGCGGCTGATAAACGCTTAGAGCCTTTAGATTTGCCGCGCGCTAGGCAATTACGTGAAACACTAGGTAATGAAATAGAAAGTTTGCGCAAATTACCGCAAGTAGACGTGATGAGCATCAGTGCGCAACTCGAAAGCTTAGGGGAGTTGTGCGCTACTTTACCGTTAATTAGCGAGCGTCAACCTACACTCAATGCCATTGTTTCAAAACAAAATACACCACAAAAAGATAATTCAAGCGCCATACAGAACTTGAGCGATTTGCAAAAGTTCGGGTTTTTAATGTGGAATGATATTAAAAACCTAGTGACCGTAGAGCGCATTGATAAACCAGAGCCGCCCTTGCTCTCTGCTGATCATGCCTTTTACCTGCGCGAAAACTTAAAATTACGCTTACTCACTGCGCGTATTGCCTTGTTGCAACACGACGAAGCAAGCTATAACGCTGACATTAAAGCTGTGAATGATTGGCTTAATCAATATTTTGATACCAAGCATCCTAATACCATCAAGGCATTCAAACTACTTAAAAAATTGTCAGGAAGTGATGTTGGTATTGAACTACCGCAATTAACTGAAAGCTTGGCAGCGATAAGTCGTTACAAACAAAGTCTTGAAAAAAGTAACTAGCCATCATGTTTAACGTAAAGGTATCGCATTTAATCAATCTCATTAAGCGCAAGTTTTTTTGGTGGTCATTGATGCTGTTATTGCTAGTAGCAATAGTATGGCTAGCAAGTAATAATCAAGGCTATGTACTCATTGTACGTTCGCCGTATCGTTTTCAATTTTCATTCAATTTTTTACTTATTTTGATAGTGCTAAGCTTTTTAGCTATTCATTTTTTGCTAAGATTTGTACATTTTTTACGACGCTTACCCGCAAATAGACGTAGAAAAAAAGAAGCACAGTGGTTAAAAGACAGCAACACTGCTTTACTTGAAGGCATGCACGCACTTGCAATAGGAGATTTATCAAAAGCCGAAGCAGCAGCAAAGCGTGCGCATCATTTGATTCGTAATAATGAACTTGAAGCGTTGATTCAAACGATTGGTGAGCAGAAAAAAGCTAATGAATCTAAACAATCCATACTGTTTAAATAAATATCAGTATTTTTTATCAATTTAATACAAAAAATATATCTGTTAGCTAATTTTTACTACAGGCATCGGTAGATTTTATCAATTTGCATTTCATCAGAATCAAATGATGAAGCTTCATCTACTTCGTATTCTGTCATCTCAGTTTCTGATTTAGTATTTCTACCTGATACAACCACATTTGTGGGTTGATATGCTGGATATACATAATTCAAAAGCGGTGTTTTCTTGAAAAAATTTAACATTTTTCATTCTCCTAGACTAGATGCTATTAATAGTTATGCATAGTCTATGCCAGAATTATTTTTAAACTATCTTTTTGATTTTTATATGAATATTCATATATTAATAACCATTACATTTATTTTTATGTTGAAATTTATATAAAACTGTTGAAATATAAATAATGATTTTTCAAAATAAAGATCAAGCTAATTAAATTCTATTCGGAATTAAAATGAAATAAATTGGGACGATTGTATGATTGAACTAGCTCAGCACTGCCCGCTCGATTTCATATCTTTGCACTTAATCTTCGTATTTAGAATCATTAAAATGGATTGAATCTCAATGAATAAGGGGCGCTGACTGACTTCTGTTTGGGTGCAATTATTTTGCAAGGCTGTCATTGCATCAAAGACATGCTGCATTTCAGGTGAGGCATCACAAAGATGTAGTAATTCCTCTAACAAACAAGCAAAAGCACGTACTTCTATGCGTTGAATATTTTCGGCTAGATATTTATT
Source organism: Methylotenera sp. (assembly GCA_014378495.1). GTDB lineage: Bacteria > Pseudomonadota > Gammaproteobacteria > Burkholderiales > Methylophilaceae > Methylotenera. The sequence continues at coordinate 9,442 of JACMNP010000193.1, read as the reverse complement.
GTGTAGCGGAAGAAAAGAGGCTGCGCCAAAATCGCCAAGCAGGCTATCGTTTTTCTCATTCCACAAGATGTTGTGCGCATATAAGTCACCATGCATTACGCCTTTTTCATGTAGATGTTTTGCTACCGAGGCAATACTTAGTAAAATATTCAAAACTTTTTCTAGAGTAAATGTTCTTTCTGTTGCATAAATATCACGAGTGCAAGACTCTAAACTTGGTGGCTGTGCTAAGTTAATGAAACTCTCTGGAATTAGCGACATCACTAACCCTGATGCATTTTCAGGATGATTACTGATTTCTGCTAAGACTGGAATCAACCCTGAGTGTGCTCCAACTACGATGCTGGCGGCTTTTTCGCTACGAGGTAAGCCATCACTAGTAACCACGCCTTTAAATACTTTAACTGCTACATCCGAGCCAAGACCATTAAGTAAATGATTGGCACGATAGATAACACCGGATGCGCCCTCACCCAAAGTTTGCCCTAGCTTGAGGCTTGACCAGTCAATTTCTGTAATGGTTTGCAATGTTGATGCCTCTTCAGCATCACTAAAGGGATTACCTGCAAATGCTAGCCATGCAAGCCTAGGCATAGATAATAACCATTCAGGTAATTTTATTAAACTATTCGCCGAAATACGCAGTAATTCTAATCGCTTACAAGCAGCCATCTCTATAGGTAAACTTTGCAATTGATTACCGCTTAACATAACTTTTTGTAGATTCAGGCATAACCCAATTTCCCTGGGTAAATCACTGATTTTATTGTCAGTCAAAATTAACCAGCGTAGCTTTTTAGCTAATGATTTTGCAGGTACATGATTGATTTTATTGGCTTTGAAACCCACCATCTCGAGCTGCTGACATTGACCTAAGGCTTCTGGCAATTCAGTAAAATGATTATCCGAGCAAAAAATGACACGCAGTTTGTGCAGTTTAGACAAGCTATCTGGCAGGCTAGATAATGCATTACCAGATAGATTAAGAATCTCTAATGAATCGGCAAGACTCAAGATTTCAACTGGGAAACTGGTTAGACCACAGGAAAGGTCAAGACGTTTGATACCAGCTAATTTACCAGCGCGTAATTGTGAAAGCGTATGCATGGCGTCACTATAACAAATCTGACTAGCAAATCTAATGGCCTAGTTAGCAATTAAAGCTTGACAGCTTGCTCTTAAATTTAATAAGCACCAGAGCTATCATTTTGGCACTTAAAAAAGTTAATTTAAAGCTTAAGAAAGGTTCGTGCCAGCCATTGTTAATGGGTTTACTATCGTGCTCAGTGTTGGCTTAGCATAACTAAACGCATCCGAGAAAAATGCATCTTCGGCTAAGCCTGCTTGTAAAAAGCTTGCATGTGCAACTTCTACCATACCAGGGGCACCGCAACAATAAACCTCATACTTAGCTAAGCCATAAGCAAAATCATCTAACACGGCTTGATGCACATAACCTGTACGGCCATGCCAATTATCTTCGGCAGTTGCATCCGATAATACTGGAATGAACTTGATATGCGGATGCGCCGCTGCCCATGATGCAGGCAGAGCTGGCATGTAAAGGTCTTGCAAGCTTCGCGCGCCCCAATATAAAGTGATTTCGCGATTCATATTGTGATGCAACATATGTTCGATGATGCCTTTAATAGGCGCAAACCCAGTACCGCCCGCGACCATGATGATAGGTTTATCTGAATCATCTCGCAGGTAAAAGCTACCAAACGGCGCTTCAATCCTCATAGTGGCTTTATCTGGCATTTCGTTAAACACGTATTCAGTAAATTGCCCGCCTGGAATCAAGCGTAGATGAAGCTCTAATAAACCATCGATATGTGGTGGGTTTGCAAGAGAAAATGCGCGGCGTTTGCCATCTTTCAGTAAAAATTCTATATATTGCCCAGCTTTAAACTGCAAAGATTGACTGCTAGGCAGTTTTAAAAACAGCGCCATCACATCGTGTGAAAGTTGTTCTTTACGCTCTACTCTCGCAGGAATAATGCGCGCAGGCACGAAGTCCATATTCATTTCACGGCATTCTAAGATCAGGTCTGACAACGGGCGTGCACAACAAAATAGCGCCTTACCTGCTGACTTTTCTACATCGCTTAATGCACTTTCAGCATAATCACCATAATCAACCTCGCCGCTTAAAATAGACCCCTTGCAACTACCGCAGGTGCCGTTTCGACAACCGTAAGGAATGTTAATACCCGCGTTAATCGCTGATTCCAGCAGAGTTTCATAAGCCTTGGCAGTATAAGTATTACCACTAGGCTGAAGGGTGATTTGATGCGTCATGCTCGTATTCTCAATTGATTTTATATATTGATTAGTCTTACTAGTCTTGTAAACCTTACGATTTAATATCAAGCTTAATTCACATAAATCTATCTCTCAAAACTAATCTTCGCGGTGAAACTCGCCTTCAATCACATCATCATTAGCGGCTTGACGTGACTGATGCTTGGATGCATTTTGTCCACTTTTGTTCACGGGAATTAATAACAACAGTACTGCAATAATGTCAGTAAGCACCCCAGGGATAATAAGTAATATTCCTGCAATAATATTACGGGCACTGCCAAACAAAGCTTTGATTGGATTACCGCCTTGCGTTAAATTTTGCATCATACGGCCAGAAAATAATAAGTTTTCATCACGAATGAGTTGTAAGCCCAATAGGGCTACTACGACTAAATATAGCAACACCCACCAGCCATATTGATTAGCTAGGCTAATTAAAATGGATATTTCAGCGATGGGAAAAGCGAGTAAAGCCAACGTAATTATTATGCGCATGTATTAAGTTATCTCCATTTCATTGAACGTATGAGGCTAATTATCTATCTATAATATATGGCGTTTATAATGTGTAATTGCAAGATTGAATAATAACAATAACTTAAACTATTAAAATGGAATGTTTCTCATTGAAAAATTTATCATTAAAACAATCATTAGCAAGTTTAATGACGGTATTCATATTGTGCTTTTTAAACAATACTTACGCTGATGATGCCAATAAAAGCTCTTCTAGTAATTCATTAATTGAAGATAACGGCCAGGAAACGTTTTTATCGCCAGACGTAGCATTTAAATTAGACTTAAGCGCATTAGATGCTAACAATATTAAAGCGATGTTTACTGTTGCACCAGGTTACTATTTGTACAATAAGCGGCTTAAATTTGAGATCCAGCTACCTAGTAGTGCAATAGTTGACTCGATTACATTACCTGCTGGCGAGATCAAAGATGATCCTAACTTCGGTAAACAAGAAGTATATCACCATGATTTTACTGCCAATATTAAATTAGCTGGAACCAATAATGGTAGTGTAACAATATTAGCCACCTACCAAGGCTGTAGCGAAAAAGGCTTATGTTATGCGCCAATTAAAAAAAATATTTCAGTAGATTTACCAACTGCAGATACCGGCACAAATACTTTAACTAATACTGCATTGGCCAGTGAAAATGATACCGATAGTACGACGCGCGTTTTAAAATCTGGTAATTTATGGTTAGTCATCGCAGGTTTCTTTGTCGCGGGCTTGTTGCTATCACTCACCCCTTGCGTTTTACCGATGATTCCAATTTTATCTAGCATCATTGTTGGTAGCCAGAGCAAACAACTAAAACCTTCAAAACTACATACTTTTGGATTATCAGTAGCTTATGTTTTAGGCATGGCTTTAAGCTATACATTAGCAGGTATAGCAGCTGGATTATCAGGCAATCTGCTGAGCCAATCCTTGCAAAATCCTTGGGTATTAGGGGCTACTGCGCTGGTATTTGTATTGTTATCATTTTCTATGTTTGGTTTTTATGAACTTAAACTACCCGCCAGCTTTGAAAATAAAATGCTCAACGCCAGCAACAAGCTTAAAGGTGGCGAATTTTTAGGGGTGTTTATTATGGGCGTGCTTTCTGCACTAATCGTTAGCCCTTGCGTGGCAGCGCCACTCGCTGGTGCATTAATTTATATTGGCCAAACACACAATGTATTGCTGGGCGGTATCGGGCTATTCGCATTAGCTATTGGTATGGGCATGCCTTTATTGCTTATAGGTGCATCCGCAGGCAGCCTATTACCAAAAGCAGGTGGCTGGGTGACCATAGTACGCAATTTTTTTGGCGTATTGATGTTAGCAATGGCTGCTTATATTGTCTGGCCAGTGCTGCCTCAGAGCATCACGGCACCAGTCAATAAATTGCTAGGCTTTAACGATACGCATCATCTACCATTTACCCGTGTGAAAACCGTTGCAGATTTAGATGCCGCGATTAAAGCGGCTAACGGCAAACCTGTAATGCTAGATTTTTATGCAGATTGGTGCACTTCATGCAAAGAAATGGAAAAACTTACCTTTAATGATGCAAAAGTTAAAACGGCATTACAAAATACTGTTTTATTACAAGCTGACGTCACAGAAAATAACGATGGAGATCAAGCCTTACTTAAACATTTTGGCTTGTTTGGCCCGCCTGGTATTATCTTTTTTGATAAAAATGGACAAGAAATTAAAGCCATCCGTACGATAGGTTTTCAAAATGCTAATCGCTTTTATGCTACGCTCTCAAAGCGCTAAACTGGCCAAATGATGGACTTGAAAAGTGATGATTTAATCAAATAAGCAAGTGATGTTAACCAAGATTTCAACTACCACAGATTAAAAACCATGTTAAAAAAAATACTTTCAAACCTCGTATATTTTGCCGTAATGTTATGTTTGGGCTTTGCGATTTACCATTACTTTTTAAGGCCTAACAAAGAATTAGCCCATTCCACTATTGAAAATAAGACGCTTTCATCAGCAGCATTTTTTGCTGCCAACTTACCTAATGAAGATGGCGTAAAACAAGCACTAAGCCAGTATAAAGGCAAAATTATCGTGCTTAATTTTTGGGCAACTTGGTGTCCACCATGTCGCGAAGAAATGCCTGAGCTTTCTGAATTGTACAAAGAATATCAACAGAAAAATGTCGTAGTCTTAGGGGTAGCGATTGATGAACAAAAGCTGGTAAAAGAGTTTGTACAAGCGACACCTGTGAGCTACCCTTTATTCGCAGCTGAAGAAGAAGGTATGACGTTAGGTAGCGGGCTAGGCAATGATAAAGGCGTTTTACCCTATACGATTATTATTGATACTCAAGGCAATGTAATTAAAACCTATTTTGGTCGCATCAGTAAACCGCTTTTAGAGACTACGCTAGCCAGTTTAACAACACATTAAGATTACAGTTTATTGACAGCCTCATATGTTAATAATATCAACCACTTAAATAGCTAACCTTGGCTAATTTCGTTTAATTTCACTAATGTAGCTGGACAAAACCTGCTAACTTCGGCAAACTTGCGTTTATGAATTACCGCAATTTACGCAATAAAGCATCCAAAAAAGCAGAATGTTATGTCAGCTAAATCAATTTTAGTGTTACATGGCCCTAATCTTAACTTACTCGGTCTGCGCGAGCCTGAACATTATGGCAATGCTACACTAGCCTCTATTAATCAAACGCTGGTAGATAATGCCAAACTGGCGAACATTGATTTAGAGACTTTTCAAAGTAATGCAGAAGCTGAGCTTGTGACTAGAATTCAGACAATTGCTACTCATCACGTAGATTTCGTTATTATAAATCCAGCGGCTTTTACACATACTTCAGTTGCTATGCGCGATGCGCTTTCAGCTGTTAAGGTGCCTTTTATTGAAGTGCATCTCTCTAATGTGTACGCACGTGAAGCATTTCGTCATCATTCTTACTTTACTGATATTGCAGTTGGTGTCATTAGTGGTTTGGGTGCGCATGGTTATACTTTAGCACTTGATTACGCCATTCGGCACATCGATCAATCTTAAGCAATATTGAACACTCATTTAACAAGACTATTATTTAACTGGATTTTTAGAGGTTATTATGGATTTACGCAAACTTAAAAAATTAATTGATCTGGTAGAAGAATCAGGTATCTCAGAGCTTGAACTGACTGAAGATGGTGAAAAAGTACGTATTAGTCGTAACTTTACCTCTAATAGCCCTAACAATGGACAGGGTGCGCCCTACCAAAATTTCGCCAATTATGCGCCAATGCAGTATGCGCCTACAGCTCAAGCGCCAGCAGCAGTGGTTGAACCAGCACCAGTTGTTGAAGAAGGTCATGCCGTTAAATCCCCAATGGTTGGCACGTTCTACCGCTCGCCCTCGCCAGATGCAAAGTCTTTTGTAGAAGTCGGCGATACCGTTGCAATAGGCGACACGCTGTGCATTATTGAAGCGATGAAACTACTAAACGAAATCGAATCTGACAAAGCTGGAGTTGTTAAAAAAATCTTATTAGATAACGGCGTTGCAGTTGAATACGGCGAACCCCTCTTTATTATTGCTTAAGCATAGGATTTAATTTACATGGCTATGTTTGACAAAATCTTAATCGCGAACCGAGGTGAAATCGCCTTGCGCGTACAGCGCGCTTGTCGCGAACTTGGCATTAAAACGGTTGCAGTACATTCTGAAGCTGATCGTGAAGCTAAATATGTAAAACTTGCAGATGAATCTGTTTGTATAGGGCCTGCGCCTTCTAGCCAAAGTTATTTAAACGTGCCTGCTGTGATCAGCGCGGCCGAAGTGACTGATGCACAAGCGATTCATCCAGGCTATGGTTTTTTATCTGAGAATGCAGACTTTGCAGAGCGTGTTGAACAAAGCGGCTTTGTATTTATTGGTCCTAAAGCTGAAACGATTCGCTTAATGGGCGATAAAGTATCCGCCAAAGATGCCATGCGAAAAGCTGGTGTACCTTGCGTGCCAGGTTCTGAGGGCGCACTTTCAGATGACCCTGCTGAAATTATTAAAACTGCTAAGCAAGTTGGGTATCCAGTCATTATTAAAGCGGCTGGCGGTGGCGGCGGACGTGGTATGCGAGTGGTACATACCGAAGCGGCATTACTCACTTCAGTGAATATGACCAAGGCAGAAGCGCAAGCAGCCTTTGGCAACCCAGTAGTCTATATGGAGAAATACTTAGAAAAACCACGCCATATTGAAATTCAGGTATTAGCCGACCAACATGGTAACGCAGTGTTTTTAGGCGAGCGTGATTGCTCTATGCAACGTCGTCACCAAAAAATTCTTGAAGAGGCGCCAGCACCATTATTAAACACTAGGTTACGTGACAAAATCGGCGAACGATGCGCAGAAGCCTGTCGTAAAATTAAATATCGCGGTGTTGGTACTTTTGAATTCTTATATGAAAACAATGAGTTTTACTTCATTGAAATGAATACACGCTTGCAAGTAGAGCACACCGTCACAGAAATGATCACGGGTATAGACTTAGTACAGCAACAAATTTTTGTAGCGGCGGGTGAAAAACTTAAATTCCGTCAAAAAGACATCGTGCTCAAAGGCCATGCCATTGAATGCCGTATCAATGCTGAAGATCCATACACCTTTGTGCCATCGCCAGGGAAAATCAATAAATTCCACATGCCAGGTGGTCCAGGCGTACGTATTGATACACATGCTTACTCTGGTTATACAGTGCCACCAAATTATGACTCTATGATTGGTAAATTGATTACATATGGTGACACACGCGAACAAGCCATAGCCCGTATGCGTATTGCTCTATCTGAAATGATGATAGATGGTATTAGTACTAACGTAGCGCTACATGCTGATTTAATGGCTGATGCCGCGTTTCATTTAGGCGGCACTAGCATTCATTACCTTGAGCAAAAACTTGGTATCTATAACAAGTAAGTCTAATCAATACACGTAAATAGGTTAAGCATGGCCTGGGTATCGCTAAAAATTGAAGCACAAGATAACACCGCTGATTTAATTAGCGATACACTCATGGGGCTCGGTGCGCTTTCAGCCATTATTGAAGATGCGAATGCTGATACGCTAGATGAACAGCCAATATTTGGTGAGCCTGGTGATCCACCGCCTGGTATTTGGCAACAAAACTTGGTGAGCGCCTTATTTGATGAAGGTATTGATGTCAGTAAAATCATGGCTGACTTACAACATGAAACTAAGCTTGCTAACTTGCAATACTCCACTGAAAGTATTCAAGAACAAGACTGGGTGCGTGCCACACAGTCTCAGTTTGACCCTATTAAAATCACTGACAATTTATGGATAGTCCCTACTTGGCACAGTGCACCTAATACTAATGCAATCAATATTGTTTTAGATCCTGGATTGGCTTTTGGTACTGGCAGCCACCCTACTACGCACTTATGTCTAGCATGGCTTACACAAACTGTTTCTGCACAAAGCACTGTATTAGATTACGGCTGTGGCTCTGGGATTTTAGCGATTGCGGCTAAAAAATTAGGTGCAAGCCATGTGGTAGGTACCGATATTGACCCACAGGCGATTCAATCAAGTTTGTATAACGCCGAACAGAATCATGTAACGGCTGAGTTTTACAATGCCGCTCAATATCAAACACGAGTATTTGATATTGTAGTCGCTAACATTCTCTCTAGCGCGTTAAGTGTATTAGCTCCAGCACTAGCAAAATCATGTAAAACGGGCGGTAAAATCGCCCTTTCTGGCATTTTAAAAGAGCAAGCTGCTGATGTTTCTGCTATTTACGCTGAATGGTTTACGATGAATGCGCCGCAATATATGGATGCTTGGGTGTTGCTCACAGGCACTAAAAAATGAGTTCCATCACCAACTGCCCTGTTTGTCAAACGCAGTTTGTTGTAACTGATGAGCAACTTAGCCAGTACAACGGCAAAGTAAGATGTGGTAATTGCCTCAATGTTTTTGATGCCACAGTACAAATTGTTGAATTAGAAGAAACCCAAACTGAGACTGATTTAAACGCTTTAAATGAAACAATATCTTACGATGTTGCGCTTGAACCAACACTACAAGATAATCATGGTAATGATTCTGATATCAATGAAATATTCACTTATAAAGATATAGACCTAGAATCTACAGAAGCTAAAAGTAGTAAAACCGAAAAAAACCTAAACTTTATCCCGCCTAGCCAGCCTAGCAATTTTGATGACTTAGCTGATAAATCTAAACTCAAGCCTAAAAAAATCTTTAAAAAATCTCGTATTTGGTTGATGGTTTTATTTGCTCTAATTTTGTTATTCGTTGCAATTGCACAAAGTGTTTATTTTTTACGCAACGATATCGCTATTTATTATCCCAAAACAAAACCATATCTTGTACAAATTTGTGAAAAACTGGCTTGCAGCATTGATTTACCAAAGAAGATTGAGTTTATTGTGATTGATGATTCAGATATTCAAGAAGATGCGGATTACGCAGGCCTAATGCATCTATCTAGCACGTTAATCAATCAAGCTAGCTTTCAACAAGCCTACCCAAATTTAGAACTTACATTAACTGATACTGAAGATAAACCAAAGTTAAGGCGTTTTTTTAAACCTATTGAATATCT